>JBEKPE010000129.1:0-6239 GCA_049521055.1 Bathyarchaeia archaeon
CCTGAGTAGTCTCAAGCTTCTGTCGTAAGCCATCACAAATCTTCTGCGCAACCTCATAAGCGACGTCGTTCTGGACTAAAACGAGGAGGAACTCGTCGAGCACTTGTCCGATGTCTTTGTCGGTTAATTCCCGTTGTGATATCTTTTGAACTAGGCTGCTAACGCCTGATCTCAGCTTCTCGAACAAGTCTCACGGCACAAGCGAGGGCTCTGTTGGATTATGTCTTAATCTGTTGTGGCTTCAACTAGCGCTTCGTGGCTGTTGGGGTTGTCGCCTTAGTAGTTCTTCGATAGCTTCTCGATCCTGCTGGTATCGGGAGGCTGTCTGGTCGAGTTGTTGTTGGATGGATGTCCTCGCCTTGTCCAGATCTTGAAGTCTACCTTTTAATTCCTCCACGGAACTCTCCACGTCTTTTTCGATCGCAACGCCAGCCCCTATGCCCATAACAAGTTTCTTCGAGTCAGCCACTTGCATTCTAATGTATGAGCCCGCACCAACCGGAATAAGCGTATCCTCTCCATTCTGGAGTTTCTTCATTCCTTCAAGGGTGTTATAGGCTAAGGTGACTTCGTTGATCGCGGCGCGAACGATATCGAGCCGGGATTGCAGGACACCTATAGATCCTTCAAGGATACGTATTTCTGACGCGAGTTGTCGTACGACATCCTCTTCCTTGACCTGTGACGATGCCATTTCTCTATGCCTTGGCTTCGGCCTCTGGTTTCGATTCCTGAATGTCCTTTACCTTAATCTCGAATTGGCGCGCTCTGTGCCTGCTTCCCATCTCTGCGTAAAGCCGTTGGAGGGCATGTTCCTTCTTGAGAGCGCTGAATTCCACTGAGAAAGGGATCTTTGAGAGGCCTTTCTTTATTTCACCTGTTATTCTGAACTTTTTCATTTCTGACAAGGACAGTTACCTCGCCCTATGGCTGCGGCGCCCGCTATTAATCTGAATGTTTCCTCACGTTGCAGTCAGATCGACTGGTCAAGGTATGCCGATCGCGAGGCCATCTCTTCTTGGGTCCGCTGCGCCGCTTAGGCTATTTTCTTGTGAGAGTTGCGCCGCATGGACACCGCCGAAATACAACCCTGGATCCCCACTTCCCATCAGTTTCCTAACTTCAACCGAGTGCCCCATCTTACGGAGTTCCGTCGCAGTCTTCCCCGCTACGGTATTTTCCAGTTGTACAAGGTTTCCGTGGACGTGGATCCTTGGCGCTGCCACCGCATCCTGCAACCTCATTCCGAACTCTAGCACATTCAAAAGCACCTGCAAGATCGAGGATACGATTCTTGGGCCTCCGGCCGATCCAACCGTCATGGTTGGCAGGCCGTTCTTCAGGATGATGGTGGGGCTCATACTGCTCATAGGTATCTTCGACGGAGCTACGGAATTTGCCATCCCAGGCCTAGGCTCAAAATCATGCATCGTGTCATTCAAAATCATGCCAGTACCGGGAACAGTGATTCCTGAGCCAAAATAGCATTCCACGCTCTCCGTCATCGATACCACATTGTGCTCAGAATCGATTGCCACTAAGTGTGATGTATTCGAGGCGGGCATCAAAGGGTAGCCGGTCCGCTCGGTTGGAATTGAGGCTCTGTTCGGATTAATCGTCGATCCGAGTTCTTTCGCGAATTCCTTCGAAATCAACGTGCCTATAGGGAGTTCAGTGAAATCAGGATCGGAAATCCGTGTTCTACAACTCAGATTGCTTCTTGCTAAGGCCTCTGCGATTATGTGCAATGATTGAGTGGAGTTATGCCCGAAACGCTTCAGAGTATGGTTCTCCAGCATATTGAGCGATTGCAGAATTATTGCTCCACCAGAACTTGGCGGCGGTGCGGTGATAATGTCATAGTCCTCGTATGATCCGCGAAGCGTTTCCCGTAGCGTGGGCTTGTACCGTTCCAGATCGGTGGAAGTTACGAGGCCGCCGTTTGACGTCATGTCGTCACAGATCTTCTTCGCGATGGTCCCGTAGTAGAATTCTCCCACACCCCCACGCCCTATTGTCTCTAGGTCTTTCGCGAGAGAAGGGAGTGCAACCTTCTCACCTTGGTGGTAAGGTCGGCTTCTATTGAGGTACGTTTTCCTGGACTCGTCGAACCTCTTGAGTTTGTTTACGCTTAGTTTCCACGTGAAACCAAGCGCCCTACCCACGCGAAATCCTCTTCTGGCACATCTGATGGCTGGCTCAAGCGTGTCTCTCATTTTCACCGTCCCATATTTCTCTAGCATCAAGGCATGGCCAGCGATCGCTCCCGGAATCGCCACGGACTTGTAGCCAACTGCATTCTCCTCACGGACGACCCTCCCCGAACTCGTTAGCTTGAACATCTCTTCCGTGGCCTTTGATGGAGCTTTTTCGCGAAAATCAACGAAGACGGCTGTCTCTTCCCGCGCGAGCCAGATTAGCGCAAATCCGCCTCCACCGATTCCAGAGAAAACTGGCGCTGCCACGCCGAGAGTGTGTGCGGCGGTTACGGCTGCATCTACAGCATTGCCTCCGTTCTTTAGAGCACTCAAGCCGGACTTTGATGCTACAGGGTTCGCTGAGACAACCAAGCCTGAAGTGAACTTACGCAATGCTCTCATTTCGGGACCTTCCGTCGGTGTTATTAGAAGTTGATGCACTTTCAACTCGGAAGTGAGTTGCTTTTTGCTTGATTTCTCCAAGCTACCGGTCGTGGATGCTCATTGTCATTCGTACCTAAGCTCACCAAAGGTCATGGGTCGGAACGAGTTTGCACGCTACTCGAACATTCTCGCGGCGCCCCCAAATTTTCTAGACGGAAAATTCAAACCATCTCTCGATCAACTCCAAAGATCTAAGAGTAGACTTTCTGCTATGGATGAGCAGCAGCCATACTCCAACCTGATGGTTCGGTGGCTTTCTGAATTCTTTCACTGTAAGGCTGACCTAGAGGCAGTCGCCAATGCCCGAAGCGCCAGAGCCCAAGACTTCGACTCATACGTGCGGGAGCTATTTCAGAACGTTGGGCTTGAGGGCCTCGTCATGGACGGAGCTTATCCTCCACTGACCGACGAAGATTTGCAGCATTTTCCAGCTAACGTTGTGAAGATATTTCGGCTCGAACCTCTGATTAACGAATTGTTGGCAAAACATGATTCATTTGAGGGCTTTTGCTCAGGATTCGATTCGGGAATCCGTAAGGCGGTCGAGGGCGAGGGATTTGTTGGGCTAAAGACCATAATCGCCTATCGAACTGGCCTAAAGATACGGCGAGTAGAAGAGAATACTGCCAAGAGTGATTTTCAAGCAGCACGGCGAGGCAATGCCGAGCAGGCGTGGTTTGGCCCCAAAGTGAAGATGCTACGCGACTTTCTGATTGTTCGAGCGTTGGAGCTCTCCATCGACTTGGACGTTCCGATGCAGATTCACACTGGTGTGGGGGACTACGAGATATTGCTGGACCAATGTGATCCGGGGCTGTTGTTCGAGCTTCTTAGCGACGATAAGGTCCGACACGCCACGGTTGTTCTTGTCCACTCCGGTTTCCCAAACAACCAGAACGCCGCCTACATGGCATCAGTCCTTCCGAACGTCTTCCTCGACTTCTCCCTAACCATTCCATTCCTAAACCCCGTCAGCCATCAACGGTTGATGGAAATCTTGGAGATCTCCCCTAGTTCGAAGGTTATGTATGGGTCAGATGGTTTCGGTGTCCCAGAAATATTCTGGTTCAGCGCCAAACTGGGGAAACGGGTTCTCGAGAAATGTTTCACTCAATTCCTTGAGGGAAATGTTTTCGATGAGGATGAGGTTAATGAGAAAGCGGCGAGAATCCTTTCAGAAAATGCGAGTGAGCTTTACCGAGTAGGTGGGGATTGAAGCGAAGGGTCTTGTTTCCAGGCTCCTAGGCGCGGGAAAGCTTGGTATGGAGCTGGTTAATGTTATATATACAGTACTTGCCGTACATACTGAACGGGTTTGGCATCATCCAAAGTTTTCGTTAGGAATGCAACTGGTTTCGTCAGAGAATTCGGCGCACTAGATGCGTTGCTCTTCTCTAGCGCAATGGTGTTCGCACTTATCTTCACGACCGTCCAATTCGCTTGGTTCTACGGAAATACCGGAGGCGCCAACCTTCCACTCTCTCTGGTAGTTGCGGCTATTCCCTTCATTTTCCTAATGGTTGCATATTGGGTCATGGCAATAGTAATGCCGAGGACGGGAAACGATTACGTCTGGGTCGGCAGAATCTTCCACCCCGCAATTGGTTTTGCATGGGGTTTGGTGTACATGTTCATCGTCCTTTTCGTCGCCTTTGTGGGAGCTGGAGTAGCGCCCTTTTCATACGCATTTTCAATTTCCTTGACGTCACTTGGATTAATCGGGAACTCGCCATCATTGACTAATCTCGGTAGCTTCCTCGGAGGCTCGGTTGGAACCATTGAGCTTTCAATTCTCCTTACGGTTCTGTTTGGCATGTTCTCCATATTCGGATCCAGATTCATCAAGGGCCTCATGTACGGTTCCTGGATAGCCGCCGTAGTCGGAATATTGCTAATGTGGTACATCCTCGCAACCGTTAATCCGCAAACGTTCTCCTCCAACTGGAACACCCTCTTAGTCCCCAGTTTCGGAAACAACGCCACATACCAAGCGCTCCAATCTTCAGGGCAGTCGGCAGGCTTCACGGCATCGCCCCCAGGCTTCGCTTCTATCGTCGTGGCGCTTCCACTCGCATCACTCTTTCTCTTAGGAGGAAATTACACAAACGCCTTCGTAGGAGAAATCAAGAACGTCAAAAAATCAATTCCAATCGCCCTGTTCTTGTCCCTATTGTTCGGCATCATATACTGGAGCATAACATCAACCCTTACCCTAAACGCGGTCGGTGCGAACTGGATGTACGCGGTCGGCTACGCGTTTGACAACGGCAAGTTCGCTCTGCCCTTCCCACCGTCACAGCCCTTGATGCTAGCCGTAGCCGCATATCCAAACACCGCTCTGATTTATCTCATGTTCATCACATATCTACTTGGATCCTTGGCTCCGATCTTCGCTTACTTTTGGATAGCGAGCAAGTACATGTTCGCATGGGCATTTGACAGAGTAATCCCCTCTAAGTTCGCGGACATAAGCGAGCGTTTCCGTACGCCACATCTATCCATCATAGCCGTCGTAGTGCTCGGCATACTGTCCGAAGTCGTCTACTTCTTGTTAGGCTGGTCTGGCTCCTTCACAATGGGAACCGTGATCTGGGACGTTAGCTACGTCGTCCCGGGGCTTGCGTTAGCGATCTTCCCATTTGTCAAGAAAGATCTCTTCAGCCAATCCCCCGGATTCGTAAGGTGGAAACTTGCAGGACTACCGGTCGTATCCATTGTGGGAATCATAACTGCAATAGCGTTCGCTTGGGAAGGATACCTTGGATTCATAACCCCCGCAGCGGCAGTACCGACCCAATTCGGATACTACCTAACAGCCAGCGTTATCATCCTGGCATTCGTGATATACTTCGCCTCGTGGGCCTACCACAAACGCCAGGGCCTCGACCTCTCACTGGCGCTAAAAACGATACCCCCCGAATAAGCCCCAAACCTCCAACGCGCGAATTCCCCAAGGAAAACTGGGATAAGTACACTTGTCCGAAAATAGGAAAGAACGCTCGTGCGCTATGCTTTGTTTGGGGCTATCGCTTCTATTCATTGCGCTAATTGTCATAGGGATTGCACTTAGACCGAACAACATTCCACCAGTATCGTTACCTGAGCCTTACGGAATGGTATGGGACATTGTGGGCTTGCTCTCTTTTCTGCTCCTAGTCTCGACCATTGTCCTATCGCTGATAGTTCTTAGGAAACCCACCAAATGAAAGTAAATAGCCCTTCAGACCAAACGTAGATGACACGTTACCGTGATCTGAAACGTTTTTATGGGTCAGGGGAAATCGTGACTTAGAAAATTGTCTAGATGGTCTAATCGTTGCCACTTGCTAAAGACGAGATATCTAGGGCACTCGGTGAGTTACGAAAGAGTCTAACCAAGAAAAAGTTCACTCAATCCATCGACCTAGTCGTACGACTTCGCGAAGTTGACCTGAAGAAACCCGAGAATCGTATCAACGAAGCCATCCCACTGCCTAATCCTCCTGAGAAAGCTCTGAAAGTTTGTGTAATCGCCTCTGGGGACTTGGCGACACGAGCGAAATCTGCTGGGGCAGATATGCTCGTCGGTAGGCAAGAGATTGAAAATCTTGCAAAGGA
>JBEKPE010000130.1:0-6137 GCA_049521055.1 Bathyarchaeia archaeon
GGAATAGCGCCAGAACTTGAGGACGCTGCAAAAACATTAGGCGCCCAGCCATTCCGAGTCTTTCGAAAAATAACACTGCCTCTCACAAAGTATTCTTTGCTATCCGGAGCCATCTTAGTCTTCACTAGGAGTGTGGACGAAACCGGTGCTACGTCCGCAGTTGCTGTAAACCTCAAAACCGCACCCATACTACTAGTTAGCTGGATTACGGGGAAAGTGGCAGTGACTCCGGCGGAACGCGCGCTGGGAGTCGGTTTTCTCGTAGCAACTTCATTTTTCGCATTGGTCATCCTTCGGCTGATCGCTATCCGCATTTCAACCAGGAAAGTTGCATAGAACATGCCCAGAGTGAGCTTTGTCAGCGTAACGAAGAACTTCGGCAAACATGTAGCTCTGGACGGAGTTTCATTTGACGTCAGTGACGGCCAATACCTGTGCATTCTCGGACCGACCGGAAGCGGCAAAACAACACTTCTCAAACTTTTGGCCGGTCTCCTAAAACCTGACGAAGGCACGATCTACTTTGATGGAAAACCTGTCAACAATGTAGCCGCGCAGGATCGAAACGCGGTCTACGTTCCACAGCAGTATGCTCTCTTTCCGCATATGACCGTTCTACAGAACGTAGCCTTCGGTCCATTAGCTAAAGGCAAACCTGCTTCAATCGCATTAGCGGCTGCCTCTACTGCATTGGATTTGGTGAGACTGTCGTGGCGCGCCCAAGCGTTACCGAACGAACTCAGCGGCGGTATGCAGCAACGGGTCGCCTTGGCAAGGGGATTAGCCTCAGGGGCAGGCCTACTGCTACTCGACGAACCCCTCGGAGCGCTGGACGCGCGACTACGACTAGACCTTCGCCACAAGCTTCGAGATCTCGTGAAACAGTCGGGATTCACAGCCATACACGTGACCCATGACCAAGATGAGGCCATGAGCGTTGGTGACGAAATTATGATTCTGAGAAACGGAAAACTCCAAGATTATGGGCCACAACGCAGGGTCTACAGAAGGCCTGCAAGCATCTTCGTGGCCAACTTGATTGGTGGAGCAAGCTTCCTGGAAGGCATAGTGGACACAACGGTGGGGGAGACCGCGTTGATTAACGTAAGGGGCGGTCTCACAATCCAAGCACCCTCAAAAACTCTGACACTCACCGACCCAGTTGTCTTAGCTTTGAGAAAGGAACGCGTTCGAATATCCCGCGACCGGCTTGAAATGGACAATGTCTTCAAAGGCGAGATTCGGAGCGTCAGATTCCTTGGAAATTCCAAGGAGTACTTGATTCGCATTTCGAACGGTGACATAATTGCCTCACGCCAGTTCGCTGAAAGCGACGACGGCGCTTTCAACGTAGGCGAAGAAGTGTTAGTAGGTTTCCTTGAGAGCGATGCTCTAGTCTTCGAGTATCCAGCGGAGGGCTTGAGGAAGGAGTTGGAGGTAGCGTAACATGCCAGAGCTAGAGTTAGTTGGAGTATCGAAAAGCTACGGAAATATTCAAGCGTTAACCAACATCTCACTCCACGTTGAAAACAAAGAGTACGTGTGCATACTCGGCCCTAGCGGTTGCGGCAAAAGCACATTGATCCGGTGCATCGCAGGCATTAACAAACCAGACAGCGGCAAGATTCTCATCGACGGGGAGTCCGTTGAACAACTCCCTATCGAAGATAGGAGGATTGGCTACGTGTTCCAGGATGTTGCTCTCTTTCCACATATGTCAGTCAGGGATAACATATCCTACGGGCTCGCGGTTAGACATGCAGAATCGACTGAAATAACAACCGTTACAAACGAAATGTTAGACCTCATTAACATGCGAGATCGCTCAAAGGCTTATCCAAGGGAGCTGAGCGGCGGTGCGCAACAGAAGCTAGCAGTAGCCCGAGCCATTGCAACCGGATCTCACCTTTTCCTACTGGATGAACCACTCGGAGCCTTGGACGCTATCGTCAGGGCGGAATTACGATATGAGCTGCGGAAGCTAGCCTCGGACCTCGGCCTGACCGTAATCCATGTGACCCACGATCAAGAGGAAGCATTGTCTATTGCCGACAGTGTGGTAGTGATGAGAAGTGGCCGAATTGTGGAGGTCGGTAGACCCTCCGAAGTTTACACTTCACCTAGGAACCTGTTCACAGCAAATTTCGTTGGCGAAACCAATCTTCTAGAAGGAAAAGTGCTGGAAACTGATGGCTCGAAGTGTACGGTGGACATCAAAGGCTACACAATCAGAGTTTCGGGATTTGGAGAAAAAGTTGGCCAGAGGGTGATCTTATCGATTCGCCCTGAGTTCGTCTCATTGACAACACCAACTGTAGTGGGATGGAAGGGGCTTATCAAACAGGTCACTTTCTTGGGTAACCTGAACCGTTACGTTGTCGAGGTTGAAGGGGGAATTGACGTCATTGCTGAAGAGTCCACTGCGGAATACAGTACTGGCTTCAGAGTAGGTGAGAGCGTTATGGTATCCTTTGATGATGCGCATATGCTCTTATTCGACCGTCCCGCAGAAGGATTGGAGAAAGAGATCAGCCTGGAGTAGGTAGTCCATTGCACAATGATCCATAATGATGATTGAGGTGTCATGAGATGTCATTAGAGAGTTGGCTGTTGGCGCGTCGAACCGTGAAGGCGATGAGCTTAGTCCTTGAGCATTCCAAAATGACTACAGTTACCGTTGAATTACTGGAAAAATGCCTCCAGGATGCCATCAATGGTAGGAAGGAGGAGTTAGGAAAGAACTTCCACTTGCTTGAGCAGAGGGAGCATGAAGCAGATGTCTTGCGAAGCCGGATTATAGAGGAACTTGCACGTGGAGAGTTGCCTTCCGATGACCGGGTCAACCTGATGCGTCTGGGTAGGCAGCTTGATTGGATAACCGATTGGGCACACGAAGGAAGCTGCATACTTGTCATGTTCGACCTCTCCAAAATGCCTAAGCAAATTCAAGACGTTTTGGTGGAAATGTGTTCCACGACCACCGAGGCCACATTACGCGTTACCGACACTGTGGAGAAACTTATGGACGGTGATCTTGACGCATCTTTGAAAGCAGCCGATCAGGTCGAAAGGTTGGAGGAGAAGGTTGATGGGCTACATCAGAAAGCACGGGGCATCTTCAAAGATATAGAGACAGATGGGGTACATGTGGGGTCGATTATTCTGCTCAGCCAATTCTTGGAAGCCATTGAGAATACTGCGGACCGTTGCGAAGATGCGTGCGACCAAGCTCGTGTCATGGCCGTTACATTGTCGAAGAGAAAAGAGTAGAATCAGTTTCGCGCACGATCGGCCTGCGTTTGTCTTTTTCCATGGAAAACTGCGAGTGAACTCACGCTTATAGTCACCTCTAACAACTCACTCAGCATCTCCCCTTTCAATCGAGTTCGTTCACCGTTTGCTTAACTGAAAGCCTATGCATAACTCCGTAACAGTTTTACCCTCGTTAGTAAGTCAAAGCCGCATGAAACCCGACGACACTAACGTGGTGCTGTTTAAGATTGAAGACAAGGCGAAGTATGACGACGCAATCACCTACCTCTATGCCGGCACGGACGCGGCTGCCGTTCACAAGCCCATAACCATTTACAAAGAGAAGAACGCAAGCGCCTACCTAGTCGCAGGCCGTTACGCGGGCGTCACTGAGACCCATCTCAAATACAAACCATTGAACACAGAGGAACAGAAGATCGTTACTGAGAAACTTGGGGCGGGAAAGATCATTCGGTTCCTATCAACCGAGAATGCCGCACCTTAACTCGGGCGACGCTCTAATTGATGTGTTGAGTTGAACGCGAGGGAACTAGTCCTAAGCGCAGTAGCCCTAACCGTTTTCGCATCCGCCTTCACCCTCATAAGAATCACTCTCACCGAACTGCCCCCACTCACGGTCGGCGCCCTCCGTTTCATACTTTCTTCTACTCTCATCGTCCCTCTCGCTTTCTTCCTTCCCTCCCAGAAGGGTTTCCATTTCGATCGACGGGATGTGCCTATCTTGGTTGGGCTCTCGGTTGTTCAGATATTTGTCCCAAATTTTCTTCAGAATATTGGGTTGGAGTATACGACCGCGGCTGTCAGTAGCGTGCTCCAGTCAACGCCACCTATGTTCGCACTAGTTCTAGCATTCGCCTTCTTCAAGGAGCGTGCGAGTTGGCAACAAGTCGCCGGTATGATCGTAGCCATGACAGGCGTGGCATTGCTTTCGACCGGTGGTGACCTGAGCAATCTAGCGAGGTCGCAACTCCTAGGAAACATCATGCAAGTCGGAGTAGGGGCATCATACGCATTCTCAGGCATTATGGGAAAGCGGCTGCTGAGTAAGTATCCGCCCCTACAAATCGTAGCTCTAACTTTCGTTGTGGGAGGCGGGCTCTTGACGGTGGTTGCAATACTATTCGAGAGAAGCTACTGGCCGACCTCGCTCTCGTTCGACGTCATCATAGCCTTAGTGATGCTATCGTTTCTCTACTGTGTCGGATTAGTCGCTTGGTACAAGGTCCTTAAAACAACCGGAGTCTTCAGCCTTTACGTGCTTCTCTTCATCATGCCAGTTTTGGCGGTGGCAATCTCAATCACGGTCTTACACGAGAACTTCACAGTGTTGGACGTGCTCTTTTCCGCCATTACGCTTCTGGGTGTCGGTATATCCGAATTCAGAATCGGCCGAGGAAGAGGGCGTTCTCTGCCCACGTAGGTACCTGGGCAGTTTTATGTCTAGTCGTGGACGACTCGTATGATTGGTTTAACTCCGTCCGCTCGCGTAAGCCGTTGTAGTAACCGTTACTCCGATCAGTAGGAGCATTATTCCTACAATCGCCCACGCTAGCCAAGTTGGCATTAGGGTGCTGAGCCACCTCACGGCGCCGACCGCGACAAAGGCAATTCCAATCACGGCGATCACGATGCCGCCCAGAATCAAGGCCACTGAGCGGACCAGACGTTTGACAAAATGTTCCACAGGTTTGGCGACGCCTCCGAGGGCTTCGCGTAGAATTAGCTTCACGAGTTTCTCGGCTAGAGCTGGTTTTTCGGGCTCGGGCAATGCGAACGCCTAGTCTCCTGACTTTGCTAGGGCGATGCCGAATGCCATCCCAACAATGAACGCGATTCCAAGTGCGAGCATCGGCCGTTCCTTCATCGTCTTCACCGCCTTCTTCTGGACATCATCCATCTCCGCCTTCAAATCTATCAGCCGACTGTCAACATCTTTCCTAAGGCTCTTCATGTACTTCGGGACGTCGCTGGGTACGTCTTTCTTTTTCGGCAAAATCTACGCCACGCGTAAGCTCAACGTTCAACCAATAAAAGAATACCTTTCAGCGTCTTCTTCGTCCCGATGAGAGTGAGACGCCTAAGAGGATTCCAAAGGCGAATACCAGGCCCGTAACGAGTAGGGGGCTCTCTTTCACAATTGCCTCGAATTCCTTAACCAACTCCGTCGGGGCTTTCATGTCGATTATTTCTTCAAGCTCTTCGTCTGAGAATTCTTTCTCTTCGGTTTGGGCGGATGACATATGGGTTCGTTCGATAATCAGCCATACCGACAGATATGCGTTTTCGGACGCTCCATCCATTCAATCAAGGCTGTAGTACTGTTAATTGCAGTCGAGTTCGATCCTGAAAGTGGTAATTGGGCGCGTCAAAACCCATTCCAGGCTCGCCCCCATCGAGGCCTACGTTTCCCAATCAAATTATGAATGGAAATCGGCGATTGCTTGCGGTTTGGGTAGAAGTATGCTCCGGGTGCCATAGTCGGCCGGCTTCATCGGCCTCACAAGTACTTTCGTGCTCGATCTGCAATGGCGTCTGACATTTCGGATAGGCTGGCGTTGCCGCCAAGGTCGTATGTGACCTTCTTTCCTTCCGCTATCACTTCTCGGGTTGCTTTGAATATGGCCTCGGATTGCTTCTTCTCCCCCAGATAATCCAGCATCCAGGCTCCCGCTAGGACGGTGGCTGTTGGGTTTACCTTATTCTTCCCTTTGTATCGTGGGGCGCTTCCGTGTGCGGGTTCGAACATGGCGTAATCGTCGCCGAAGTTCGCGGAGTATATGCAGCCGATGCTGGCAACTAAGGCTGAGATCTCCTCCGATATGATGTCCATGAAGAGGTTGGTTCCGAACACCACGCTCTCATTG
>JBEKPE010000131.1:0-6133 GCA_049521055.1 Bathyarchaeia archaeon
GGCGACCGTTGCGGGTTGAGGTAAGTCTTTTCCATCTGAGTCCTGTCTACAAACGGTGAACGTATCAACGGTGCCGGTATTCTCTACGGCCACATACTCTTCAAGCTTTGACATGCAACGTTCGCAGTAAATTCTAGGAGGAAGATAGTTAAGATCACATTTCGGGCATCTTGCCGCAACTAGCCGTCCGTTATCTTTGATCTCACGCAGAAACCGCTCGCCTGCCAATCCTGCAGTGTAACGAAAATGTACTGGGAAATCCCCTTCAACTCTGAGTTCAGAGCTCATGTGCATCACCTGAGTGGCGCGAAATATTTGATATCTGTGATCGAGCCTTTTCTCTGTGATGGGTCGAGCCAGACGGCTTTCACGCGCATATCTATTCTGACATCGTCGGGTTTTGCTCCGCCTATGAGATGGAGGAAACCGGCGTTTGTTGTGGAATCTATTCCGATAACTGCTGGGATGATGGGCGTTTTCACCCGTGTCGTGTCTGCTGTGATGTAGGAGACGGAGAACGTGTTGACTATACCTGTATCCGGTAGCTTCACCCAAGAATCCGATCTCTTGAAGCACCACTCACAGAATATTCGAGGTGGAACTACCACGCGTCCACAATGTTCACATCTCGTGCCCAGAATCTCGCCGGCCTTAAGCCCCTTGAGAAATCGACCTATGGCGATCCCCGTTGCCCATGCGTATTTCACTTTAGGTTGATAGGCCACTGTTAGGACTTTCTGGCGTTCGATATCATCCTCCTTCAGTGCTGTGCCCGAAGGTTCGTTTGGTTGCTTCTTACTCAAGATAAACCGTCTCTATGAACGCATCACAACTACAGTTCCGATCTGCATCAGGTCTCCCCACGCTTGCGCGACCGCGGTCCTGGGATCACCAGCAACCTGCCGCTTTCCAGCCTCCCCGCGAAGTTGCCAAAATAGTTCGCAGATCTTCATTAATCCCGCAGCCGCGATGGGGTTGCCTACTCCGAGGAGACCTCCAGAGGGGCAGATGGGAAGCTTACCGTCACGCTCCGTGACTCCCTCCGCCGTAAGCTTCGGCGCCTCACCCTTACGGCACAGAAGCAGTCCTTCCATGTGATGCAACTCTTTGTAGTCGAACGGATCGTAAGGTTCCGCGAAGTCAATCTGTTTACGGGGGTTGCTAATCCCTGCCATTCCGTAGGCCATGCGTGCAGCGTTGGCGACGTATCTCGGGAAGTATAGGTCACGGTTTGTCCAATAGGTCGTATCGAGGTTCCATCCGACTCCATCAATCCAAACGGGGGAATCCGTGATTCGCCTCGCGACATCCTCCGAGGCGAGGACTACTGCACACGCCCCGTCACTTACGGGACTAATGTCTAGCCTTTGGACGGGCCAAGCTAAGACTTCTGAGTCTAGAATGTCTTGAAGGGTGACCGCCTTCGCGATCTGCGCTGAGGGGTGGTCAAGTGCGTTTCTCTTGTTCTTGACTGCAACTTGCGCGATCTGTTCTTTGGGAATATTGTGTCGCTGCATGTATCGTTGCATTTCCAGCGCAAATATCCATATTAGATTGGGGCCAAGCGGTCGTTCGATCATATTGTCGAATATTGTTAGGAAAGCGGCCTGAGGGTGCGGTAGGCAGCTAGACATCTTCTCCTCCGCTACCACTAGACACGTGTCATACAGACCCGAGGCGACATGGAACCAGCCGTGAATCGGGCTGAAAACCCCAGTGCCTCCTCCCACGTAGTTCCTTGAGTAAGGCTTGTGCCATCCACCTGCGCCGTCGAGCAGATACTCGCCTTTCATATGAACTCCATCGAAGGCGTCGGGGGCGCTGCCAAGCGCTACGGAATCAATATCTTGGATCCGCATGTTGCATGAGTCTAACGCTTGTTTTGCCGCTTCGAATGCAAGCTCCTTCCCGGTTTCCTGTGCCCGACGCATGAATTTGGTCATCCCAGCGCCGACGACTGCGACACGTTTCTTTGCGCACATAATCTTCACTTATTGCTGAGTACTATGGCTGCGCCGCTAGTGGTTGGAACGCCTCTCCAAGCTAGCGCTACTCCTGTTTGAGCTCCTTGAACTTGATGCTTTCCAGCATCTCCTCGCAGTTGCTTCACGAGTTCAATTACTCGCACTAATCCGCTCATTTCTAGAGTATGGCCCATTCCTATGCTACCTCCTGACGGGTTGACGGGCAATCCGCCACCCAAGTCGAAAACGCCTTGCTCGAGCATCTTATGCGCCTTGGATTTCCCAGCCAAACCAAGCGCTTCAGCATGCTGAAGTTCTTTGTAAGAGTACGTGTCGTCAATTTCTGCAAATTGGATTTCGCGAGCCGGGTCGTGAATTCTCGCTTGTTGGTAAGCTTGCCTAGATGCCAGCTCAGCGTAAGTTGCCTTATCCCAATCACGCGTCTCCAGGGTCGGACTATCTGACGCCCACCCGGTTCCTTTTATCCAAACTGGGTCTTCGCGCAAGCTCCTAGCTGCATCCTCTGCGGCAAGAACTACGACTGCCGCGCCATCCGCAAGCGGCGCTAGGTCATTATTCGTGAGAGGATCTGAAATTGAGTCGGGGCGGTTACTAGTAGACTCAGGGTTCGCTGAGTTCATAGCAAATTCGTTTGAGAGGGCGTTTCTTCTATTCTTCTCTACGACTCTCTTGCAATCTTGGGAAGTTGCACCACTACCGTACAGATACCTGTTCATTTCTAACCCGGCGATGAAGTTGGCGTTCAATCCAAGAGGACGGGTGTAAATAGGATCGAGAGCCAGATCGTAAATGGGAGAAATGTCCACGATGTCAGATGCTTTGCTGTGAGCCTCCACGGCCACTATGTCGAACAATCCAGCGAGGATCTGCATGTACGCTGTCGCTAGACTATACATCCCGTCGGCCGAGATGGTGCAGACTGGCTTTAGGGCACCGCCTATCTGGTCAGGAACATATTCATCAAAGATACTGGTGCCTTCGTAGAAGTCTTCGGAAGAGCAGACGAAGCTTTCGACATCGCGACGTGGGTCAACCCCCGCGTCCGCGTAAGCCTTAACCGCGGCCTCGAAAGTCAGCTCTTTGTAGGAAACCTCTGGCGTCGTCGACCTCAGCTTGGTAAGCCCAACACCAACAATGCCTACCCGTCTCAGAAGGCAACCTCTCCGCCTAGCAGAGATTTAATCTGGAATTTAAGCTGATACAAAACCTAGGGAAATTTACGGCCTCTCTGTAATGGTTTGCAATATCTTCAATTATTGCCAGCCGCTCCATCGAGTTCAACAATAGAGATTACAGTGGATGTCACCCTAATGGCAAAACCAATCGCTAGCATAGTCTCAGCAGGGATTTCGAAATTTGGTGTTCGCGAGGGTCTCTATACTAGGGAACTCTTCGCGGAGGCAGCGAAGGACGCTTTCGATCAATGTCCTAATCTGAACCCTAGAAGAGACGTCAAGGCCTTATTCGTCGGAATGATGAGCGACTCCTATGAGCACCAGGCTCACGTGGCACCTTTGTTCTTGGATTGGATTGGGCTCACGCCAATTCCTGCCTTTCGAACGGAAGCTGCTTGTGCTTCATCTAGCGTAGCTATGCGTAGCGCTTTGTTCGCCATAGCATCCGGGATGTATGATGTCGTATTGGTTGGCGGCGTCGAAAAGATGACTCACGTGAGCACTACCGGTGTCACTGAAATTCTCGCCATGGCATCCGACTTTCCTTTTGAACAGTGGCATGGAATCTCATTCCCAGGGATCTTTGGTATGATGGCGGTGGACCATATGCATCGTTACGGAACAACCGAGGAACAGATGGCGAAAGTGGCGGTTAAGAATCATGATCATGGGGTCCTAAACCCTAAGGCACATTTCCAGAAGCGTATAACCGTAGATGAGGTTCTCACCTCTCGACCGGTGGCCTGGCCTTTGAAGCTATATGATTGCTGCCCAAGGTCAGATGGCGCCAGCTGCCTAGTGATGACATCTCCAGAAATAGCAAGGCGATTCACGGACACCCCTGTAAATGTCATCGGCTCCGGCCAGGCTCAGGATACACTGAGTCTTTTCGACCGTGAGAACTTCAGCAGCATGAAAGTAACAAGAATCGCAGCGGAGCAGGCGTACAAAAGAGCAGGTGTGGGCCCCGCGGACATTGATGTGGCTGAGTTGCATGACTGTTTTACCATCGCTGAAATCATCGCCTATGAAGACCTGGGGTTCTGCGAACAAGGCAAGGGGGGGCGTCTAATAGACGAGGGCGTGACACATCTCGGTGGAAAGTTACCTACGAACACGAGTGGCGGGCTCAAGGCTAAAGGCCACCCGGTTGGCGCTACGGGCACCGCCCAAGCGTGTGAGATCTACCTCCAACTGACCAACCAAGCGGGGCGAAGACAGGTGGCTGGAGCAGAGGTAGGTTTGACAGAGAATGTTGGTGGGTCAGCCTCGACCGGAGTCGTGCAAATCTACAAGAGGGGAGATTAGGTGGCATCATCGATGACTGAATCCAAAACGGATAAGGATTCATTTATTCGTGATGAAAATGGCGTAATTCTGCCGATCATAGAGAACTTCTATCGATTCTGCGGTCAAAGAAAACTGATGGGCGTAAAATGCAGCAAATGCCACGCCGTCATGTGGCCTCCAAGAGCCATATGCGGCAAATGCTTCGGATACAATTTCGATTGGGTTGAGTTTCAAGGCAAAGGCGAGTTGATAACCTACACCATCATTCACTTTCCACCAACTCAATTCCAAGCATTGGCTCCATATGCAGTAGGGATCGTAAAACTCACAGAAGGACCGCAATTGCCGGGGATGATTAGATACGTTAAGCTTGAGGACCTGAGGATTGGCCTGAAGCTACAAGTAGACTTCGAAAGCACAATACCGAAGGACTGGCCGAGGTGGCCCCGGTACTTCTTCAAAGCGTTGAACTGATTGAGTGGATTCGCCCGAAAACCCGTTATTCCTATTGGAATTATTCAAGCCTCAGAATATTAATATGGGAATAACGGGCTGACGGGTTTGAAAACTTGTCGGGTTACTCAACATGGTGGAAGTGCATCTAACAGGCGTTTTTCCGCGTTCAGAGAAACTCATTGCTGCAACCCGGGCCGCTGTGCGCGGAAATCTGCCCAAAGCTGAAGTCGATAGTGTTCTCAAGCATGACATCGACGCACTCGTCCAGCTACAGCGAGATTCCCGCTTAGATTCCTTCGTCGATGGGCAAATCAACTGGCAGGACTTGTTTAGACCATTCAGTCAGCTTCTAAGCGGGATTGACCCTGGAAGTCTCACACGATGGTTCGACAATAACAGCTTCTACCGAAAACCAATAATCGTCGAGAAAGTCTCCCTCAAAAGCAATGACTTCCAACAATACTTCCGTAGCGACCTCTTGGGCAAAGGTTCACATAAGAAAGCCATACTTCCCGGTCCATTCACGTTCGCTCATTTATCGGAGAACAGAGCTTACTCATCGCTCCCAGACTTGATAAGCGATCTCGGTCGGGCTTTGGGAGCGATAGTTGCTGCTCTGCAAGAAAGAGGGTATGAATATTTCCAGTTTAACGAACCATCTATTTGCGCTCCCGGCAGAACAAAGGCGGAGTTGGAAATTACGAAACACGCGTACGAGGCTTGTGCCCATGGGATTAGTGGGAAGAGTATCATACAGACCTACTTTGGTGACGCGAGCCAAGTAATCGAAACCCTTCTCGATTATCCTGTAGATGCAATTGGAATAGACTTCTATGCCACTTCCATAGACAGTTTGAAGGAATACGATTTCAACAAAGTCCTGGGGTGCGGATGTGTTGATGGGAGGAACTCTCTTCTCGAATCACCAAAGGAGCTCACGACTTTTGTTTCGCGCGTAAGGGAGAGCTTGGAGCCTGTCGATATTCATCTTACACCAAATTGCGATTTGGATTTCCTGCCTGTGGCCGTGGCAGAAAAGAAGGTGCGACTTCTAGGAGAAACAAAAATGCTGGTGGCCTAAAGAGATGAGTGGCAAATTATTCCCGGTGGAGGAGATCGGAAGCTTACCTAAAGCGCCTTGGCTACTAAACTATCTCAGAAACGCCGACGTAGGGCCATCAGGCTTTGAACACCTCTCAAAATGGTCGAAAATCTCGGGGTTTGAGA
>JBEKPE010000132.1:0-6022 GCA_049521055.1 Bathyarchaeia archaeon
GACGGGAAACCCCCGGACCTCAAAATGAAGACCTTGAAGGCCAGACGCGAGTACAGGGATCAGGCTCGCAGGGAATGGGAAGACGCCGTGAAGCGGCAGGACTACTCGGCGGCGTGGAAGAAAGCCGTGAGGATGGATTCACTTAACAGAGCGATGCAGGACGACGCGAAGACTGTACTAACCCTCTTGGGAATCCCCTACGTTCAAGCCCCGGAGGAGGGGGAAGCCCAGGCGGCACATATGGCGAGGAAAGGGGATGTCTGGGCTGCCAATAGTCGAGACTATGACTCAGTCCTCTTTGGAGCACCGCGACTAGTTCGCTACGTTACGATCTCAGGGCAGGAATTCCTACCCAGCAAAGGCATCTCAAGGCCTCTTATCCCTGAACTCATCGAGCTTGAGGAACTCTTGAAGGCCCTTCAAGTTTCGAGGGAACAATTGATCGATCTTGCAATTCTGGTTGGAACCGATTTCAATCAAGGCATAAAGGGGGTCGGGCCGAAGACAGCCCTGAAACTTATCCAGAAATACGTAACTCTCGAAGACTTGCCGCCGGAGTATCGAGAGCAGCTACCGACAGAAACTCGGGAGATTCGCAACCTCTTCCTAAACCCACCCATAACCAATGATTATGACCTCAAATTCAAAGGACTCAAAGAAGACGATCTCAAGCAATTCCTCTGCGCGGAACGTGGTTTTTCAACCGACCGACTTGAGGTCGCGGTTAAGAGAATGCGAGAGTTCTACTCACAAGAGAAATCAAGTCTGACAAGTTGGATGGACCAGCGAGGAATTCCGTAGTTGCCGACCCCGTTCTCCAAGTTCGCCGACCTCTGCCGCAAACTCGAATCCACAACCAAACGCACCGAGAAAGTAAAGTACCTGGTAAATTTTCTGAAGCTGCTCGACCCAGATGAAATCGCACCGGCCGTGTCATTCGTAACAGGACGGCCTTTCCCCGAATCTGATGAGAGAGTTCTCGAGGTCGGCGGGCAAACTGTGTGGAAAGTTCACAAAAACACAGGCCAATCCGCTCTAGTCCAGTCATCCGTGACGATCCTCGAGGTTTACCGAACCTTCGACAAGATCGCGAACGCATCAGGAGCAGGCTCAAGGCAGCGAAAAGAAATGCTGATGAACACACTCCTCAGCCGTCTGCCTCGAACCGACTCAGACTATTTGATGCGAATAGTATTCGGCGAGATGAGAATCGGCGCGGTCGAAGGAGTAGTTCTCGACGCTATTGCGAAAGCCACATCGATCAAACCCGAGCAGGTTAGGAGAGCAAACATGCTCTTGGGAAGCCTGCCTAACGTTGCGGAACGCGCCCTAACCAAAGGACGGGACGCGATCGAAGGCGTAGGGGTGATGCTTTTTGTCCCAATCAAACCCATGCTGGCAGAAATGGCTGATGGAGTCGGGGACGCAATCAAGGAGCATGGTGGTGTCTCGGCGTTTGAGTTCAAGTACGATGGGGCGAGAATTCAGATACACCGGAAGGATGACCACGTAAGAATCTTCAGCAGAAGACTCACAGACGTCACGACGAGCATCCCCGACATCGTCCGTCTTGCACGCGAACGCATTCGCGGATCCGAATACCTAGTTGAGGGGGAGATCGTAGCGATCGGCCGAGAAGGCAAACCGCTTCCGTTTCAGGATCTGATGCGGAGGTTTCGTCGGGTTCACGAAATTGACGCTATGGTCAAGAGCATACCCCTGAGGCTGTTCCTGTTCGATGTGATCTACCTAGATGGAAAGCTGCTGATCGATGTCGCGTACGAGAAGAGGTGGGAGATTCTTCGTGGCCTAACTGAGGCCGAGTTGCTGGTCACAAGAATCGTAACCCGCGACGCTGGCGAGGCGGAGAGGTTGATGCAGGCTGCCATTCAGGCTGGTCATGAGGGGCTCATGGCGAAGGATTTGAAGAGCACCTACACGCCTGGGGTTCGTGGGAAGAAATGGTTCAAGATCAAATCTGCCGAAACATTGGATGTTGTCATTGTGGCCGCCGATTGGGGTTCGGGAAGGAGGAGGGGCTGGTTAAGCAACTATCACCTCGCCGTCAGAGATGACGCGTCGGGAGAATTCCTCCTGGTAGGAAAGACCTTCAAGGGCCTTACCGACCAGGAGTTTACGGCGATCACTCCCAAGCTGCTCGGGCTGAAGATTAAGGAGACAGACTACACAGTTTACGTGAAGCCATCGATTGTTGTGGAAGTGGCGTTTAATGAGATCCAACACAGCCCTCACTACAAATCAGCTTTCGCTCTCCGTTTCGCCAGAATCACTCGGTTCAGAGAAGATAAACGGCCTGAGGATGCGGATACACTGCAGCGATTATCAAAACTCTACCAAGATCAATTCAGGTTCAAATCTCCCGCAGACTTCTGAGGTCGAAGCATGAAAGTTGCCTCACTCTTCAGCGGCGGGAAAGACAGCACATACGCCCTCTGGTACGCACAATTGCAAGGCTGGGACGTTGAACGGCTAGTCACAGTCTTCCCCGAGGCCCAGGATTCGTGGATGTTCCACTACCCCGCCGTCAAATGGACTAGCCTGCAGGCAGAGGCAATCGGCGTCCCCCAGGTTCATGTCCCGACGGCGGGTGTAAAGGAGGAGGAGCTTGAAGACCTTGGAGGGGAACTAGAGAGGCTGAAGAAATCGGCGGGGATCGAGGCCATTGTATCGGGAGCTATCGCCAGCGAATATCAACGGACTAGGCTCGACAATTTGTGCGAAAAACTCGGCCTGAGAAGCTTTGCGCCGTTATGGCATAAGAATGAAGAGCAGCTAGTGCGCGACGAGATTGAAGCCGGATTCGAAATCATCGTCACCGCGTGCAGCGCCCTTGGCCTCGACGAGAAATGGTTAGGCAAGACACTCAGCTCAAAGGAGCTGAAGGAGCTTCTAGAACTCAGAAAGGAGTATGGTCTCAGCGTGGCGTTCGAAGGCGGCGAGGCTGAAACCTTTACTCTCGCAGGCCCGGTGTTCAAGAAGCGGCTTTTGGTGACAAAGTCGGCGCGCCATTGGGCTGGTCAGTCGGGTTTCTTGGAGCTTGAAGAAGTGCGGTTGGCTTAATGTGGAACCAGTCAGGCGTGAATCAGTTTGCTCGTAATCTCGCCTGCATTCTGAACTATCTGTTCTAGATTCAGCGTCCGCAACTGCCTGTTCTGCATTAGCACTTTACCATCCACGATGGTTGTGTTGACGTTCGCCGCTGAGGCTGAATATACGAGGTCCGACACTATCGTTTCCTTTCCATGTACAGGGTTCAAGTTCGGCATCTTCCCATCTAGGAGGATAATGTCCGCTTTTTTTCCGGTCTCGATGCTCCCCACTTCATCTTCAATCCCAAGGACCCTCGCACCGCCAATCGTAGCCAGGTCCAACACTTTCTGGGCATTCAGTACCGTCGGGTCCCATCGATGCGCCTTATGCAGTAACGCGCAGACCTTCATCGTCTCGAACATGTCGAGAGAATTATTGCTCGCCGCTCCATCCGTACCTAAGCTAACCGCGATTCCCGCCTCAAACATCTCCGGAAGCGGCGCAACCCCGCCACTTGCCAGTTTCATGTTTGAGACTGGGCAGTGAGAAACGCTCACGCCTGCCTTCCCTAAAATAGCAACCTCGCTCTTTGTTAACCAAACACAGTGAGCCCCAAGCATCCTATTGGAAAGTGCACCTATCTTGTCCAAGTACTCGACTACGCGTGTACCATGCTGTTTCTGGGAGTCTGCCTGCTCCTTACGGGTCTCGGCAATGTGAATGTGAAAAATCAAGCCGTTCTCTTCGGCAAATTTCTTCGCCCAAAGCAAAGTCTCAGCCGAACACGTATATGGAGCGTGCGGGCCTAACGCAAATCGGATTCTTGAACTTCCGAGGTTGCGAAAGAACTCGAAAAGCTGTCTGCTCTTTTCCTGCTCAGCCTTCGCCTTAGCGGGATCGAACAGGTCTATGATTCCGTACGATAGGAATGCCCGGAGCCCAGACTCGTCGACCGCCCTCGCTACATCCTCCATGTGAAAATACATGTCCATGAACGTAGTCGTGCCAGACAGAATCATCTCCGCACAACCAAGCAGGGCGCCTTGGTAGCATGCCTCCCCAGTCAACCTACCTTCGAGCGGCCAGATCTTCTTTTGCAACCAATCCTGTAACTGCATATCATCTGCGTAACCACGGAACAATACCATTGAGAGGTGCGTATGTGTATTGATCAAACCTGGAAGAACGATCTTGCCCCCGCCGTCTATTTCCACATCAGCCGAACCGCGGATACCCTTCCCGATCTCCTCAACCTTACCGTCATGAATCAGCACAGAGTGATCACGGAGCACGTCCCGTCTTTGATTCTGAGTCACTAGCCACGAACAATTCTTGATTAAGATCGACGACAAGGGCTTCGAGTCTAGTGTTACGTGGTCAAGTTAAAAGTCAAACGATCCGATGAACTTCCGCTAGCATGGCAACGCCAATCGCCTACTTCTCCGGCGAGCGATCTGAAGCGTTTTATCTTAAGAGCAATCATTCCACATCGTTAAGATCTCAAGGTTGTAGGAAGTCGTTCTTAGATGAGCAAAGTAAAAGATCCGTCTTTGGCCGCTCAAGGTGAACTGAAAATTGAGTGGGCACGGGCTCATATGCCCGTGTTGGGAAAGATCCAGGCGCGATTCGAGAAGGAACAACCATTTCGCGGGCTTTGCATTGGAATGTGCATGCACCTCGAGATGAAGACAGCTGTCTTAGGGGAGGCCTTCCAGGCGGGTGGTGCTGTTGTATCCATCACGGGCAGCAACCCGTTATCGACGCAGGATGATGTGGCGGCGGCGCTGGCAAAGTCCGGAGCCCACGTATACGCTTGGCGTGGTGTGACTGCGGAGGAGCATCATGAGAATCTGCTTCGCGTGTTGGGGCATAAGCCTCGCTTAGTGATCGATGATGGGGGAGAGCTCTCTGTCGCTATCCATACGGAGCAGAAAGCGTTGCTTCCTGATATGATCGGGGCTTGCGAAGAAACAACAACCGGCGTGCATCGTTACAGGGCCATGGAGAAGGATGGTTCCCTCAAATTCCCCGTCATTGCGGTGAATGATGCTTACACGAAGTTTCTCTTCGACAGTCAACACGGGACAGGTCAATCGGCATTGGAAGGTGTGATGCGTGCGACGAACATGCTGATTGCCGGTAAGACGGTAGTAGTAGGGGGCTTCGGATGGGTGGGGCGCGGCATAGCCCTAAGGGCCAAGGGGCTTGGAGCGAAGGTCGTGGTCACCGAAGTGGATCCGATAAGGGCTTTGGAGGCTGTGATGGAGGGGTATTCAGTAATGCCGATGAAAGAAGCGGCGAGGGTAGGGGACATATTCATCACCGCCACCGGCTGCAACCAAATCATAACCTCCGAACACTTCGGGGCAATGAAAGACGGCGTGATCTTGGCAAACTCGGGCCACTTTGACGTCGAGGTCGACGTCAAAGCTCTCCGTGAGCAAGCAGCCTCTGTTCGGACCGCACGATTGAATGTGGAGGAGTTTAAAATGAACGACGGGCGGCGACTCTACCTGCTCGCGGAAGGCCGATTAGTCAACCTCGCTGCTGCTGACGGCCACCCCGCCGAGGTCATGGACATGACATTCGCCAACCAGGCTCTCTGCGCGGAATACCTCCTGAAAAATAAAGGAAAGCTGGAACCCAAAGTCTACGGAGTCCCCGCCGCCATAGACAAGTCAGTAGCGAGGCTCTGGCTCGAAAGCCACGATATGAAAATTGACACCTCAAGCCAGGAACAGTCAAGGTACCTTGAGTCGTGGCGGTAAGACCCCGAGTTATCCTGAATGAACTGACGCGTTGTGCCGGAAGGGCAAGATAAGTAACTCCGGACATTATGTGCTAGCCTGGTAACATGTTGTCCCCACAAACCTCAGCCCCCCCACCCCCCTCCCCCGCTGAGCGTGCGCGAGTCAGATCTAACTGTGCCAGGTTAGGGGTGTGACTATGCACGGGAGCAGTCGTTTCCCAA
>JBEKPE010000133.1:0-5922 GCA_049521055.1 Bathyarchaeia archaeon
ACTGGAAGGGGTTCCCGATTTTCGAAGATATGGTGGAGTCACCGCGTTTATCGAAGGCTGGGGCCTGTACGCAGAGCGTCTAGCCGATGAGATGGGTTTGTACACCTCTGACCTCGACAGAATGGGCGTCTTATCCTATGACGCATGGCGTGCCTGTCGTCTCGTGGTAGATACCGGAATGCACGCAAAGAATTGGACTCGTGCCCAAGCCATCGCGTTCACGCTCGAAAACAGCGCACTCGCCGAGAACAACGTGGTCAATGAAATTGATAGATATATCACCTGGCCGGCTCAGGCTCTAGCATACAAAGTAGGTCAGCTGGAAATATTGCGCCTCAGGCAAGACGCCAAAAGTCAACTGGGGCACCGGTTCGATATCCGAGAGTTCCATGACGCTTTATTGAGCAACGGGGCGGTACCGTTAGAGGTGTTACGACAGATTATTGAGCGGTACGTTTCGGAACGCTTGGAGGCGTGATTCCGACAGTGTTGGTTACTGTATCAAATCATCTGAGAACTAGCAAGGTTACCGAATGGACTCGCAAGTATGAAATAACCCTCTAGGTGTGATTACGGTGAGTCAAATTGTCTGAACGGAAGTTACGATTCAGGGTTCGCCGTGGCAACTTCGAGGTCGAGCTCGAAGGTGAATTCGACTACGTGCAAGGGAAATTCGAAGAGCTAATGCGATCACAGCCCGTGGCGACCGGTGGGGTACAAGCTTTGGGCGATCAATCGGGCCAGGCTTTCGCTCCGGGAGAGGAACTTGCTGGCATTCTTGAAACTACTTCAGAGGGTAAGCTGCATTTCACCATACCGTTCGATAAGATTTCGGCGAAAGAAGCCATCGGTATCATTCTATACGGCAGTAACCCCGCGCCGATCGAAGATGCCAAGCTGATCGAACTCCTCGGAACAAGCTGGAAGGCCGTTAAGGATAATGTTGTTCGGGCGAGGGTTAGTGAGCTGCGAAAGGAGGGCAAACTTATCGCTGAACAAGGTAAGTACTCGCTATCAGGGGCGGGGCTACAATGGATCGGTCAAGATGTGCTTCCAAAGCTCAGACCAGCTGCATAGTACTAAAAAAGCCTAAGAGTACTAATGAGGACTGATAAGGATAAACAGCACTTAATGCGCTAACAATACTCATATTCCTGAGCAGACAGAAACTAGCGTAGACTGTGAGGCTTTGAAAAGAAAGAGGGAGACGTTCCCAGGCGAGAGGCCCGAGAACGGTCATAGGATTGTACGGGAGCGGTATCGGAGAGTCCTGTACTCTATGGGGCTGAAGCTGGTGTTATGGAAGTAACTGTGAGGGTGTTGGGAGAGCAAGCGGAGTTGGCAACGGCGAGGTTTGAGTTGGTGATGGATAGCCGTCCGGTTACGTTAACCCAGCTTCCGATGGACGGGTATGATGCTGGCAAGTTTTGCAACGCGAAATGTACGTACTGGATGCCTGACGCCCAATAGTTTGGGTCGGTGGTCCGGACTGAGATTTGAGTACATCCGTTTCCGTTTTGGATTAGGTAGCCATAACACGTTACTTGGTTGCTGCCATTGCCGCCGACTGGGGTGCACGGTGTGTATGTGTAGCCTTGTGCGGGGGAACATCCGTAATACCCACACGTCTGATAGTACCCCGGCCCGCCACCGTTCAGATTGATCGCGGGATTAGTGACGACTGCGGCGGAGGTTACGGTGTTGGTGGCGGTAACGGTTTGGGTTTGTGTGCTGTAGAAGTTTTGTGTATTCGTCAGGTATTGTTGCTGGGTTAGAGTTGCCATGTGTGGAGTTGACATCGTGTACCCTGCGTATCCTAGGCTGAGAATTGCAACGAGCGCAGCTCCGATAATCGTTAGTGTGGTTTTGTTCATATTCAACACGCCATAATCGAGTGCATGGAAAACCGGTTAAGCCTATTTCTACCGAGTAGAAGGCGGACCCAATGGGTGGAATCAAGTTCGCTATGTCGCAATTTGATAAAACTGATCCTGGCATTTGTTGGTAGGGTCTAATTTTGATTCGATTTCCCATTCTGACTTTCAAGCCATTCAAGGCGCCGAATCCCCCGGTCCGTTAGCGAGTACGTGAACTGGCCGCCGCTACGGACACGCTTCAACAAGCCTTGCCGGTAATAGCGCATCAATGCCATACGCACGGCATGAATCTCAGATTGTACCTTCCCTGAGGAGTTGAGGATCTGCAAAAGCGAGTCGCTATCCAATGGCCCGCTATCCGCCAAGACTCGAAGCAGAACCCGTTTCAGCTGATTATAGTCCAAATTACACGGTAGTTCAGCTTCATTATGCTTTAAAACATTGCATTTTCGTGCTGTTGCACGTTAGAACTGGTCTGAACCGAACGTGAGTAACACCTAGCAGAACTATCAATTCTGACGTAATCCTGCTCGGACACGCACAAACGGCTGCATTCACGCCTAGTAACATCTAGCAGGGTTATTGTGCACTTCAAAGCTTTTATACTGTGTAGGATTGAAACTGAAATGAAAGTAAATGCCGGAAGGCCAACAGGAACTCACAAGCCTAGCACAGCCGCTAGAAGTTATCATCAAATACGGAACTCTCGAGAAGAAGATCACCGGCACACCGGACCAGGTCGCGCAGGAAGTTCTCTCATTCCTCAACAAAGCTATTCCTCAACTTGAACTCGCGTCCCACCTATCCCTCTCCGTGGACACCAACGAGCTGGCAAAAGCCTGTGAAGGAATTCTCGCGGTGACACCCGAAGGGGTGGTAGTTATGGCCTCAGTCGATCAGCTGGCGGATCGCGAACTTCTGCTTCTGCACTTGGCTAAGGCTTCGATCGCGCACATGTTGGGCAAGTCAGACAAAGATCTCGTCCAATCCGCCGACCTGATAACCGCAACCAAAAAATCTGCGGGCACAGTGGCGGGCAGACTCAGCGAACTGTGTGGTGAAAGCCTGGCCGAAAGAAAGGGAAAAGGGGAGTACCGGGTAACAACGCTCGGCCTGCATCTATTTCGCGAACAAGTTCTTCCTAAACTAAAAGCCGGCGTAGGGAAATGAGAAGATGACACAAACTGAAA
Organism: Bathyarchaeia archaeon; assembly: GCA_049521055.1. Taxonomy (GTDB): domain Archaea; phylum Thermoproteota; class Bathyarchaeia; order 40CM-2-53-6; family 40CM-2-53-6; genus FEN-987. The sequence continues at coordinate 3,068 of JBEKPE010000133.1, forward strand.
CTTTGCAGGTCAAGGTCCAGATAGACGTAGACGGCATGCATTATGAAGGCAGCGGGTCGGTTGAAGAAATCGTGCCGCAAGTCATGCAGTTCCTCATTCAAGCGGTCCCCGCATACGACGTGGCGAAGAAACTTGTGTACGTGCCTGACCTTGCAGGACTCGCTGACAAGGTCGCTGATTTCGCTAGAATGACTTCCACAGGACAACTGCTTCTCACCCGAATTAACCTACCAGCGGAAAAAGCGATCACAGTCCTCCTTTTCATGGCGCAATTAGCGGGCAAGATGGGCAAACGCGGATCAGACTCACTGAATATTGAAGAAATTTCGACTGGAATAGGCAGAGCGCCGAAGACGATTAGAAACGTACTCGTCCAGCTCCAGCGGTCCGGCCAAATTGATCGCGCTGATCGAGGTCGGTATCGAATCACCTCCAAAGGACTCATGGAGCTTGAGCACGCCTTAGTGGAATTACGCGGGGGAGGTAACGCCTAGACTCTAGGAACGGGAAGGTTCATGGCCGCACATAGAGAGAGGGTGCGGCGGCAGCGGGGGATTTGGGGAATCGACCCGCTAACGGGGGCTGAAGTGAAATGAGCCGCCACACCCACCAAACCACAGCTACGCAACAGAAGATAAGTAACTTTCTCTCACCGGAAGACTCGAGTAGCGTAATCCCAAAGCATTTCCTAGACTTCTGTCGCAATTCAGTAGAGGCAATCAGGGGAAATCACTACACCATACCCGATGTCCCACCCGATTTCGGAAGCACGCAATATGACGGCGCAGACGGTTTCACATTGGATCTCGCCGCCGATGGCGAGCACATCGCTAAACTTGACCCAATCACCACAGGCCGACCAGTAATCGCAGTTGACACCTCATCCATCAAACTCGGTGAGCTGGCGGACGGGGTGCTCTGCGCACTTCGAGGAGCCGTAGTTGTTCTTGAAGATAAGCGGTATCGATATGTGAGGTACGGCCCATTTGTGTTTTCGCTCGGCTACAATAGTCCACTAGTTTCGCAAAGTTTCACAAGTCTCGGTCTACCGCCATTCTCTGGTGAGCCAAATGTTGAGGGATTACTGAAACGAGTTCGTAACATGCTTGAACGTTGGCTGCAGTATAATGTGAGTTCCTCTGTTCGAAACGCATTCCTTCTAATCGACGGCTCTCTCACGGCGGGAACGCCCGACAACCCTTCTAAAGAACTCGAACGTATCCTAGAGAACGCACGCAGTTCAGGTAGCGCGCTCATCGCCATATCGAAGAAAACTAAACTGCGAATAAGAAATGAAAGACTAACGGAGCTGCTTGAGCATGAATCAGAACCATGTTTACTAGATGTTGACACGGAGATTACGGAGCAGTTTCCTCCATATCCGGTCCAGTTCTTAGGCCGGGTCTTCGTTGCAAAACTTGCCAAGTTCGGTTTTCCATTCAGAATCGACATCGACAGACAAATCTCTTCCGCTGCCGCAATGAATGAGTTCGCGCAGCTTGCCGGCACAGACATTGTAGATCAAGGCTATCCTGAAACCCTCAGAATGGCTCACGTGCTATCGACCTTCACAGCAATGGACGTTCTCGCCATGCAAGCATTCGCTCAAGCCGAATTCGGAGTACAGATGATGCCTAAACTTGCCCTGAGACACTCATTGTTTGGCCCCTTCGGGACTGCGTGGGAGGCTCTTCATTGAAGATTCTCAGAAAGGAAGCCGACGATATGCAACTCTTGTGCTTCCCGGATGAGGAAGTGGACAAAGGCGACTACTTACTCGTAACCGATAGAGTCAAACAACGTTCCCTAATCGTGCAAGTGATCGACATTCAATACGCAAACATACCCGGCATTCTAGAAGACTTACTCAGGGACGGTATATCGGAGGGCTCACTCTCAGGCGATGAAGTCGACCCTTTCAAAGTATCATCACAAATCAGGATCCTGAAAGATACTAGGCTGCTCGTTGGAAAGATCAGGGGAGCCATCGAGAACGGGCGCATAAGCAGAGATGTCGCCTGGTTGCCGTCAAGGAACCACTCCCATGTAGAAGCAATGCCAGCGAAACTATTGCTGGAGAACCTATCGTCAAGGCACCCTTTTGAACTCGGGTCCACGCACCGCTTTCCACACATCAACTCAGACCTAGCGGCCCTCGACGGGCGGCTAAACATAGTAACGGGTAGGAAAGGAACCGGCAAGTCACATCTCACAAAGCTTCTCGTGACGAGCCTCGTCCACGAAGGCGCGCCCGTAGTCGTTCTGGATGTGAACGGGGAATACGTGAATCTGGGTCGCTCTACGGACGGTCGCCAAATGCACCTATCACCAAAGATAATCTCGCTAATCCCAGGCCTGAACCTGAGGTTCAGCTTAAGGGAGGTTGGGCTTAGCACCCTGCTGGGGACGTTGATTTACGCGCTCGCCCTACCTGAGAACTCTGCCCGCATTTTCAGCCGCATCTGGCGCGACCTTGAACGGCAGAATCAGCTTACTATGACGGCGCTCGGTGCCGCGATCGCCAACGCCGACTGCCACGAAAGTATCAAAGATGCGCTCCAGGCCAGATTCAACACTCTAGACGATTCCGGCATATTCACCGACGACAACCGCACCGCCCTAAACCTGGAAGAGCTCTTCAGGAACCACTCCACTGGATGCGCCCTGATCGTGAATATGAAGAACCAGTACTCAGCTCTCCGACGTATCATCGTTGAGTTGCTCATCAGCAAGTTCACGGAACTCCTATCCACACAGAAACTCCGAGCACTCTTCCTGTTCGCCGAAGAGGCCCACTTGTACCTGAGAGAGACTTACTGGGATGATGTGGTTACTCGAATGCGGCACCTGGGTTT
>JBEKPE010000134.1:0-5851 GCA_049521055.1 Bathyarchaeia archaeon
CGAGGGTGCGACTTAATGTAAACCCCAGCCCAGTGGCTCATTACTCGATCTATAATTGGCGCTAGTGCGGATTCCATGATGCCGCTGATCTTAAGCCATTCTTCAGAAAAGGTCTTCCCACCGGCCTTTGCGCGTATTCTTTCCGATATTGACTCTTGGAATATTGCCTTCATCTCAGATGGAACCCCAGGGAGACAGAAGATCTGAGCCCGCTTCACGCTCAACGTAACCGCTGGGGCTGTTCCTACCGGATTGGGTAGCGGGGTCGAACCTGTTGGTATCCGTCCCATCTTCAATCGCGCTTTGGTGAATTCAATTGATCCATGGAATCTTCGTGCATAATGTTCACGGATCATCCGGACAGCTTCTTTATCCAACTTAACTCGCCGCCCAAACGCCTTGGCGACTCCCTTTAACGTCATATCATCAAAAGTAGGTCCGATTCCTCCCGTGGTGATCAGGAAGTCAGGTGCCCGTCCTAGCGCCTCCTTAACCGCTCGTGAAATCTCACCCAAATTATCTCCGACAGTCGTTATCCGCTTAACCTCGCCTCCAAAAGAGGTTACCCGTGACGATAACCACGACGCGTTCGTATTGACCGTGTTTCCGAGTAGTAACTCGTTGCCGATCGACAATATCTCAACGATGCAACTCAATCTAGTTCTCGCTCTGAACCAATAATCCAGAGCTCTCTGAATAAATTATGTTTGTATAAATGAATAGATGGCTTGCTCGGTAGCATATTCCCAGTATCGTCGGGAGGCTACTCAGGTTTCTTGGAGAGCCACCATTTCAGGTACTCGTTTTGTTTGCGCCTTCGTTGTTCCTCCGGAGATTCTCGTTCTCTGAGTTTCAGTCGGCCTTCCATGAGTTGCTGTGCGCTAGTTGTAAGTCCACAGCTCTTGCAGGTGTAATGCTTCAGGGCGCTATCGTAAGTCAATATTCCTCCACATTCTAGACAGTAATTCGTTGTCACTTGGATTTTGGTCTCCAAGTGGCGTAGGTTTGTGGCGTGCTAGTTAAACCTGTAGCACGTCATTCTTTGGCGGCAACGTAGTAGAACTCTCCAGAACTCTTCTGCTCCTTATCCAGTTTACTATCCAGTTTGTTTATTCGCGGGCGCTGCGTGTCGGGGTCACGTCTAAACGTGATTCCCATTTCGGAGAGGAATTCGTTCATCGCTTCGCGCAATGGCATGGGGTTGGAACTGCGGCCGTCGACACTTGGCGTTCCTTTGAAAACCATCATACGGTCGGCCAGGAAATCTTGAGCGACAATGTCATGTTCAACGACAAACGCGAAAGCTTGCCGAGAGTCAACTAAATGTCTGACCGCCTTGGCCACGTTCAGCCTCTCCTCAACGTCGAGGAACGCGCTTGGTTCGTCGAGTAAGTAGACTTGAGCCGTCTTTCCGAGGCAAGCGGTAATCGCGACTCGTTGGAGCTCTCCGCCGCTCAGTTCGGTTATCTTCCGGTCGAGAAGCTTCGTGATGGATAGGGGGCGGATCACTTCATCAGTGAACATTGCAGATGAATAGTCGTCTACAACACTCATGAGAAGCTCCTGAACGTTCCCTTCGTAGGTTGAAGAGATGTATTGGGGTTTGTAACTAACTTGGAGTTGATTTTGACTTGATTTTTCGTAGTATGCGAGGAGTTCTTTTATGAATGTCGTCTTTCCAATTCCATTAGACCCAAGTATTCCAATGATTTCGCCGCCGGCAACATAGCCTGGGTCAACTTGAAGGTGAAAGTCTCCAACCCTCTTCGTTATCCTTGGCCATTCAAGCCTGGTTTGTGATTCGAAGTCAATCTCCCTCGGCGGCCTAACGTGGAATCGGATTGGGTCGTCTCTAAACCTCATGTTTTCGTCGGGCAGGAATCCGGATAAGTAATCGTTGATTCCGCTCCGTGTCGGATGACCATGTGATACGATGCCGTATGACCCAGGCTGACCGTAAACTAGGTAGATTTCGTCCGAGAGGTAGTCGAGCATTGCCAAATCATGCTCTGCAACGAGCACGGTCTTTCGTTCTTCCAGCAGTTTCCTTATGCTCCTTGCGGCTCGAATCCGTTGGTATATGTCCAAGTAACTTGATGGTTCGTCAAAGATGTAAACGTCGGCGTTTCTCGAGATAGCGGCTGCGATGGCGACCCTTTGCAGTTCACCGCCGCTTAGCACCTTGGCGTCTCGTTCGAGCAGCGGTTTCAATTCAAGGTCATCAATCAATTCCGCGAGTTTTTCGCGCTCGTTGACCTTATTCAGCAACCCACCGATCTTTCCCTTGATAACCTCGCCGAGTTTGTCGACGTGTTGTGGCTTGTGAACGATCTTCACGTTGCCCGCGGAAATGTTAGTGAAGTACTCATGAAGCAGAGTCCCACGGTATCTGTTTAGGACTGTATCCCAGTCGGTCGCAGTTTCAGGGGTACCGAAGTTTGGTTTCATCTCTCCGCCTAGTATTCGGAGGGCTGTGCTCTTTCCAGTGCCGTTTCTTCCCACAAGACCGATAAGCGTTCCCGGGCGGGGCACGGGCAGTCTGAAGAGTTTGAATTCGTTCACGCCATAACTGTGGATACATTCGCCGTCAAGTTCTTGCGGGAGCTTCACTATGCTGATCGCGTCAAAGGGGCATTTCTTAATGCAGATTCCGCAACCCGTGCAGAGTTCCTCGTCGATTATGGGTTTCTTCTGCCCAGCTATGAATTTGATCGCGTATCTTCTATTGAGAACTTCGGGGCAGAAGCGGTAGCAGGGTATACCGCAGTCATCTGGCTTGCAATGTTCCTTGTCCAGTGTGGCGACGCGTAACAAAACTACTTCATCCCTCGAATCAAGGCTCGATTAATTTAGGATCCTAGATCAAAATTAGGCAGATCGTAGCTGGGCCTTATTACCACTCCTCTTCTTCTCCCCAGCCTTCGTCCTCTCCCCATTCATCGTCGGTCCAGTCGTCTTCTTCGCCATTCCAGTTTTCTTCACTCAAGAGTCGGACCTGTGATGGGAGTTCGTGTAAGCCGTTAAGCAGGCTCCTTTAAACTTTTGGCCATTGAAGTCTATGGGTACCGCGCAAAATGCACGCTACCCATCGCGAGATGCATGACCGGCAGTTACCGCAAGCGGGATACTATTTTCCCTCTGAAACTTGATTTTGGTATTTTCATTGCTGGAGTGGAGTAGGCCCAGGGCATGTAGGCGGTGTTATGAGCGGCCGCGACCTTTCCCGTGCGATCAATTGCGATAATTCCCGCGTGCCCATGCAGCCGTACTGAGGCCATCCGAACGCAAGCTTCAGCTGCCTTGGTGGCGGATAACCCCTCTCCCATCATCAAACACGTGGTCCTCGAGAGGGCTAGTTTCACCGCGATTTCTCCCCATCCAGTTGCCGTTGCAGTCCCCAATTGGTTATCTGAGTACAATCCCGAGCCTATCAGTGGTGTATCTCCGATTCTCCCCGGCAATTTCATCGCCATCCCTCCAGTAGAGGCAGCTGATGCGAAGTTTCCATCCACGTCGACTGCCACCGCCCCGACAGTATCATGTTCCAGAATTCCCGGATGCTCACGCATCAATCTAGGATTCCTTTTGAACCATTCCAATCTTCCCTTGACTGGGTTTCTCTTCATTTCATCGAAGGCTTTCCGACGTCTAGCTGTAATGGGATTAGCGGTCGGTAGACCGTACGCCTTGCCTAACTTTTCTGCCGTCTTCCCCGCCAATAATACGTGGTCGGTGTTTTCCATCACGATTCGGGCAAGATGTATGGGGTTCTTAGTGTTGCGGATCAGGGCAACGGCGCCCGCCGACAGGTCCCGTCCGTCCATTATTGCTGCGTCCATCTCCACCGTACCGATGCAGGTCAGTGCCGAACCCTTGCCGGCGTTGAAGATCGGGTCGTCTTCCATCACAGAGACTGCGGTTTCAACCGCGTCAAGCGCACAGCCGCCGTCGGCGAGTACCCTCGACCCTGCTGATGCTGCCTTCTGCACTCCTTCTCTACCCCGTTTGATGTCTGTCCTCCAAAATCCAGCCCCACCGTGAACAACAATCTGGGCATCCAAACAGAGTCACCTCGTTTTCGGATCGGAACTAATGTGATCGTCTGTGACTCGCGCACTAATCTTTAAGCAGTTTGCGAAACGATACTTGGTGCGAAGTTGAGGGTCCCTTTGACACGCGTATTGAAGGCGGACTTGGATGGGTTGGCGAGCGCCGCGGATACCGTTGCCAAGGGTGGAGTAATTTGTTACCCAACAGACACCGTGTACGGTTTAGGGTGCGATCCCCTAAACTCATCGGCAATCAAGAGGACTTTCGAGGTAAAGGGAGATCGGACGAAGCCACTGCCCGTCTTGGTGAAAGGGCTAGCCGATGCGGAGAAGCTTACGTATGTAACTGATCGTGCGAGACGAGTAGCTGAGAGTTTTTGGCCTGGACCATTGACGATGATTCTGCACTCTCGAGAGATTGTTCCTACAATACTCGCTCCCGAGGGAAGGATGGGCGTCCGTTCACCAAAGCACCCCATCTGCTTGGAGCTATTGGGACTCTGCTCGGGCGCACTGATTGGGACGAGTGCCAATCTCTCGGGAAAACCCCCCGCGACCACCGCTTCAGAGGCTTTGAAGGAACTCGGAGACCGAGTAGACATAATATTGGACGGGGGCAGGGCCTCGCTCGGCGTAGCCTCCACGGTCGTAGACCTGACCCAAGCCAAAGTCACGATTTTGCGGGAGGGCCCAGTAGAGAGGTCGGAGATAGTTCGTTGCCTTCGAACGCGTAGGCCAAGATAGCTATTAATGTACAGATATCTTTCGCTAGGTTCGGGTCATCTCGTTGCTGAAAGATTTCAATCTGGTTATATCAACTAGTCGAGGAAATGAGAAAAACACTTGCAGCGAGATGTGGTACCTCCTTGGAGAAGTTGGGGACCGCGGGTCGACGATCGAAACCACGTCGGTCATCGGTTTAGTTGTCGCGAAAACGAAGCTTAACGTTGTCAAAGCAATTCATGACCTTCGTGAGCTTCTGAAGGAAAGGCCGTGGGAATTCAAATACACACTGAAGTTGGTTCCGATTCAAACTGTTATAGAAGCGAAGCTCGAGGCAATACAAGCCTCCGCCCTAACGTTGGCTAAGGGAATTGAAGAGAAAGAGACGTTCAGGATAACGATTGAGAAACGGCACACTGGCCTCTCGAGCAAGACGATAATCGACACGATAGCGAAACAGATTGAAAGAACCGTCAACCTTGAGCATCCGGATAGGATACTTATGATAGAAGTCATCGGAGATTTGGCAGGCGCGGCCTTGCTTAAGGCGGAAGATACCCTTTCGGTCGAGCGCGAGAAACGAAAATCCTAACCATTCTAGTTCCTCAGTGCAACCATCGCCGATCGCTCTATTGCCAAACGTTCAATTGCGCTAGTGATAGGTTCCTTTTTGCGAATTATGGCCTTCAGCTCTTTGTCCCTAATCTGAAACCATGAGCGCACGTTCTGAATTCTCGAGGGTGACCAGTCGTCAAGGAGATCGTCTCTTGCATGTTGGCTAAACAGTTGCTGCAGATAGTTTCCAGTAGCTGAGACCTGATCACTTGAGCTTCCTACGGCTAGAGCTGCCGTCCGCTTTGTTTCCGAGGTAACGCCGACACGGGTTAACGCTTCGTTGATCTGTCCGTTGCCTGATATGTAGAGGAGGAGTTCCATCCCTAGAGATTTCGCAATTGGTTGCTTTGAACGGTAGGATTTGAGCGCGTTAACCGTAGCCAAGAGCAGGTAGTGACTTCCAGGTACCCTGTCCAAATCCACGCATTGAACACTAATATCGGGATACTTCTCCCCAGCGCTCC
>JBEKPE010000135.1:0-6335 GCA_049521055.1 Bathyarchaeia archaeon
TGGCTTGGGATACTTCTCGGATGGCGAGGAAAGACAGCTTATAGATAATGGCTACAGTTGGAGGGCAGGATTGTTCATGAGCGCATTGGAAGACCGAGAATCCAGAACGTTCGAAAAACGAACGCCGAAATCGAAAGCGATCTACGAGAAAGCAAAGAAAGACGTGCCTTTCGGAGTGCACAGCAATTACAGGTTTTCCGAGCCCTATCCGCTCTATTTCGCTCATGCCAAAGGGACGAGGTTATGGGACGTGGACGGAAACGAGTACACAGACTACAACATGGGCTTCGGCGTGCTAGTCGCGGGCCACGCGCATCCTCTCGTTGTGAAGGCAATCAAGGAACAAGCGGCGAGAGGAACAGACTTTGGATTCGAATGGGAAGAGACCCCGAAGTTTGCTCGAATGATTTGCGAGCGGTTCGGTGTCGACCAACTGAAATTGGCGAACACCGGAGCCGAGGCGACCATGTACGCTACGAGGTTTGCGAGGAGTTTCACGGGGAGGGACAAGATCATCAAGTTTGAGGGTTGCTACCACGGTGGAAACGAGACGCTCATAGTCAGCGTGAAAGTTGCACCATTCAATGATTTGGCCGCAGTCGAGGATATAGTCCGAAACAATAGCGGCGACGTTGCAGGGATGATTCTTGAACCCATCCCAATGAATATGGGATTCATTCTACCCAAACCGGGCTTTCTTGAAGGCTTGAGGAAACTCGCTGACGATTATGGGTTCGTACTGATATTTGACGAGATCAAGACTTGCGGAAAGTTCTACGGAGGAATGAGAGACTTCGTCAACGTCCAACCCGACCTGATTACGCTGGGCAAGGCGATAGGTGGTGGGGTTCCCATTGCAGGAGTGGCTGGGAAACGGAAGATCATGGAAACCATAGTCCCTGGAGTAGTCAGCCACGCGGGGACCTTCAACTCGAACCCCTTATGCGTCGCCGCAGGAATTGCGACGTTATCGAAAGTTCTAACGAAAAGTGCGATGCAGAGAGCCACTAAGCTTAGCCAAAACTTGGCCAAGGGATACCAAGACATCATCGAAGACAACGGCCTCACCGCTCAAATGTCGCAAGCCGGCCTGAGCGGGGCGATTGCGTTTTCCACGAAACCTGTTACGGACTGGAGGAGCTTCCAGGCGTGCGATACCGGGAAATGGTTCGCCTACTGCTTCGCCATGATGAACCGTGGGATAATTCCAGCCGGCCCATCACCAGATGAACAATGGACCGTATCGGTCGTCCATACCAAAGAAGAGATCGAAGATCACTTGGAAGCATTCAAAGAGGTTGTGGGGTACGTTAAGGGATACGATAAACAGGCAGAAGTGGTAGAGGCCATCTAGCCACACCCACGATGGAAGCCCGTCCATTCCGCGTGAGCCACTCATATCCTACCACTCATCACAGGCCTGCAAATTGTAAGTGAGTGGTTGCTTCGCCTATGGTCGGATTGGGGAGGGTTGTGAGACCGTCCGCTAAAAAGGGTAGTTCGTAATTCGCGATTTTGGATTCCGGGCTGAGTTGCGTTTTGGAACTTAGGTCTTCACGGCATTAGCGGCTGCAGCGAGGAACGCACCAACTGCGAGCGTCGGAAGCGTTTTCACGAGTTCGGGAGTCGCGTCCGGTTTGTAATACCACACGATACCTCCGGCAAACGCGAGGCCGAAATAAAGCACAATGTAAGCCACCGCAATTATCTTCGCAAGTTGTCCTCGTAGTGACGAAGTTACAAACTTACCCTTTCTGTTTTGTGGCGTTCCAATGGCGGATAGCACTAGCGAATGTAACTGAGAATCTGCGCTCGAACCCGCTGTACCAGGTTTGGGTTGGCCTAGTCCCCAAGCAATAACGCCTGTCATGGTTCCTAAGAAGAGAGGTTCAAAAGTCGACAGAACGGGATTTAGCGGCACTGTGGTTGCCGTGGATGCAACCGTGGATGTAACCGTCTGATATAGCGCCATGCCGTATAACAGCGCGACCATCACAGGAGTTACAATCGAGGCGAAAATCCCGAAAGAATGAACAATTCCAGGAGGAAAGCCCGCGGATGTCGTTGTATCCGGTGGATCCACCAAGTTGCTCAGTGATGAAACGCCAACTTTTGCTTATAGCATTTGTTGCTTAAGCCGCCAGAAACAGTCAATTTAGAATTTGCATTATTGAAAACCTAGAATTGTTACCGTTGAACTTAAGGGATTAACAGACAGAATCCAGGGCACCGGTGGTTTGCGTCCATTCTTGCGTCCACGCTCAATGTGTGCCGGGTGGGAAGATGATCTGCCTCGCGTTCCAGTAGGCTGGGGTTAGGTAGTGTATGTAATCGGGATTGTTCCCGCGTTGCAGGCACATGTAGTAGGCGAAGAGGTAGAGTGGAATTATGCTCAAGTACGGTGCGAGATGCTCATCAACTGGCGGTATGTAGACGACGTTCTTGGAGATTGAGGCCATCTCGTGGTCGTCTTCGTTCACGATGGGTATGACAGTCGATCCGAGGCTTGTTGCGGCCTTAACCAAATCCATACTTCTCCCGTACGTACGTCCCTCCGTAGCCATCACGAAGACAACGCTTTCAGAATCCAACGAAACCCAGGGCCCATGCAGGAGCTGCTCGGTCTCAAACCCCTGAGCAGGAAGATAGCTGGACTCCATGACCTTTAACGCGGCCTCAAGAGCGTTAGGGTAGCTCGCACCCGTCCCAGCGAAGTAGATAGTCCGTTTTCCGGCCTGCTTCTCCGCTACCTCCTTCATACTTTGCTCGGTCGAGCTCAGAACCTTCGAAGCCATCTGCGGTAGCTCTGAAAGACTCTTCCGGATACCTTGCACATGTGCAGATCGGGCGGCTTTTCGTTGTTCGAGAAGTTCAAGGCCTATGTAGGCCAGGGCGGTTGCGCCGGCTAGGTAGCATTTGGTGTGGCATCGAGATTTATCGGGCCCATTCCCAACGACAAATGTCTCATCCGCTACTTTGGTGATTGGGCTGTTTGGGAAGTGGGTGATTCCGACGCAGTATGAGCCTTGCGCCTTCGCCGAGGATAGAGCGTCGAGTGTGGTTTTCGTAATCCCACTATGTGACACGCCAAACGTCACACTGGCCCTGCTGACCGGAAAGTGATAGTTGGACAGCTCGAGCGCCTGAACACACTCATACTTGAATTGAGCACTTTCCGTCAAGGATAGAATGCTTGCGCCCAACATTGCCGAGAAGAACGCGGTTCCGCAACCAGTGTAGTAGAATTCACTTCTTTCTCTCAGGGTTTCATAGATCTGACCGGATTGGTTGGAGGAGATTTCCAAGGTTTTTTGAATAGTATTCGGGATGTCATGGATCATGTCGTAGGTTAGGAACGGATGACTAGTACGTTCCGGAGACGGAGGAGGTACGTAACCAGTTGAGGAGACCATAGCAATCCTGACAACCACACGAGATTATAAGCCCGTCAGTGCATTCGGCGTCCAGACTCAGTTCCGTCCGTCTTAGCGAAGCAAGTCTCTGGTTGTATTCCAGCGTCATGATTTTGAATTTGGCCTGTTTCACGTAGTTTGCGTGAACTTGTGATTGACTTCGCTGCTTCATTTTGAATCTGCGTAAGTTGGTTTCCGGATTGTGTTATCGATGTTCTCGCCTTCATAGTTTGGTATGCTTTCTTGGTGCCCCCTGCAGTAGTGCCGTTTCAGTCTGGATTTGGTGCTAAAAATTCGCTCGCAAAGGATGCACGTGTAGACTCCGATGATTGGCCGAAAATCCACTGGCTTCCCGTTGTGAGAATCTTGATACGTTTGCATCGCTTCACACACCGTGTGAACGACAGCATGTAGTTAGGCGCCTTATAATCCAGATTCACCTTCGGTGTACACCGAAAACGGTAAAGGTGGCTCACCGAGAGATAGACAAACTCGTCTCAGATTGAGGGAAGGATTCGCGTGCAGGGTCGAAACCGTTGAGTGGTGCTGTGAAGCCAACGCGATCTGTCAGGAAATCGCCTGTGCAGATACGGTTTGAGATTCTGGAATTCTTGTTCTATAATATAGGGCCGCACTCTAAGTCTTCACTATGGCGTCATGCGACTCAACTTTCATATGACGATTTCCAGAAGTACTTGGATTACTTTAGGGGCAAGCAGTTCATTGAGGAATCAGAGGAAGGCATTCGCCTATCAACCGAGGGAAGAAACGTTTACCTCAAACTCAGGGAGATTCTGCCCTCAATTCTATAGACCAATACACCACTGGTGAACTAGCCCTATACCCAAGCGTGTAACCTCAATTTAGGGGCAAAAGCCCATGTCTGAAAAGGAAGACGAATACCCTGTAGCGACCCTTCACAGGTTCTTGCAGGAAGCCTCGGCCGAGTTCAATCGGTTTCGCACACAGGCCAAAGTCAATCTGATTGGCTCCATTATCCTGTTGCTTTTCCTTTCACGCTTCTTCATCTTCGTCTTCGTAAACATCGGTCCCCCGCCATTCAACCTGCGCCCTTTCCGCCATGATGAAGGTTTTGATTTCGAGTACGCAGATTGGTTCCTTCTGTTCGCCTCGTTAGTTGCGGTCTTGTGGTCTCTGAGCGTTTGGATCAAGCAACGGAAATTTGTCTCCAGGTGGGGAGAGAGATTTGAGAAACTCGATTCGTTGGAGAGACAATTACTCCCCGACGAAAAAGAATAACGTGCGGAGCCCGATTCATCTTCGGTGTACACCGGAAGTGGCGTTCACTTAAATGTCAACTTGAGGTTGAGGTTCGTTTTGTGAAATCTCGATGGACACAACGGGACCCGCCAAAATCTCAGGTAACCCGATCCGTCCAGCGAGTCTGCTTTGGCCGTTGCGAATATTCATGGGTTTCACGTTCCTTTACGCAGGGTTACAGCACCTTACCGATCCTTCATACTTCGACCCGTCCATGGCGGGGTACATTGGAAAACTGGTGGTAGGGTATGCAACCGGATCGCCTATTCACGCATTCCTGATTGGGGTAGTTGAGCCGAGCGCTGTTTCCTTCGGCTACTCAGTTGCCATCGGAGAGTGTCTGATAGGGATCGCTGTTCTAACAGGGTTCCTCTTCAGGATCGCAGCGTTCGCGGGACTGTTGCTCAACTTTACGTTCTATCTGTCCGCTACATGGAATGCGTTTCCATTCTACTTCGGTTCTGATATCGTCTTCGTCATGTGCTGGCTAACCCTACTCTTGACGGGCCCACAACCGAAGTACAGTGTCGATAGCGTCTTGGCAACGCGTTATCGTTCTTTGAGTTGGTTAGTGCCCAAACCCCTCCAGGTAAGCCTTCAAACGAATGTGGTGAAACCGATCACGATCGAAACGCCTGAGGTTCAGGTTTCGATTCCGAGCAAGGCGACATTATACCCGAACCAGGTGCGTGAAATAAACAACGCATTCGATCGAATCAAGCGGCAATTCATTTTGCATCGAGAGACTCAGACCATGCTTGAGTTCGTGCGAGCTTTCGTCATAAGCTTAGGCGTGGATCGAAACGATGCCGTAAGGATCCTCAGCGCGCTTCAGAACATCCTTACCAGGCGTCCTACCGAGGGAGCAACGACAAAACTAGGAGATGCTCTTACACAATGACACCCGCTGGGGAAAGCGAACAAATTGCAAAGAGATTGGTTACCGTTTATGGGTTGCGAGTTCCAAATGAAGTGATAGCTTCAAGCCTCACCGGTCGACCCAAACTCCCCATATTGCTTTCCCGTGCATCCTTTCGACAGGATGTCGATGTTCGAACACACCAGCGATCTCGTGTCCAACGAGAACGTAGAAACTTCCTTCGAACCATGTTAGGACTTGCGGTACTCTCTTTCTCAGGCTTAGCGTTATTTGAGATCGCGTCTTCCCTAAATCAACCGGCCCCTACCCAAGCATACAATCCTAACGGTGCAGCCCAGCAGGTAAACTACTTCCCAACTAACCTCCAGCCCCAGGCCCAGCCCCAAAGCGCCGTGACAAATTCTGCATCTCAGGGGTCAAGGTTGGTTGCTAACGCGTCGAATATTCCAGCAAACCAATCATTGACTCTCAACGACCCCACCTATGGGCCGGTGATTCTGATCCACTTAGATAACGGAAAATTCGTAGCCTACAGCTCAATCTGCACGCACGCAGGATGCCAAGTTCAGTTCGACCCATCCATGAAGGACATTGTCTGTCCTTGCCACGGTGCCGTATATGACCCAAACAACAACGCCCAAGTCTTAGGCGGACCAGCACCATACCCGCTTCAAAGTATACCTATACAATATCAAGCGTCAACAGGCAACATCTACCTGACCGGTTGACTAGTGTGGGCTAACTGAGTGGCAGGGGCTAGT
>JBEKPE010000136.1:0-5783 GCA_049521055.1 Bathyarchaeia archaeon
GCTTGTTGCGGTCGTTGCGAGTGTAGCTGAGCCCGTGGAGGTTGTCTGTTGAGCATTCACTACAGGGTTTCCTACTTGGATGTCGAAGACGTGGTTGAAATTAGCAACCTCCCCGCCTTCCTCAAAAATGTAAAGCTTGAGCTGCAAGACCCACGGACCATTGCTTTGCGGCGCGATCGCCCCATTTGAAACGGTCGTGGTAACGTTGGGTTGCCAGCCTATTTGGAATGTGCTCGTGGAGAATAGTCGCTGCGACCGTCGGTCCAAAAGGTCAACCCTCGCAGAATAGTACGTTCTCCATTGCGCGGATTGCACGCCAATCGTTGTATTGACTTGAACCGTCTGCTCCGGACCCACACTGCTTGGAAACGTAGGGTCGAAGAGACTAATTTGGCACGATTGATTGTAAGCTTCGGAACTGATCGAGATTGATGGAACCAATATTGCTAGGAACGCGAGTAAGGAAAGAAGCATCAACTTGGAAACTGTTGGGGTCGACATTTGTCAACTCGACAGAAAAAGTCGTCCTTTCCCTTAAGGAGGAGTGGAAAGAGTGGAACCGACCAGTCTTATGAATATCGAGAAGTTTCTCTGTAAAATAAGTGGCAGAGGATAATGGCTTTCAACGGAATGTGTGGCGGGCCCGCTGGGATTTGAACCCAGGATTTGCGGCTCCGCAGGCCTACGTGAGAGTTGAAGCTCTCTCACCGTCCTAATCCAGACTAGACTACGGGCCCGTTTGCCCTTTGTTTGTTCCTTTAATGGCTCGCATTAAGGGCGGGCACTAGACCAGTAACGACTGCCGGATAAATTAACCTCCTTTCATGGGATCAAAGAGCGATCGTTCCAGGCGTTCGCGCTTGGATTCAGGAGGGTATAATCTAGGCGATTGCGAATCCAACGCATCAAGGTTCGTAAGAGGAGTGTATCACTTCTCGAAGGAAGGTGATGCGGTGACCACGCATTGGTCACGGCTCAGGGGTGGGCTCTCGCCCAGAATGCGTTTGAATGCGAAAGAGCGCCCCGGAATTATGCTTTGTAGAGGAAAAGGCCTAGCTTCTAACGCCGAAAGTTGCTGCCCCAGTGTTCTTTATATACTGTGAGATTTTCCGTCGGCGAATTCTGTTGTGGCGGAAAGCTCTGCTAGGAAGCTACCGTGGTCCCGATCGCTCGCCCAAGCGCGCGGGCTACGTTTTCGCTGCCCATAGCTTTGATGTACGGTCCCAACCTAGGTCCGCGGGGTGATCCTAACAGGATAGTGTAAAGGAGTTTGAAGAAGTTCGAAGGTTCGATGGCGTACTTCTTCGCCAAATTGAAGATGCTGTTTTGTAGAATTCTTTCGTCGGTTTCATTTCGTACAATTGCAATTAGGTCCTCTATCGCGAGTTTCTCCACATTTTTGATTTCAATCTCTGTTTCGGGGATTTCCTGAAAGTCTCTCGCCCAGTTCGTTGCGTAGTCTAGCTGTTGCTGGATCGAGGGGGTCAGCCCATCCTTGAGATAGCCGTATTCGCGAAGCTTCTTCTCGACATAATCCATTCTATTTTCAGATGGGGCAACCGTCACAAGGTAAACGAGCAAATTGTATGGGACGTGAGCCGTTGCAGCTGGCGGGGGTTTGAGGAAGTAAGCGTACTCGTACAGCCCCTTCAGTTTGGCGGCTTCCTTCTCATCCCCAATCTTGCGTAACCCAAAGTAGATCTCTTCCAAGTGGTTTAGTTCGTTGACGAAAGTAGGGATGTCTTCAACGCCAACATTTCTGGCTCCCGTAATTCGTTTGAACATCAGAAGATTGAGAGAATTGGGAGGAGCGTACTTGAACCACGTTTGCGGCGTGAGCACGTCAACGGCCGATTTCGATTTGGAGATCTTCTTCCCACCTTTGTCTAAGAAGAGTTCGTAACGCACATGTGAGGGTGGAGGATAACCGAGTATCTCTTCACAGATTCTGTCGTTGATGCGAACCGAGTCAGCTATGTCCTTTCCATAGGCTTCAAAATTGATGTGGAGTGTAGTCCAGCGCGCAGCGAACTCGCCTTTCCACGGAAGTTTGCCCCTTCCATCCTTAATGTCTACCTCACCTTTGTAACCGCAACCAGTTAGTTGTTGCCCCTTGACTTCAGCTGTACCTTCGCACGAGTAGAGTAGCTTGTCAGATTTCTCGTCAAACGCAGTCGACTTTGTTGTGTATATGCGCCCGCAGGAACCGCAAATGGGGAAGTAAGGTAGCACTTCCGTAAACTTTTCCTGCCCGACCTCTTCCTTCACTATCTCCCCCACTTTCTCTGCGGATGCGAGTATTTTTCGGACTTGGTCGAGTAAGATTCCTTTTCTGTAATCTTCCGTCGCTGAGTGGAAAACATATTCGACGCCGCATTTGTCCATCGCGTCTCTGAGTAGCGAGTTAATGTGAACGGCATAGCTTTCGTGGCAGTTGTACGGGTCGGGAATAGCGGAAACTGGTTGGCCTAGAAAATTCTTGAGCGACTCTGGCATTCCAGACGGGACTTTCCGTAATCCGTCGAGGTCGTCTGAGTACGCGATGAATTCGGCTTTTCGGCCTTGGGTTTCGAGGGCGATCTTTACCCCATAGGCTCTGATGGCATCGCCTAAGCTACCAATATGCGGGATTCCAGAAGCTCCCAGGCCACTCTCGGTCCGAAGTACACTCACCTTTCTACCGAGCTTCTCTTCGCGTTCGATCACCCGGCGGGCGACCATATCGAGCCAAGTGCCGCGGCCTATGATTTCCGTCCTCTGGTTTGACAAAGCTGATTCCTTTGTGATGTCGGGGCAGATATTCTTTATAGCCCCTGTGCGTACGGTAACGAATTCGTCTGAACGCAACTGACACAGGAAGTGGAGAAATTGGCCTCGAATCGCTCAAACAAGATTTCATCGGTTCTTGGCGTAACAGTCATCGTCCTCTTACTTGATTTGCTCTTCGTGTTCTACATGACCTCTCATGGACTTAGTTCCATGACCAATGAGCTCAAGATCGGCGGGGTTGGAGTTCAGCTGCAATGGCTGCCAGTTCTCGGAGTCCTGATAGCGTCGTTGGTAGCTTGGTACGAAACTTTCACGAGGATATTCCCTCGATGGGTTGGCCCCGAAGTCGACCCGTTGGCACGCATGCGCCTGATCAGAGTCATCACCTTGTCTCTCACAATTTTCGCCTGCTTTCTATACCTTCCACTTCTTCTAGGATCAAACTGGTTCTGGGATGGAGTGAGCGCCATGAGTCGAGCTGCCATTCAGTTCCAAGGCTTCGGAAACTGGCTGTTGAGCGTTGAGACTCCTGTGTTGTCGCTTGATCCATTGTGGCAATACTCCATCACTCAAATTCTGGCGTGTGGGGCCATGATCTGTTCTGCTTGGGTGTTTGCACGTCCCATGAGGCGCCTGAGAAAACCTAGATGAACCGGTTCCAATCCATCCCGCCCCACCTAACAAGCCCGCTCTCCGCCCCGGAAGGCGTTAACTGACGGCTGGCCAAATGGTCGACCAGTGTATCCTCTGCGAAAAACCTCGGGAACCACACTCAGAATACTGCAGCCTCCACCAAGCCGCGTTAACAAACCTAGAAGCCCAATACGCCAAATGGATCAGGGCATTCGGCGAGGGTCTTCCCAAAGACGAGTACTTTTCGAAACTTCTAAGCCTCGACGAAACGGGCGACGCAGTCAAGAGACTGATAATTCGCAAGCAGGAGAACGCGGTGCCTCAATAGTTGAAAACTACACTCATTGTCACCGAGAAACCCGACGCCGCGCTACACGTCGCCGAAGCATTGAGCGGTAGGAATCAAGGGAAAAGAATCAGCGTTAACGGCGTCCCCTTTTTCGAAGTGAATAACGGGGAGCGCATCCTAGTCTGCTCTGCGCTTGGCCACCTTTACGCGGTTGCTGAGAAAGGTGGTGGTGCCAGATCCCAGTACCCAGTCTGGGATTGTTCTTGGAAGCCTAAACATTTGGCGGAACGGGGGCAGGAGAGACAGGAGAAGTGGATACGGGCCATCGCACAGGTTTCGAAGGAGGCGGACCAGTTCGTAAATGCGTGCGATTATGATGTTGAAGGATCACTGATCGGTTATACTGTTTTGAAGTATGCGTGCAATGGTGCAGACAGGAAAGCTCGACGGATGAAATTCTCAACGCTAACCGCAAGGGAGCTCAGGGAAGCATATGCGAAGGCACTTCCTAGCCTGGATTTCTCGCTTGCTTTCGCGGGTATGTGCCGTCACGAGGTTGACTGGTTATTTGGCATAAACATGTCTCGTGCTCTGACTCAATCAGCGCTCAAGGCGAGTAACCGTTACCTAACTCTTAGCACAGGGCGAGTGCAAGGTCCGACTTTGCGTTTTGTCGTTGAGAGGGAGAAGGAAATCCAAACGTTCGTGCCAACTCCCTTCTGGACACTGAGGACAAAGGTGGATGTGAATGGCGAAATCGTTGAAGCGGCGTATGAGAATGATCGCATCGAGGTGAAAGAAGACGGCGAAAGTATCATCAAAACATGTTCAGGGAGGATTGGGTTCGTTGAGAGACTTGAATCCTCCACATACCAACTCTCCCCACCAACGCCGTTCGACCTCTCAACGTTGCAGTCGGAAGCCTACAGGCACTTCGGTTACACTCCTCGCTTGGCCCTCAGCATATCGGAACGCCTCTACTTGGACCAGTTGATATCGTACCCCAGGACCTCAAGTCAGAAACTCCCACCTTCGATCGGATTCGAAGAGATCTTGAGAGGCCTAAGTCAGATTCAGACGTATCAGGCGAACGTGCGCGCTCTGCGAGGAGGGCGGCTCGTTCCCCACGAAGGCAAGAAAGAAGACCCCGCCCACCCAGCGGTCTACCCAACGGGGACGCTTCCCAAGCGGAACCTCTCGCCGCAGGAACAGAAACTCTTCGATCTAATCGTAAGACGATTTCTAGCCACCTTCGGAGAGGTGGCAACTAAGCAAAGCGACAAGGCCACACTCAAAGTCGGTCAACGCATCTTCTTGATGCGTGGATCTCGAATCCTCCAAAGGGGATGGATTCCACTCTACGGCCCATACGCCAAAGTCGAGGAACTGACTATGCCAAAACTGAAAGAAGGGGATTCGGTGAAGATCATTGAAATCAACCTCGAGGACAAATACACCCAGCCCCCACCCCGCTACAACCCAAGCAGCCTTCTCAAAGAAATGGAAGAGTCCGGGATCGGGACGAAAGCCACTAGGGCTGAGATAATCGAAACTCTGTACAGACGAGGATACTTGAAAGACCAACGAATGATCGCAACGCCACTTGCCTTTCAGGTAACTGAGATACTAACGAAATACTGCAGTAGACTAGTCGAGGTTACCTTTACACGGGAACTGGAGACGAAGATGGAACAGATCGAAGAAGGGAAAGAGAGTCGGGAGAGAGTTGTCCTTGATACCGTTGAGTACCTTAAACCAATACTGGAAGAACTGAAAGAAAGGGAAGATGACGTCGGAAATGAACTTACATCGATAATCCGCGAGATGTGGCTCGGCTCAATCACCCTATCCGTCCCATGCCCAAAATGCGGCTCAACACTGAAGATCGTAAAGAATCCTCGAACAAAGAAACGGTTCATAGGGTGCTCGGGAAAATGGAAGACCAACTGTTCCTTCTCTCTCCCTCTACCACAACTCGGCACCCTAACCCTTCTCGAGAAACGTTGCCCTGAATGCGGCTTCCAGCTGATTCAGGTAAAGTCGAGAGGAAAGCGTCCGCTTGTGTCCTGCTCAAGATGCTACGTAAACAAGG
>JBEKPE010000137.1:0-5706 GCA_049521055.1 Bathyarchaeia archaeon
TGGCCTAGTTTTCACTCCTCTGAGGTTGGAATTAAGATTCTTGCTGAAGCGGGTTTCAATAAGTCCCAGTTGGGTAAGAGGCAGCTTTGGGAGGCTTCTGCCGGAAATGTGGACGAGCCTAGATCACGGAACGAGGAGCGGGCTCGGCAGATATCGCAATTTGTTCCCCCAGGAACAAATTCAGTTTTCCACCCAGGTTCACCATGCGTAGCGTTTCATGTGTTCACCGGTAAACGCATCAGCTGATGTACTCACGGGCGAGTCGCGTAATTTGAGGTAGACTCAGAGTGAGTCGCGAGGCTAAGGTGGCCACCCGTGAACACCTTCCCGGGAGATGTGGCCACCGGTGAACACATCCCGAAAAAGGTGTTCGCCAATGAACACCTTAAACGAGCGTGAAGGTCAAGGTGAAGGTAACCATGATTTTCCCTAGTCCACCAGGCAAACTATGGAACGACTGTGGCACGGTCCGATTACAATTACTGTCATACAGTTGAATTGAACTGGACTCCAGTTGCCCGGTGCACTGAGAAACACGGGTGTAGCCCACGGTCGGCTACATGCTGTTTTCCTAGTTTGGAAAAGAGGAAACGGAGAGGGACCCGTATGGGGAGTAGGGTCTTGTGTTAAGTGCTGTCCGCTCAGATACCCCAGGTTCAGGTCATTTGAGCATCTTATTTGTGACTGTCTTCATGGCGGACAGCAAGCCAGGTTTAGGTGGTTGAAGCCAATGAGCGTTACGGCGTGAAGATCTGAAACTGTGGGTTTAGTGCTTCGCCTTTCTTATGGCGTAATCTGCGATGCTTTCGGCCGCGTTTATACCTGTAGCCTCGAGTAATCCGTGAAAGCCTGGTGAAGCATTCACTTCGATAACGTAGGGTTCGTTCTCGACAGAGATTAGGTCCACCCCGGCTATTTCCACGCCCACCGCCTCAGCGGCCTTCGTGGCTGTCTCAGCCTCCGCTTTCGTTGGTTTGTGCGCGATTCCATGCCCGCCAATATGGATGTTGCTTCTCCACTCATTAGGGGCAGCCTTGCGTTTCATCGCCGCAACCACCTCTCCACCCACAAGAAACACACGTATGTCTTCTCCAGGGTTCGGTAGAAATTTCTGCAAGCAGATCATTTGGTCGAGTTCAGACAGCGTATCGATTATCGGCCCCGCCTCCTTCACGTCGCGAACCCGCATAACTCCAATTCCCTGGGTTCCACTGAGCAACTTCATTACCAGGGGGGGAGAGAGGTACTCAGTAGGTTCCTCGGTCTTGATCCTCGACGCAATAAGAACGCTTTCAGGAATCCTCACTCTCGCAGCGTATAGAGCTTGAAGAGTGAGGTACTTGTTCCTAGCTGTGGTGAGTCCCTCAATTGAGAGCGTTGATGGGATGCGCATTAGTTCGAAGTGTTTGAGCAACATTACTCCTAGCTGCGTTAGGCTACGGCCAATGCGCGGTATCGCCGCGTCTAAAATGGAAAGCGACTTCTTTTCGTAGATCGCATCCACCTTTTCGCTCAACATGAGGTGTATTTCTGGCGTCTTGATGTACGCAGGTTCTACATTCTTCCTCTTCAGAGCATTGATGATTTCTGTTGTAGCCCAGAACTCCCGGTTCTTTGAGAGGACTCCAATTTGCATAGAAAAAGCCCTGATCGATGCCTGCTTAATACTTGGTTCTCATAAACGGTGTGGCAGTGATGGCACTGAAGAAGAAAGAGCCGATTGTGATCGGCCCGATAGAGTATGTTAAGGTCATGGGCCATCATGGTGAAGCTCGCGTAAAAGGCAAGGTGGACACGGGCGCCACCAGGACTTCTGTGGATGTTTGGCTTGCGGCAAACATAGGGCTCGGCCCGACTGTGGACGTAGCGAAAGTGAAGTCCGCCTTTTTGGATGAGGTTCGAACTCGACCGTTAGTCCGAGGTGTCGTAGAGATCGCGGGGGTTAGATTCGCTTTGCCTGTAACTGTTAATGATCGTTCAGACATGCGTTACCCAGTCCTCATCGGAATGGATATTCTCAAGTCAGGAAGGTTCTTGATAGACCCCACAAAGAGGCCGCCGAAATACGCCTCCAAGACGCAGAAAGCGATTCCGCGCGCAACTTGAGACCGTCACTGAAGCATTTTTAATGACTCTGCTTCATTTCGAATCGGTAACGTGCAATGCTTGCTGGTAGAGACTTCTTATCCATAAGTGACCTGTCCCGCGACGAAATCCAATCATTGATGGATTTGGCTGTGAGGCTAAAGTC
Source organism: Bathyarchaeia archaeon (assembly GCA_049521055.1). Lineage (GTDB taxonomy): Archaea > Thermoproteota > Bathyarchaeia > 40CM-2-53-6 > 40CM-2-53-6 > FEN-987. The sequence continues at coordinate 2,252 of JBEKPE010000137.1, forward strand.
TGACTCAAGGCAAGGACCGGTAGAGCATCGCTTATCCGGGAAGGTTATCGGTCTCCTGTTCGAGAAACCCTCGACCCGAACCCGTGCGAGCTTCGAAACAGCGGTATACCAGCTCGGTGGGCAAGCGATGTATCTCCGGGCTGATGAGCTTCAACTATCACGCGGCGAACCCCTGAAGGACACAGCGAGAATTCTAGGCTCGTACCTCAACGGGGTTGTAATCAGGACCTATGCTCATCAGAACCTGGTCGAATTTGCTGAATATGCCCCTGTAACCATTATCAACGCTCTTAGCGATCTAGAGCACCCCACACAGATTATCGCAGACATGCTGACCGTGATAGAAGCCAAAGGTGTTCTTCAAGGAGTCAAGTTTGTCTGGGTGGGGGATGGGAACAATGTGTGCAATTCTTGGTTACTTGGAGCGACCACGATGGGAATGAACATGGTTGTCTCATGCCCAAAAGGCTACGAGCCCAACAAACAGATTCACGAGAAAGCTAAGGAACTCGCGAAAGAATCTGGCGGGAACGTAAGTCTCGTTCGGGACCCGCTGAAAGCCGTGGAAGGGGCAGATGTGATCTACACGGATGTTTGGGTTAGCATGGGCCAAGACAAGGAAGCAAGGAAGAAAGAGCGGGCGTTCAAGTCATATCAAATTAATTCGAAGCTTGTCTCAAAAGCCAAACCAGACGTTGCCGTTATGCATTGTCTGCCCGCGCATCGAGGCTTAGAGATAACCGACGACGTACTCGAGGGACCACGGAGTATTGTCTGGAAACAAGGGGAGAACAAACTTCACGGAGCTCGGGCCGTGCTAGCTGCTTTCCTTGGTGGCCCCTAGCTTCCTTCCTTGCTCAAGGCTTTCGAGGTAGTCGCGTGCCTTGCTTATGGTCTCCTTCGCATTCTTGTACGTGAGGCGTTCGTACGCCCTGTCAAATGACATCCATTCGAACCCTACATGTTCTCGTGACAACCGGACCGCGTCGATTTTTGACTCTAACAGGTAGAAGATTACTTCCTTGAAGACGGTAGCCCCAGCCCGCCTGTAGTAGTAACCGATCCGATACCGGAAGCCCTCAATGAATGACACTTCCGTTATTCCAACTTCCTCTTGAGTTTCCCGTAACACGGTTTCCTTCTCAGTCTCACCTCGCTCGACATGACCTTTGACGAAATCCCAGTGGCCGCCTTCGTAATGCAGGAGCAAGTACTTTCTGACATTTCCTTCCTTGAAGATTACTGCTCCACATGATTTCTCAGATGGCATGATCCTGACACTCAGTGTGATTTGCCCAACAGGGGCGGGCCTGCCTTAATCTCTTTGCTTGGCCAAGACAGTTTCTATGTAACGAGAACGTCGACGAGCGCGTATCGATTAAGAGTAGAATACTCTAAACTTTCTTGGCTACTTGGTCCGCCTTATCTTTGAGGTCGGTCAACTTGTTCATTGCGCCGTGCTGTTCGCAATAGTAAATTAATTCTTGCTTGTCGGTCCCCTCAGCCGGATAGTCCGCCGGTGGCTCTCTAATGCCTGACATCTTCTTACCGCAAAGGGGACATTTCAAAACATAAACCAGCCTTGCGCGTTCGTAGTTTGCCGATATCGAATATTCGGCTTCAAACTATTAAGATCTCTTCGTCTAATCGACCGATGTAACCTCCGAAGTCCTTCTCCTAGAGCAACCCACTTTCTAACCTCAACCTCACGCTGACCATCCTAAGCGTACTCGTCGAGTGTGCCCGCGGGAGGTAGCCCAGCCATTTCCCTTTCAATGTGACTCTGTACTCGTTTCATTGTTTTCAGCTGAGCAGGATTTGCGGTTCCAAGCATCCGCATGGTTTGAAGGCAGTTCTCGGGAGCATATCCATGGAAATGGTTGTTGAATATGCCGAAGGTCTTCTTTGTGTTCTCTTGTACCGCTCTGATTTTTGGAATCCATTCTTGAAGCTGGCCTTGCGTATATCGGTAATCATACCATAGTTTGTCGCCATGCCCGTGCCACCGTATGTACCCTATTTCTGATGTAACGTGGATCTCGGGTGGCAGAAGAGGCTCATCTACGATACAGTATGCAGCTTGATATTTCGCGAGAATGCGCCAGGTTGCCTCGTCCATCCAGGATTTATTTCGAAATTCCACGACGTAGTTGTATCGGTGTGGCAGAGCGGCCAAGAAGTCTTCCAAGAGCTGGTCGTTTCTCTTGAGCGACGGGGGTAACTGTACAAGGAAACATCCTAAGCGGTCTTGGGTGAGAAGGGGGTCAAATAATTGCACGAAGTTCTCCAGCTCCGACACGCTGGTTTCGTCAAGCTTCAGGGCCAGATCATGGGTGTACTTTTGGTTGATTTTAGCGCTAAACATGAAGCCCCTCTTCGTATACTTAGTCAAGCCTAAGATCGTCCCCTCGCTCGGAGGCCTATAGAATGAGGAATTCAATTCGACTGTGTCAAACACCGATGCGTACTGTTGAAGCATAGATTTTTCACCGTCGTATAGTGGCCCAATCCATTCCTTGTACGACCAACCCGCGCAGCCGAAATACAGCCGAGCCGGTAGCTTTGCAGTCATTCTGATCTCGCCACTGGAGTAGAAGATCAAACTACGTGGTTAACAGGATGTGATTGAGTCATTTATTTCACGATTGCGGGGATTCTGTTCCTTTAGATGTCCGTAACAGTGAAAGCCTTTCCTGAGGACGCAAACTGCTAATATCCATGGTTTCATCCATGGCCTGTCTCTGTCTTTCAGCGAGTTTGGTAGTGGGGTTGCTGTAGTTGAAGTACGTTGAGCTCGCGAATGCGTTTGAGAAGATTGACGCTACCACAAAACGGTTGGAGATGACTAGTCTCCTCGTTGAACTAATCAAGAAGACTCCGAAGGAAGAGTTGAGCAAGGTAGTATACCTCATTCAGGGCAAGTTGTATCCGGACTATGAAGGCGTGGAGCTGGGTCTCGCTGAAAAGCTCCTGATGAAATCGGTCGCTCAGGTTACAGGGCGGACCGAGAGAGCAATTGAGGCCGACTTCAAGAAAACTGGCGATCTTGGAAACACGATCGAGAAGCTTGTCCAAAAACGATCGCAAACCACTCTGTCCAAACGACCGCTAACAGTAGAATTGGTCTACAGTACTTTCGACAAGATCGCGCACGCAGGAGGTTCGGGTTCAGTTGAAATGAAAGTACGCCTCTTGACAAGTCTTCTGAACGAAGCTAAACCAACGGAAGCCAAGTACATCGCTCGAATGGCCGTCGGCAAACTCCGGTTGGGGGTTGCCGACATGACTGTTCTTGACGCGCTCGCGGTGGCATATGGGGGAGATAAGACCGCGAGAGAACCTCTTGAGCGAGCCTACAACATTTCATCGGACCTGGGCTACGTTGCTGAGGTTCTGGCACGGGATGGGATGGGCGGTCTTGCTGGGTTCAAGATCAGCGTTGGGCGACCGATTAG
>JBEKPE010000138.1:0-5627 GCA_049521055.1 Bathyarchaeia archaeon
AAAGAGTGCGCATGAAATGCAAGATCACGGTTATCACTTCCCGTCGCTTCAACAGAGAATAAGCCGCTTGAGGGATACGATTCTTATCTTGAGAAACATGTGGACTGGCGGGAACGTCTCGGTAGCTGGTGAAACATCTCAGGTATCGAATGCGTTGAGTTTGCCGAAGCCGAAACAAAAACCTGGACCACCGATCTGGGTTGGTGGCAGACACAATATGATTTTAGACCTTATCGCTGAGCTGGCTGATGGATGGAACTATTGGGGCATGGATAGACGGCAGTTGGATGAACGCGAGAAGTATCTATTTGCAAAATGTGCTGAGTTCGGTCGCCCTCACACGGGTTTGATCAAGTCGTGGGCTGGAAAAGTAGACGGAACAGGACAGCCTTCCAGCAAACTCACGATGGTCGAAGATATGAGGAGAGAGTTGTTGTCAAAGACAAGCGAACACACTGACTATTTTATTGCATCGTTTGGGGTCGAAGCCGACCGCAAGGCTTACGAAGCATTCGCGGAGGCTGTAACGTCACTCCCCTAGTCGGTAGCCCATTATGAAGACCCCAAAACAGCGGACGACAAGAACCAAACAGATCACGCTGGCAGCTGTCTTCGCAATCGTTTACTTCATTCTGAGAAGCGTGCCCACGTTTTCGATGATTGGGGTGTCTGGGCAGTTTACGGCGGGAGACTTTCTGTTGACAACAATTGCGTTAACGGCTGGGCTTTGGAGCGGCACGGTCGCGGTTCTGGTCGGGACTATGATCGCTTACGCGGTGAGACCTACGATTTTCTTAGGGTTAGATTTCCTTCCTGGAGTAGCGAACGTGTGCATAGCTGCACTTCTAATATCTGGGAAGCGCAGGCTTGCTCAGACTAGCTACATTCTGCTCTTAGTCGCGTTTCTAGTAAGCCCGTACAGCTTGCTCTATGGATATGATCACATACCCTACGTATGGCTTCATTTGGTAGCTCTTGCGGTCCTATTATCTCCAGTAACTTCTCGGATACCTAACTGGTTGAACAAGGGCGGATATTTCGGAGTTGCAGCCATAGCAACCTTAGCTCTTGTCGGCACCATGGCGCAACACCTCGTCGGGGGAATCTTGTTTGAATTCGTATTGGGATTCGTAGGTGGAGTTCCCCCCACAAAGTTCGCGAATATCTGGCAGGTACTATTCTTCCTTTATCCGGAAGAAAGGCTGATCATACTGACTATCTCGACGATTCTAGCCGTCGCCATATTCAACGCCTATCAACGATTAGCACCCCACTCCCAAGTTAGGACGTGAAAGTAGCAGGTTATTCGAACTTAGGCTTGATCGAGGTAAGATTTGAACGACCCCCACCTGTTCCGCCGGCCCGTTCCTCTAACAATATTAAAGTGCGAAAACCTATCCTTTTGCTCGATGTAGGATAGACAAGAAGGAACGGACCATAGCAAAACGCCCGATGAAACTCTTCGAACGATTGCTAGATACTGATGTGAAGGCAGACCTTCTCACGCTCTTCCATAACAATGCCAACCTGTCTGAGACGCCGGAAGGATTGGCGAAGAAGGTCGGGCGGAACCCAGTTGAGGTCCAACGTGAACTCGAAGACTTAGTAGAACTTGGAATTCTGAAGAAAGTTGAGGTTTACTCGTTTGGAATGGATCGAGATAAGGAAATACAAGATGCAATTTCAAAGCAACTAGCTCTAGGAGAAATCATTGGACCCGGGGGAGCAATTGACCGCACCGGCACTAATGCAAGACAGGTTCCTAAGATCAATTCAGGGATCGAGATCGTAGACAAGATGCTTCCCGATGGATTACCTTCTACCTGTACCATCGTCTTACTCAGCGATCCGGGGGCTGGAGTAGAAAACCTCTTAGCGCATATGGTCGGTCGCCAAATCGAATCTGGCAAAACAGTGCTATACATTACCTTGGATAACTTTCCACCTAACATTCGCCAGGGCGTACACGCGCACGTTACTCAGGGAACTACTGACTGGTCGTCTCTTGTGTTTGTCGATTGCTACTCGAAGACGGTCGGCGTCGAGAGTGAAGAGCCGCACGCGGTAGATCCGGAAAACCTGTCAGCAATTAGCATCGCAGTATCGGACGTGATGGGACGCAGTGGGGTGTCCCTGATCGTAGTTGATTCATTCAACACGTTGATACGCAAAAGAGGAGGCCATTCAGCGATTGAATTCTTGCGCGTCCTGGTAGCCAGAACACGGCAGGCGAAATGTCTTTGCCTAGTTACCATGAATAGGAAGGCCTTTCATCCGGCCATCGTCGCTTCGGCACAGGACATTGTGGACGGTGTTATCGAGCTTAAACTGGATGAGGAAGACCAAGAGATCGCGACTTCCATCCGGATTCTTAAGATGGTTGGGGCGAAACATTCCACCGCTTGGGAACGGTATACGATTTCCGATGACGGTGAATTTGTTTCAGCGAACACCGATCGACCTTAGATGAGTCTTAGCTCATCTCCTTCAATTTCGCCGGAAGGTACTTGTCGACTATGTAGGCTAGGCCGTAACGGCTGAAAGCCTCCTGCTCTGCTTTACGTTTGTTCTTCAGGAACGACGCGATCTCCTTCTTCCACAGCTTCCCATCGTATCGTGGATCCTTGTCAAGCTCGTAGAGGCGTTTTATGTCAAGATCGGTTAATGGGTCGCTTGGGAGTTTGTAATCGACGATATCCGAGGCCCAAACCCCACACCATTTCGCGTCGGGTGTGTTCAGATCTCGAAGGTGGGCTGCGTTCGCGGAGCCCGAGATTATAACGTTAGCAATGTGCATTCCCCAGGGATCTGCGTCGCAGAATATGTAGCAAGGAAGCTTCAGTTCTCTGCTCATTCGTCTTATGAGAGATCGAGTAGCACGCGGAGCTTGGCCCGCCGTATGAATTAATATTGCCTTGTACTTTTCATGGACCCGCTCTTCTATGAAACGAGTGAACAGACCGCCTTTCTCGATGGCAATTATCTTGTCGGCATTACAATCAGCAAATTCAGCATTTGTAAGCGCCGGACCGATCATCATTCCGTCGGGATGAGATGCAAGGTTGAGTTGCTTTCCCTCGTAACCTCGAACGGTATACTGAATTGTTAGGTCGCCGAATATTGCGCTTCGTTCTTCGGGAAAGACGTTGAAATCCTCCCTAGAGTGACCGATTACTGTTTCTAGGTCAGTGATTATGTCGTCGCTTTCAGCCTGATCCGCGAAGCTCATTTCATATGCCTGTGCCGAATAGAAGACGTCTCGAAGGGTTGAGGTCTTTCCTTCGCTGGTGAGTTGGTCAACAAACGACCCAGTCCATACAAGTTGGGTTAATGGCCGGACGTGCCTGATGTTGCGCGCACTTCGCCTTACGTAGTGATCGCCAAGAATGTACTGCCGAGTCTGCAGATCATAGTGGATATTGTTGATAGATCGGCTTGGCATGCGGACTGAAGGCCATTGTTTCTGAGACAGCTGCGCGTAGACTTGTTCACCAAGGTCCTTTAGCGTATTCAGGACGACGCGCTTCTTTTCTTCGATTCGGCTAGGCGTCTTCGATGTCTTCTTCGCTTTCTTCGCTTTCATATCTTAGAACACTCTTCAGTAAGGGGGATACGTCGGGCTGCTTACTTTTTCCTGCAAGCTTCGTGGAGAATAAAGCAATCTTTGGAAGGTATTTTTGGAATACGTCAAGCCTATGCTTGTCGTGGGCGATATGGATCTTCTTCGATAGGAATAATGACAGTCTGCGTGCGACCTCCCTTAACGCGTTTAGTATTTCGCGTTCGACATCAGGCCTGTCCGCGATGAATTCCTTCCCGACGGTCTTGTACGGAACTTTGGTGGAACAGATGTGAACGAAAACTGCGATCGGCATATCGGGCGTGGCCTTGTAATGCCTCCAATCGACTTGTGTATTGACTACCTTCCAGGACACGTCGCTCGCTTCATCGAAGAGCAAGGGAATCTTGTTGGCGAACCTGAACAGTTTGATGCCGCCACCGGCCTCAACCTGTCCACCATACGCTATCCCAACTTCAACTATGAATGGGAAGCCCGCGTAAGCTGAGGGTTTTCGTTGGTAGACGGCGATGAATTCCGGGGAAAGCTCCTTCTTTATCCCAGCTTCCAACAATTCCTCGCCCAGCGGAGAGAGGCAGCTGGCATCAGGAGCCAAGAACTTGTAATTCTTCATCCCATTCACGAGAGTGACGATTTCCTCGGGGCTCAGTTTCTTAGGATTTTTCCTCGTTGGGAGGTTCACCGTTTGGAGGAACGACGTGGCGATTGTTCTCCCGACGCGGTGGAAATGGGTCCGCATGAAACCCACGAGCGTCCGCTCATTCGTTAGCTCGATTAGGCGCTTCATGGTTTCGACGTCGACTCCATGGGGGTGGGGTAAGGTTTCTTCAGGTGGTTTCGGCATCTGGGTGGTAACACGATCAAACCTGTACAGCCTACCTCGCGGATCAACGTAAGTCAAGGTGGCGTATGGGGCGACGATAGCGGTCTCCATTAGGTAATCCAGAATTTTCGACATAGCACGAGTGTAATCTGCTTCTGTGGAGAATTCGATTATGGCACCGTGCCACCGGTTTTCATTCGGATGAGTCTTATGTTTCAAAACTGTGGGCTTGTTCTTTTGTATGTCAATTATCAGATCGTATTGATGGATCTTCGTCGGGCCGGTGCTCGACATTATGGTGGCCGTGCCGTGGGTGGTGATTTGGCCGTAGAGGATCGCCATCTTTCCACCCAAGCCGAAGGTGCCTCGGGTCTGCCGAAGTTTGTACTTTGATCCGAAGAGCACTTGGCCGAAGGCGGATGGAATTATGTCATGAGGTATACCAATCCCATTATCTTCGATATGTACGCGGTAAACGCCAGGCCCATCAGTTGCGCCTGATTCGTGTGAGATGCGGAGATATATTTCGGGCGGAATTTGCTTTATCTCACACGCGTCAAGAGAGTTTTCAATTAGTTCACGGATGGTTGAGTAGATGGCCCGAGTCGGATTTGTGAACCCCGCGATGTCACGGTTTCTGTAGAAGAAGTCGGCGGCAGAGATTTCCTGGAATACTTCTTGAAGCGCCATTAGGGTTCGACTACCTTTGCGTACGTGTGGAATAAAGCTGATGATGGTTTCTGCATGTCAAGTGGGTGGCTTTTGCCACAGCTCAAGGGTTTCTCTCTTTTTGCTTTCGCTCTTTATCTTTCTAAGTAATTTGTACACGGTGGAATGCTGTTTGCCTTTGAGTAAGAGTTCTATTGCTTCTCTTGCAGCAGTGACCGTCTCATAATCACCGAGCATTGAGATCGTATGTCCGTATACGGATACTTTCGCGTCAGTCATTTCCTCTAGTAATCTACGGATCTTTCCTTCGCGACCGATAACGCGCCCTTTCAGTCGAGAGATGTCTCGGTCATTTTTTCCGAAGGTTTCCCTCAAGTCGATAATGTCCAGAACGATGTCGTCGTCAACCAGCATGAGCGCGCGTTCGGGTGAAAAACCTCGAGCAATCGCTAGAACTACATCGCGGGCCCGTAGAATTGTGGTTGGATCATCTGAATCTTCGCGCGGGACGATCTCGACCACGCCGCTTTCACTTTGAGCGAGAAGCCTCACCTT
>JBEKPE010000139.1:0-5470 GCA_049521055.1 Bathyarchaeia archaeon
GGTGGATATTCCTACGAAGATTTGTTGAAAGTATGGACTGCTGCAGAAGAGCTCGGGTACGATTCGGCTTGGTTGTATGACCACTTCTATGCGCTCGGTGACAAGAACCAACCATGCCTGGAAGCTTGGACAACCCTAGCAGCATTGGCAGCTATGATAAAGCGCCTGAAAATTGGAACGATGGTCACTTGCGTCAATTACAGGCATCCTTCCTTGCTTGCGAAAATGGCCGCAACGGTCGACCTATTGAGTCACGGACGATTGATTCTTGGAATAGGCGCCGGGTGGTACGAGGAAGAATATCGCAGTTATGGTTACGATTTCCCCGACCGGGCCACAAGAATGAAGCAATTGAAAGAAGCACTGATAATAATTCAGAAACTTTGGACCGAAGACAAGGCGTCCTTCGAGGGGAATTTCTACACGATTCGAAATGCCATAAGCTCCCCGAAACCCATGCAAAAACCGCGGCCCAAGATCTTAGTGGGCATTGCTAGCGGCAGGAAGACCTTGCCCTTTCTCGCGGTTCGGTATGCCGACGGACTGAATGCAACCTCTAGTTCTCTGGATGAGGTCGGCGCCGTCATCCAATCCGCCTTAGGGTACTGCGAAAAACTCGGTAAGAAGAAGAACGAACTGGTCATCTCTTGGCAGGGCTTCCTTCTAATCGGGGAAAACGAGTCCGAAGTGGAAGCCTACCTCGAGAAAGGGGCAAAGAGGAGAGGGCAATCGTTGTCGGAATTCAAGAAGTCTATACTCGACAGAGGGGTTATTCTTGGGCCCCCGGACGTTTGCGTCAATCAACTGAGAAAAATCAAAGACTTAGGGGTGAAGGACTTCTTCTTGGGCTTTACGGGGGACACTGAAATCCGGCCTCTAGAAACCTTTAGGGACCGGGTTATTCCTCAACTAAGGTGAACGACATGAGCGATGAAGTAGTTGCACCGATCGATTCCCCACCGAGCAAACGTAAGCCAAAAAAGCGTTCAAAGCGAAAGCGGTAGAGACCCAGTTGAAACTCACCTTTCTGGGCTCAGGAGGGTCCGCCGTTAGTGCAAAGCGAGCCTGTCCTTCAATGCTTGTTGATGAATCAATTGTTTTCGATCTTGGGCCAGGAGCATTAGGAAACATACGCCGATCGCGGATAGAGACCGAGCGTATTTCATCTGTCTTCATCTCCCACTGCCATGCGGATCACATATCGGATCTCATCCCGTTCTTGTGGGCGATTCAGATCGATGGACGCAAGACCCCCTTACATATCACCGGACCGCCCGGATTCAAACTGATCTTCCAGAAACTTCGAGAATGCACGAATACACCGGACACATTCTTCACGTTTCCCCTGACAATTACTGAGATACAGTTCGGCGACAAGATGGGGAACATTCAAACCTGCCAAACAGACCACAGCATCCCAACGTTGGCGTTCAGGCTTGATTCACGCGGGAAATCGATCTGCTACGGCGCCGACACAATCTATTCCCCTGCACTCATTCAATTGGCACGGGACGTAGACCTACTAGTCCATGAAGCAACATTCCTCGAGGATCAGGCTCCGATCGCGGAGTTAACCAAACACTCTACCGCTCGAATGGCTGGAAGGAGTGGAAGAGAAGCAAGGGCGAGACAGTTGGCGTTGTTCCATATCCCACCTCCTAACGATCACAGAGAGGAAGAATTCCTGCACGAGGCCGCTCAGGCATATGGGAGCGAAGTGACGCTCGCAACGGATTTGGCTCGAATCGAAATTTGAGCATTGTTGGTCAATTATAGCTTAAATTCCGAACCACAATAGTTGGACTGGCAGTGAGTTAAACCCTTGAAAGCCGAGGAGACCTCCAGGCAATCGTTTCGATCGAAGTTCAGTGACATACAAGTTGCATTAACATTTCGCGACGTTATGATTCTTCCCGGAAGAGCTGAAGCTGAGCCTAGCGAAGTCGACGTGCACACACGCGTAACAAAAAGGCATGCGCTCAATATTCCGTTTGTATCGTCACCGATGGATACGGTCACGGAGAGTGATATGGCCATCGCGATTGCGCGGCAAGGCGGCCTCGGCGTTGTTCATAGAAACTGCTCTGCAGAAGAGCAGGTGGAGATGGTAAAGCGAGTCAAGAGAGCGGAGGCTCTCATAATACGCGACGTGATAACGGTCACGCCTAACGCCACAGTTGGGCAAACGTTAGCGCTCATGGAACAACATAACATCTCGGGGTTCCCTGTGGTCGATGGGACAAAGCTCGTTGGCATAGTGACGGGCCGCGACCTACGATTTTCACAACCGGCCCTTCTTGTGAAGCAGGTTATGACTAAGGAGGTCGTAAAGGCCGAGGAGGGAACGACGTTGGAGGAAGCCCAACGTCTGCTTCACGATCACAAGATCGAGAAACTCCCAATCGTTAACGAGGTCGGCGAACTCTCTGGCCTAATGACCTTCAAGGACATCCTGTTGAGGGGGAAGTTCCCTGACGCGGCTCGCGACGAGACTGGCCATCTGTTGTGCGCAGCAGGTGTCTCGCCCTTCGACTTGGATAGGGCGAAGAAGCTCGACGAATACGCTGACATCCTAATCACGGACGTTTCACATTTCCATAATGAAAACGTCTTTAGAGCCACGAAGAAACTCATGGCCGAGGTTTCCGCCGAGGTCGTTGTTGGAAATATAGGAACTTTCGAAGCGGCTGAAGACGCGATCACTGAATTAGAACAGGTAAGCGGCTTCAGGGTCGGTATTGGATCAGGTTCGATCTGTACGACCGCAGAGGTAACAAAAGCAGGATCACCAACCTTGTTCGCAACGGCTCAAGTCTCAGATGCCGTGACGAAATATGGGGCGAAGATACCAATAATCGCTGATGGAGGCATCCGAACTCCGGGGGATGTGGCAATCGCTCTGACCGCCGGAGCATCTGCGGTGATGATTGGAAACCTCTTTGCCCGGTGTAAGGAATCTCCTGGAACTCTGATTACAATTGGAGGCCGTTACTACAAGCAATACCGAGGGATGGGAAGCCCCACAGCGCGTGCGAAGAGGTACTCGCTCGACCGCTACAGCATGCCATCCAAAGGCGTCCCAGAAGGAGTCGAGGGTTGGGTACCCTACAAGGGCGAAGTCACAATCGTCCTCGACGAATTAGTTTCGGGTCTCCGCGCGTCAATGGGATATGCTGGCGCAAGAAATATTGAGGAACTTTGGAGCAAAGCAAAGTTAGCCGCGCTAAGTCCTTCAGGTGCGCAAGAAGCAGGACCTCACGATATACTGCTGCCCAGCGAATCACAGGACAGATTGTAGATTGAAAAATCGGACATAGCACGTTTATATAACCTCTGTCATACTCGCAGTCGTTGAAATCCGTTATGCCTATGATTCTCCCTGAAGAGCTAGCTTCGAAATCCGTCATCCCAGCGATTAGGGCGTTGGTTGTAAAGCGCCTCGTCGAGGAGCACGGGATGACTCAACAGGAGGCGGCGAAACTTCTCGGAGTAACGCAGCCAGCCGTCAGCAAATATCTTCACGAAAAACGCGGCGCAGCGATCAAGCTCAACGGAATAAAGGAGATTGACCAAGCAACGGGAGAGCTCGCGAGGCTTGTATCCACGCAAAAGGTCCCTCAGATTGAGGTAATGAGTAGGATCGAAGCAGCATGTGACTATGTTCGCAGAAACAGGTACATGTGCGACCTTCACAAGAAACTCGAACCCACAATGGACGTAAACTCCTGTCACGTATGCGAACAGTGATCCAGACGATTAACGTGATTACCCAAAAGTCGGTGTTTTGATTAATGTGTATAAAAGTGAAACCGGGAGACCCAGCTCCTGATTTTGAAGGGCCAACTTCAGACGGAAGCAGACTGGGGCTGAAGGACTTTGTGGGAAAGAAGAATGTGGTTCTCTATTTCTATCCCAAGGATGACACCCCCGGGTGCACAAGGGAAGCATGCAGCTTCAGGGACAACCTGCAACCGATAAGAGGCATGGGCGCCGAAATCATTGGAGTCAGCTTAGACAGTATCCAATCTCACAGTAAGTTCGCGTCAAAATATGGGCTACAATTTCCTCTCATAAGCGACAAGGATAAGCGAGTAGCCAATGCGTACGGTGTCCTAAAGGACACTGGAACGTCCGCAAGCCGCGTAACATTCATCATCGACAAGTCAGGGAAGGTTGCGAAGATATTCCCGAAAGTAGACGTAACGAAACACACGGAAGAGGTTGTGTCCGCTCTGAAGGAACTGGCATCCTAGCCCGTTCGCTCATGTCTGTCATTCCTGCGACATGTCCCATTCACCTGACAAAGTTTTTCAATAGTGTTGGCACCCCGTGTGCGTAACCTAACAGGCGAGCAAGAATGAGCCAGGAAACACTCCAGGACTTCGCCGGGGTCTGGATCGGAAAAATAAGTGAAGTCGTTAGAGCAATAACCGGCTCGGGCCCGATCAAGTTCATGATCAACTGGAGCCGCATGTACGCTCTATGGCCGGTGCACATCACAACCGCTTGTTGCAGCGCTGAGTTCGGCGCGATGATGGGCCCACGCCTAGACCCAGAAAGGTTCGGATTGCAAGCAGTAGCCGGAGGGCTAAGACAGTGCGATCTCATCATCGTCGAAGGTACGGTCACAAAGAAGATGGCCAAGAGATTGAAGATCGTCTACGAACAGATGGCGAAACCACGTTACGTCGTTGCGATGGGAGACTGCGCGTGTTCCGGCGGGCTGTTTCATGATTCATACAGCATAGTGAACGACGTCCACAAGCTCTTCCCAGTAGACGTATACATCCCAGGATGTCCCCCAAGGCCCGAAGCGCTTCTTAGTGCAATTGTGAAGCTCCGAGAAAAAATCCGTAGAGAAGAGGTATTCGCCTAGTGGCTACCCAAAGCCCCACTAGAGAAGAAGACCTAGTGAACAAGCTGAAAGCACGTTTCCCCGAAGCCATCAAGACTTCGAAGATCGAAGGGAAACATCGCATAACAATCCATTTCGATAAGGATAAACTACTTGAAATCGCGCGATACATGCGCGACGAACTAGGTTTCGATCACGTCAAGGGAGTTGCTGGGGTCGACGACCCAACACACAAGAAGATAGAGGTCCTCTACTTCACGGGCTCCTTCTCAAGGCCAGAAATAGAAGACCTAATCGTGGTTCTACAAGCTGAACTACCTCGCGACAACCCGACCATTGCCTCAGCCGTCTCCGTCTGGGAGAGCACTCATTTTCACGAACGCGAAACATTCGAAATGTTCGGCGTAAAGTTCGAAGGACACCCAGACCTTAGGAAACTCTTGACTTTAGATAACTGGGAGGGACCGCCGCCGATGCTAAAAGATATCAAATTCCCAGAGATGGGACAGCGATGACAACAACCCCCGACCAGACGAAATCTCCCGAACCGCCAATCACAATTACAGCCGCGAAGGAACCTTCGACGCTGGACGTGTCGGTTGGGCCGCAACACCC
>JBEKPE010000140.1:0-5438 GCA_049521055.1 Bathyarchaeia archaeon
AGCAACTCTCCTCAAAGGAGAACAATTGCCACCTGGGTGGATCGTCGACTCCCATGGCCGCCCATCCACCAACCCGGCAGACCTGTACGAACCACCCCTGCCTCCTGAGCGTATCAAACTTGCAGGCGCCTTGCTGCCATTTGGGGGCTACAAGGGGTATGGTCTGGGTTTGGTCGTCGACCTGCTAGCTGGGGTTCTGACGGGCGCGGGCAGCAGCCAAGATATGACGTCAGGGTGGCTAACCAATGGAGTCTTCATGATGGCTCTGAAGATCGACAATTTCGTTCCGCTAGAGGATTTCAAGAATCGAGTCGACAAGCTTGTAAAATCCGTTAAGAATTCCCCGAAGGCTGAAGGTGTCAAGGAGATTCTGATCCCGGGTGAACCAGAAAGTAATGAGCGTGAAAGGAGATTAAAGGACGGGGTACCGATCTCTGAGAAAGCATGGCAACCCCTGATGCAGGCCTGCAAAGAGTACGGGCTCGATATCGAGAGTCTTATGCGTGTTTGATTCGAATTCAGACTTCTCGTTTGCGCGTTAGAATTCATACGCTCCTTAGCCTTTAGGGGGCGAAAGTTGCGAGCATTCGTTCCGAAGCGGTCCTAAGGTTGCCCATTGATGATGCGAGTGAAATACGAACGTAGCCATCGGCATAGCCGCCAAATGCTTTCCCGGGAGCAGTAACGACCTTACACTTCTCCAGAAGATCTTTCGCGGGATCATCTTTCCTGAGTTCGGTCCTTGAGACGTTCGGAAATAAGTAGAAGGCTCCTTTTGGCTTGACACAACTAAAGCCTCGCATCCTTCCGATTTCATCGTACATGAAATCTCTTCTTCTCTTGAATTCTGCAACCATGCCTGTGACGAAATCTTGGGGGCCCTCCAACGCGGCGAGGGCGGCCCTCTGGCAAATCGACGTGGCGCAAGTCACGTAGAATTCTTGAATCTTAGTCATCTCTCCGACTATGCTTTTCGGAGCGACCGCGTAGCCTACTCTCCATCCTGTCATCGCGTAGGTCTTTGAGAAAGCGAAAACGGTGATCGTTCTCTCCTTCATTCCAGGAAAGGAAGCTATGCTGTAGTGTCTGGCCCCGTCGTAGAGCATCTTCTCATAGATCTCGTCCGACAAAACAAGTAGGTTGTGGCGGATGGCTAGTTCCGCGATTCCTTCCAAGTCGTTCTTAGACATCACCGAACCAGTTGGGTTCGCCGGTGAATTGATTATGATCATTTTGGTTCTTTTTGTGATCGCCCGTTCCACTTTCTCTGGTTTCAGTCTGAACTCATCCTCTTCCTTCACTTGCACAGGCACGGGGATACCGCTGGCGAACCTTGTTTGTCTGACGAAGCTTTCGTAGGCGGGGTCAGGGATTATCACTTCGTCGCCCGGATTGATAGTGACCAATGTTGCCGATGAAATAGCCTGCATCGCACCTGAGGTGATGATAATTTCGGATTCAGGGTCAGCTTCGATCCCGTTATCCTTCGATACTTTCCTTGAAACGCTCTCCCTCAGATCCCTGTAACCCGCGTTTGGAGTATAGCGCGTATATCCCTCGTCCAGTGCTTTCTTTGCCGCGGCGACTATATGCTGAGGCGTGGAGAAATCAGGCTCTCCAATCTCTAGATGCACCAGACCGCCCACGCCCAAGGCGAGATCGTACATAACCCGAATCCCGGATCGGACAACACTCTTAGAGCGATCCGAGACGAAGTCCCTCTCCATTCAGGGGTACCCCCTAGTAACTCAATGTTCGCTAACTACTGACGAACGGTTAGTTCTTCTTCCTCATTTTCTCTGCGGTTGTTTTCATAACCCCTAATGCGTATTCTATGTCGTCGCTCTCGATTCCGCGATGAGTGACCATCCGTACTCTGCTTCCTTCGAGCGCTCCTGCCTTTACTCCGGACTCATTCAGTTTCGCGATCCACGCTCCGCCGTCAATCCCTAGACCGGAAACGTCGTAGGCGACGATGTTAGTTTGAACTTGTGATGGATCGATGGATATCCCTTCAATCGACATTAATCCCTTCGAAAGCATCTGGGCGTTTGAATGGTCATCTTTGAGGCGATCAACCATTTTCTCGATGGCAATGATTCCTGCAGCGGCTATTACTCCTGCCTGCCGCATGCCACCTCCAAGCATCTTTCTGTAACGCCTCGCACTGTTTATGAATTCACGGCCTCCGACTGCGACAGATCCGATTGGTGCACTGAGACCTTTGGATAAGCAGAACATCATCGAATCAACGTACTTGGTCAGTTCCTTCACATCTATGTTCTGAGCTATAGCGGCGTTGAATATTCTGGCACCATCCATGTGAACATTCAAACCTTTCCCGTGCGCGAAATCGAAGACAGCCCTAGTTTGAGAAGGTGTCCATACTGTTCCTCCTGCGCGGTTGTGAGTATTCTCGATGCATACTAAACTGGTTGGGGGAAAGTGAATGTTCGGCGGCCTTAGGGCGGATTCGATATCCTTCGGTGTTAAGACCCCACGTTGCCCTTTCACTAATCTCGGAATAAGCCCGCCAAGAGCTGAGAATGCGCCTACCTCGTAGTAGTACATGTGCGCCTCAGCTTCCAAAATTACTTCCTCGCCTCGCTTTGTTTGACTCAACGCGCTTACGAGGTTGGCTTGTGTTCCGCTAGTTGTGAGGAGAGCCGCCTCCTTTCCCATCTTCTTGGCGGCAAGTTCCTCTAGGCGGTTAACGGTTGGGTCCTCACCATAGACGTCGTCGCCCAGCGGCGCCGTTCTCATGGCATCGAGCATTTCCGCGGTGGGAAGAGTTACCGTATCACTCCTGAGATCGACTATTCGCAATCAGGGCACCTAATCCCGGAGCCAAGAATCAACGGCATATAGGCACTATGGATTGTGTTTTCCGCGATGCCTCGCCAGTGCTAAAACCGCCAAACCAAGCACAAGTCCTGCAATAATAGATTCCCACGGGAACCCAGGGATCGGAGCCATTGTCAACTGTGGAGAGACTGTCGAAGTTTGCGTTGCTTGAAGAGAGCTTGTTGTGGATTGTAGTGTTGCGGTGACGGGGACCGTTGTCGTCGCTGCTGATGATGTTGACGACATTGCTATTGACGTTGACGACGTTTCTACTGATGTTGACGAGATTGAGGTCGAAGTAACATTCGCCGGTTGAGCCTGCAGATTCAAGACGATACTTCCCGGGCCATTAATGGTTAGGGCGGTTGGGTTAGATGTCGTTGAGCAAGCCAACCCGCCAGCACAGTTCCAGCTGAGGAATGTGTAGCCTGATGGTATGTTGCATGCCGAGACTGTTGTTTCACCGAATATGGTCGTATAGAACGACCCGCCGTTCCCCATCCCAGTGGAGCAGGAACCGAGTGTGATCAACGCGGATGAGGCTGGGTTCGTAGTGGCATTGATCAGAGTCGCGTATACGGCTATCAAGACTCCGCCGGAGTTGTAAGCCGAACATTCTACCGGGTTTGCTGAGTCGCTTGAACAAGCTACTCCACCTGTCCATGTCCAATGGTCGAATTGCCAACCAGTCGAAGGGGCGGGCAGGTTAGCGGTGGCTCCGAAGTTCAATCCGCAGGTTGCTTCAGGTTGAGAGTTTGTCAATGTGTTGCCACACGCGGTGATTGTGCCGGGCGAAGTTGCGTTTGCGAAATTGGAGGGTAAGGACTGGAAAGTAACCGACTCGAGCAACGCCGGGGCTGTAGTAGAGGATGAAGTTTGGGTGACGGTTTGAGTCGTAAACTGGAATGAGGTCTGTGTTGTTGAGGCCGTCGTCTGAGTCACCGATTGTAAGGTTGTTTGGGTAGTTGATTGAGGCGTAGTTTGCGTGTAAGACTGAGACGTGGTAGTGAGGAGTGCCGAGCCTTGTGAGGTGAAGTCTAGCTTGATGTTGGTGCCTGTCAAGGAGACTGTTTTTGTTATGGGACCGAAGCCTGGTCCCGAAGCAGTGACGGTAATTGTTCCAGATGTTCCGATGGGGAATGCGTAGCCGCCGGCGGATGACGTGACGGCGTAATAGTCGCCGGTGCTTGGCGTGATGGTTACACCGCCTATGCCTTCGCCGATATCATAGAAGTTGTTGCTGTTTGCATCGTTATAGACGACTCCGAGGAGAAAAGGCCCGGCGCTCGCGGGTGTACCGAAATCTTCTGTGATGAAGGCATCACCGATACTGTTTGAGGCTGAGCCTTCATAGTAGCCCACTCCTACTTCCTGATAGGGGGGTTGGGGGGGCGGGAAAATGTCAAGGAGGTTTACTCGATGCAGGCGTCCCTGAGTGCCTGGATCAGCCATCATGAAATCCTCCAACATAGTCGCGGTCATATCTGTGCCAGCGGCCATGTTCTCACCCGCGTTAGCATAATTATAGCCTGCATTCGACATGCGTTCAAACGCTGTCGTCCCGTCCGGGTCGGTGTGACTGAAGTAGTTCTGACTGTACATGTTCTGACTATGCGTCGATGCCGTTCCAAGCAGGATCGGATTCATGGCCAAAGGTGGTCGAGGGCCCACGAGCTCCGGCCCATACGGATCCACCAAGCCCTCATGAATGTCTATACCTAATCGTTGGCCTTCCGCGATGGGGTTAGCTCTGGCGCGGTTGATGTATTCAAGCACTAACTGTTCGTCCGCTGTGGGGTTGCCTGAGTTATAGAGGGAAAGTGCCCTGGCACTGGGGGCGAGGGGAATCAGAGAGAGAAATGATACTGTCAGGATCAGTATAATGAAAGCAAAAGAGAAATGACGCCGAGATTTGAAAACCATAACCCTGTTTCCCTCTCCCAATCAAACGAAATTGCAGGATCGGGTTTCGTTTTGGACCCGATCGGATAAGGGTTCGTTGGAGGATGACTAGATGTATGAAAATGGGTTTGGGGGAAGGTGGGTTAAAATGACATTTTTTTGTGGGGTGCGAAAATTGAACCTTCTAGAACTGTGATGGCGCAATAGCTTACAGGTTCACTTCGTTCCACCTCTTCTTCTGAATCCCTAACCGCTGCTCTTCTTACCGTTCTGCACGCCCTTCAAGCTCTCCTCAACTCTATCCAACAAATCGTCGACCTGCGCCTTGTCGATGTCGGCGAGGATTGCACGCTCAGTCCGTGCCAGATTTGCGACGACCTCCAAGACGCGAAGCCGAGCCTTTGCATTTGCAGCTGCCTCTTCCGTCTGAAAAAACTCGTAAGCCCGCAGGAAAGCCTCCCAAGTTCTTCCCTCTAGTTCAGCTCGCTTAGGATTCCCAACTAGACCTCCAGCAATTCCCACCTCGCCGGGCTTCAAACCGCCTAGATCCTCAGCCTCCTTGCCTTCCTTCAAAGCGTCTTGAGTCGCACCCGCCTTGTACAGGAGGATGAATTCCTTCACAGCCAGGGTGAAGCTCTGCAGAGCCTGCCCTCCTTGTTTGAAAACGGCACCTTTTTCCCGGAAAGCGGTGC
>JBEKPE010000141.1:0-5378 GCA_049521055.1 Bathyarchaeia archaeon
ATGTCATGTGCATGTATTGGGAATAACTATTACCGTCAGGGTTCGTATAGCTATCCATCATACGGTTATCCGTCGTACGGTTACAGCTACGGTTCGTACAGCTATCCATTCTATGGATGGAACTATTCCTGGCCTTGGTACGGTTACGGTTGGTATGGATATCCGTACTATTGGTAATCAACGCAGGGAAACTACTGACCAAACGAGCACTGCCGGTGCTCGACCTCTTTTCTCTCATTCAATCGCAAGCGTCGAAAACACAAGTTGTTAGCTCAAGAGCAGCATAGGAGTCACGGGTATCGCAGCACAACGATGCGGACCAAACTGCCTAAGGGGAAGTATAGGTTGTGACTCCAAGGAACAAAACTGCAGGGTTCTTGTGCATTGTTGGCGGTGCCTTTCTCGTGGTCGCAGGAACTACCGGCATGAAGCCCCTGCTAGAGGAAATCCTGGGGTACATTCAACCAGCAGTTGGTGCGTTCCCGATCTTTGCTACACTCTTCAGTGTGTTGATATTCATAGCCGCCCTCGGTGGAATCTCTGTTATAATCGGGGGTCTCTTGATTTTGCACGTACCAAGGATGGGAAAGCTCTTGGTAATGCTCGGTGCCGGATTAGGTCTGGTCGGTTTCATGATTCCCGTGAGCCTCGCTTGGTACCAAGGAATACCAATCAGTGGATTGTTTGAAGGATATGTCTCATCAACGTGGGGGTACGTGCTGGGCATTGTGCTTACGATAATTGGGCGCCTCATCGCGAAATAGGAGAAGGTGATCCTGAACGTTGAGACCCACCTTGGGGCGACAACGTTGGTTGCGCAGGCAACGCTGGGAGGGGTTATCGGAAAGGTCAGGTTCAACGGACTATTGATTGAACTCTTTCCAAGGTATTCTCTTAAACGAACTGTGTGTCTTTTACTGTGTGTCTTTTACGTTTAGCCTTCAAACAGGGCCATGTCATCAAACCTTTGGCGTTGTTTCAACTGTTAATCACTTCTCTTCAAGTTCACGACACGGCTAACGCCAATTTCTGTAGAAAGAACTACCGCAAATCGAGTCAGACTTCAATAAACTTGCATATCAAAAGCAGAGGAATTAGAAGAATGAAGGAGGTAAGAGTGGAATTGGGTCTGATAGAGCTCAGCTGTATATTATTAGCGGTGAACTGCATAAGCCGCAGAAGCGTGCGTCAGGAGCGCATTGGGTTCCGCAAATCAGACACTGCCCTCGTTGTGGTCGGTCAGGAAAATTACTCAGCACAGTTCTACAATAGTTGCAGTAATTATTATCGTCTGAATTCTGTTTATTGCAATGTCTACATGTTTTCAAACAAAGAACACCACAACGTAATATACCCTAGCGCATAGAAAAGTCTTTGCTATAACGAAAAGATTCATCTCTTTTGGGCCAAAGCGCGTCTTCGAAGCAATACGTCTATATATCAAAGTGTATGTATTGATTTCTATATGTGTGGTTTTGCATGAGAACTTATTTCAGAATCATGTTGTTGGTAGTCATTCTGGCAGCGATTGAAGTAGGCAGTAGTCAGGTTTCAGCCCAAACGTGCACTATACACCCCAGTTCCCTCGCTTACACATCCCCGAACTTTTACTACGGCTATAATGCCAATGGAGTCCTAGTGCCTGTATCAGTGACGTGCCCCTTCGTCGGTGGCCAATTATATGCTGTGGGATACGCAATCGATCCTTCAACAAATGTTCGCGTGGATTCATCGAGTGCTACATTATCCTCCGCTTATGGAACAAACATCTACACGGGGCAACTTGCATTCAGTATTCCACCCCAAGTCACTGGGCATACACTACAGATTTCAATCTCCATCTACAGCGGTGCCTACTACAGCTACGGCTTGGGGACGCCACTAACAACAAGCGTTGAAACTGTGCAGGTTAATACTAACAACAATTACGTCAACTATGCCGGTTGCTACTACAACAATAACTGCGCTCCGGGCGCTCAGGTTGTCAATTCTTGTAATTCACCAAATAGTAACGACACGGTGCAATGTGCCGGATACCTATATCAGAATCCAAATTCATGTGTTGAACTCGTAATTCCAATAGTCAGTCCTATCGGACTAGTATCCTCACAGTACTACACGTTACAGGAGTTGCCGGCATCATATCCTGCCATCGGGACATGGGTGTCCGTGACGGGGCAACTACACCAGGGTCACAATTTTAGCTCAACTGGAGCAGCGTGTCCAGGCAATTACCTCAACGTAACCTCAATATCTTCTTAGGCGACCGAATCGGACGCTCCTTTCCAGAATTACCCTTTTGTGAAAGGAGAGCGCACTCCGAGATTTGAATGAACTATGCTGTTAACCAGGTATTGTTGTTTGTTGCTAAGGTTTAGGTTGTTGGAAGATTTGTGATCTGGTGGAAGTTAGCCGAACCTGCTTCTGAATTATTCTTCCTTCATGGGGGCTTTCTCCTGGGTTTCTTGACCTTCAGCCCTGTTCCTTTCTGTTCACGCTCTTCCTCATCCTGCTCGAGTCTATCCTCGTCCCTTTCCTCTTCGGCACTCTCATCAGCGCCTTCGCTTCTACGGTCTACCTCCTGTTCCTCATCTCGCTGATCTTCTTCCTGCGTTTCTTCGCGCTGCTCTTCATCTTCTTCGTTGGACTCTTCTTCACTCAATAGTCTCGCCTGCGCAGTATTTTCCAGCCTTGTCTCTTCTTGCTCTATGATTAATGGCTTTTTCTTAGAGTCTTTTCGCGGTTAGGCGCAGAGATTTGTCGGCGTTCTCATGAGGGGGCGTTCTCATGAGTGAAGGCCCATAACCATTTCATAGGTACATGAAGACCCGGCTTCCAGGTAAAATAATGTCGTTTGGAGTTCGCACATGAAGCGATTCACCTGAATGGTCTGGGAGCTTAGTAGTGTGATTTTTTCTCTCAATTTCGACCGGAAGTGACCGTTTAGGATACGTTTTGTTTAGTGCCGCATTGAGAACAGAATTTGACATCAGCGGGCAAAAGGGCACCGCACTGGACACAATGCCCTGCTTGAATGCGAGGATACAGAGGAGAAGGCAAACCCGACGGACCGAGACCAGGGCCCAGTTCGAGCTCTTGCCGCATCTGGATCGCCCTGACAACGTCCTCACGAGTTGCCATACCGACCAGTCGACCCCCGTCGATCACCAAGACACGTCCGACTTTGTTCCGAGCCATCTTCTGCATCGCATCCAAGGCAGTCACAGAAGTCTGCACCATTACCGTGCGTTCGAATGGAA
The DNA here is from genome assembly GCA_049521055.1 of Bathyarchaeia archaeon. GTDB lineage: Archaea > Thermoproteota > Bathyarchaeia > 40CM-2-53-6 > 40CM-2-53-6 > FEN-987. Next base: position 3,261 of record JBEKPE010000141.1, read on the forward strand.
CCATCGCTTCCCGAACGGTCACAGAATCCCGCCTTTCCTTAGGAACAGCCCGTACGCACTGCAATGTGACTATGCCCAGAACCTCATCGTTCTTCACAACAGGGTAGCCTCCGTGGCGGTGCACAAGGAGATAATCTGAGACGAGCTGCTGAACTGTGATCTCTGGCGGGACGGTCAACACTTCTCTAGTCATGATGTCGCCAACCGAGACCCCCAAGAGAGCTTCACCAACAAGCGTTTGCTTGAGACTGGTTTGCGCTCCCGACCTGATGAACCAACCTAGCACTATTACCCATATTCCATCAACGAAGTCTCCCAAGATTATGAACGCGAACCCTCCGAACATCATCAGCAACGAAATGACCTCAGTAACTCTTGTAGCGGTCCTAGTGGCTCTGACGAAATTGTTCGAATTCTTCCAGATGCTTCCCCTGAGCACTCTGCCGCCGTCTAGCGGAAACGCGGGAAGTAGGTTGAATGCTCCGAGAATTCCATTGATCAGTGCCGCATAGCCGAGTGTAGCAATTATCGCGACCGGTGCGTGAGCAGACTCTCCCAGGTACCAAAGTGCTCCCAAAACACCTGCGATTGCGAAGCTCATCAAGGGACCCGCGGCAGCCATTCGAACCTCTAAGCTCGGATCTTGAGGCTCTTCAGTCATCTCGGAGACGCCTCCAAAGAAGAATAACGTAATTCTCGCAATCGGCAGTCCATTCTTCTTCGCTATGTAGGAATGAGAGAGCTCATGTACAAGGATGGAAACGAAGAGGATTATTGCGGACGCAATACCAATGGCCCAGTAAGTCAGGGTGCTAAGGCCCGGATACTGATGAGGCATGTATCCAACCGCGAGCGACCAGGCGATAAGAATGAAAACGAACCACAACGTGTAGTGGATTCTGATCGGAATCCCCATAATTCTTCCAAGTTTCACAGACGTCGCTGATTACCTCCTAGGCGGTACCCTCATGATTCAGGCCCAATAGAAAAACTTCTTTGGTTGAACAGCAGTTCCATAAAAAAAGGAAAACGCGATAAGTATCAGTTGAACGTTAGAAAACCTCGGCGTATGTCTAGTAGCTTGATAAGGAAGTGCGCGTTCAAAAGGAGCCTGCAGAGGTCAATGTGCTCCTCCAACCCCGACAACAAAGAAGCACACACAAACAAAGTGGCAGAATTTGAGACTTCACTCGAAGAGAAGACCAAACTCGAGGAGACATATCTCAACCAGTTGAAATACGCCCGAGCTGACCTTGAAAGCCTTCAGAAGCATATGCAGAGCCGCATAGATGAAGGGGTAGCGAGGGAAAAAGAGAGGATGATCATGCAACTGTTGCCCGTCGCTGAGGAGGTTGATCTTCCGCTAGAGGAGGCGAAGAAAACGAGGGATCCCATTCTCCTAGAAGGGCTAACGCTTCGTCTCGCAGGTTTTCTCGTGGTAGTATGGCATCCTTAGTGGGCTCACGCAATCCTCGCTGCTTAGTCCTCAAAGGTTATCAGAAGTTTTCTTAGGAAGGAAGCTCCGCTAGCCGATACTGTTCCACACAGTCAGTGGTAGTTCTGTTCTATAGTAGGGCGGTCCACTTCTCTGGTTTCTCTATGACCTTGACTTCGCTGACCGTTCGCATCATCCTTGACTTTTGAGGTCTTGTCTGATCGATCATGTCCCAAGTATTGAGGGTCCATTCCGCTAGAGCTTTGCATTCACGCATCTTGTCTAAGGATGCCCAGTCGGGCGCAGTCCACCAATCCTCAGCGTCATAGTCGCCAAAGCTTTGAATCGTGGTGTAGGTGTTCAGGTATTTGATACCCGTCTCCTTCTCTATTTGAGAAGCCAATAGCTTCGCCCGATCTGAGTTCAACCATTTTAGGTACTCTGTAACTTTCCCTGGTTTTCCATAATAGCTCCATACCCAATAAATCGACATATTTCCCTCCCCGTCTAGTTGCTCGAGGCATATGATGTAATTAAGGATGCTTGGTTCGTGCGCGCACACACACGAAAATTCCCCAGCAACCCCACTCCCCCTGACAGATAGCAGAACGCTCGTCACAAAGGTCACGTCAAATGGCACGTCCGAAAGGACAGTATTCTTCTCGTTAGGAATCATCATTGAA
>JBEKPE010000142.1:0-5340 GCA_049521055.1 Bathyarchaeia archaeon
TTCAATCCCACCGGCTTTCGCACCGATGCCCCAACCCCACAGATAGCTTCCCTATTCCGCAGGCTCACCGATGAATCCGAGTCCTAGAAAGTATAGCTCCGCACTCTCCGCCCGACTGGCTGGAGGCTTTACAATCCTAAACTCATCAAACAGAGACCGCATGTGATCTCGAAACTCCCTTACCTCCGACCCCTGAAACACCTTGACCAGCATACTTCCCGAAACCTGCAACAGCATTCCCCCAACCCTTACCGCACATCTTGCCAATTCAATCTGTCTTGCGTGATCCATGTCCCAAACCCCCGAAACATTTGGAGCGAGGTCAGAGAGGACCACGTCAAAGCTTGGGCCGGCGTCTTTCCTGATTTCATCGATGATCTCAGGCTTGGTTATGTCGCCGATCATAGTCCGAACATTCCTAAATGGCAAGGGGGTGATGGGTTGTATGTCGACTCCGAAGACGAAGCCCGAGTTTCCCACGACCTGCCGAGCTGCCTGTAACCATCCACCTGGTGCAGCCCCAAAGTCTAGAACGTACTGCCCGGGTTTGATGAAGTTGTATCGTTTGGTTATTTGCAGTAGCTTGAATGAAGCCCGGCTGCGGAAACCCCTTGCCTTCGCGAGGCGGTGAAATTGATCCCTCTTATGTTGACGTAACCATTCACTAGGCACTTTTTGCTACCGCTTTGGCAGATTCTGCGACGCTCTGCATCCACTTGGTAAGGTTCTCGCATTTGTTTGGGTTCATGATCCACGACTGAGGGCAGTTTCCGACGAGGTCACAAAAAGCGCAGGGAAGGTCAACTATCGAGTCGATGGTTGAGTAGCGTCTTTTCGCGAAAACTCTGTAAGTCCATCGGCCATCATGGAGTTCTTTCTTCCTTGCAATGAGCCCTTTCTTCTCAAGTCGCAGGATTGCCCTTGATCCTTCGCGGCTGTCGGCTGTCAGTTTTCTCCATAGCTCGGATTGAAGGATGCCCATGTCGCCGAGCTCCATGACTATTCGTAGAACGTCCTGTTCGGTGGGTCCTTTTCTCGGCAATCGAAAACCTTCGGGAATTCAACTAACTATTCAGAATTCTTTGAAATTGGGCATCATTCCATTTAAAGGTTGAACATCATTCCCAAAATTGGCTCACTAACCCGGCCACCAACCACCGAGAAGGCGAGAGTTAGGTAATCCGTGCCCCGTTTGTTATCTCGCGGTCAGTTGTGAGTAGAGCGAGCTTAGATTCATGCTCCGCAGCGAGCAACATCCCTTGGGAGACCTCACCAGAGAATTTTGTTGGTTTGAGGTTATAGAGAAAAATCACTCGCCGTCCAACCAGCTCGTTTGGTTCGTAGTATCCTACCAGGCTTGACAGGGTCTGTCGAACACCTAAAGGGCCCAAGTCCACGAGTATTCTGTAGAGTTTCTCAGTTCTTGGGACGCGGTCTACTTGGGTTACCGTACCGACCCTGGCGTCGACTTTCTTGAATTCATCAAAGCTGATTTCGACGGTTGGCTCATCACTCATAACTAATCACTTCAAACATGTTCCAGCCCTTCGGATAAATCAGTAATCAGATCTTCGACGTCTTCGAGCCCGACTGATAATCTGATCAGTGAGTCGGTTACTCCGATCCGTTCCCTTTCTTCCTTCGGCACGGAGGCATGGGTCATCGAGCTAGGATGCTCTATTAGCGATTCGACCCCGCCCAAGCTTTCCGCAACCGTGAAAACTTTCACATTCTTCAGCAGTTTCTTGCAGGCCTCGAAATCTCCCTTCAGACGGAAGCTGATCATCCCACCGGGCCCACTCATCTGTTTCTCGGCTAGAGAATGCTGCGGATGCGATACTAGGCCAGGATAGATGACGCTTGCGACTTTCGGATGTGTATCGAGAAATTCGGCTATCTTCTGGGCGTTCGCACAGTGCCTATCCATTCTCACTGAAAGAGTCTTGATGCCTCGAAGCGCGAGCCAACAATCGAATGGCCCCGGGATTGCGCCGGCGGCGTTCTGTGCAAAGTGCACCTTCTCGTAGAGCTCAGAATCCGATAGCACGACCGCACCACCAACTAGGTCGCTGTGCCCGCCCAGATATTTGGTGGTGCTGTGGAGCACTATATCGGCTCCAAGCTTGAGAGGCTGCTGAAGGTAAGGGCTCATGAACGTGTTGTCGACCACAAGCAAGGCGTTGTGATCATGAGCCGATTTGGCTGCTGACTGTATGTCAATGATTTGCAACAGCGGATTCGTAGGCGTCTCCACCCACACAATCTTTGTCTTGGGCCTAATTGCGCCCTGGAAATCCTTAGGTTCAGAGCCCTTTACGTATGTGAACTGAACTCCGAAGTTCCTCATTACGCGGTCAAACAAGCGCCGAGTTCCACCGTAAAGGTCCTGAACAGCTACGACATGATCCCCTTCACTGAGCAAGCTCAAAGACACGGTCGTTATCGCTGCCATTCCGGAACCGAACGCCAGCCCATATTCGCCCTCTTCAAGGGATGCGAGGGCTCTCTCCAAAGCATTGCGGGTTGGATTGCCGGTTCTAGCGTACACGTACTCTCCCTCGACCCCAGGCTCCCTTTGACGAAAGGTGGACACTTGATAGATCGGAACCGTAACCGCCCCAGCCTCGTCTTCCAAGCGATCCCCAGCATGGATCGATCTAGTAGAAAACCGCAAGACACTACATCTCAACTGGGAAAGTATCTCAACGGCGCATAAACCTTCCACCATGGACAGCTTCGAAGGGAAACTCGCTTTCCGTGTCGGGAGGTTATCCAATGTCCGTTCAAAATGATTTGTACGATTCGTATTTGCACCAGGATCGAATCGCAAGCTCACATTCCGATTGGCATGAAACCCGATCTTGGTTGTTCGGTCAACTACGACTGTCGATTGACCTCCAGATTTCATGGAAGCTTTATTACCGGTACGGCTTCGACATTAGGGCGGTGCGATTGTTTGGCGATTAAACGAAAAGCGAAGAAAGGTCCTAAGAAGAAAGCGAAACGAACCGGCAAGAAAAAAACTAAACCGAAAAAGAAAGCGCCTAAACCAGCCCCTATGATGGCACCGAAGCCGATGCCCGAACCCGAAGTCCAACCCCCAGCTATGCCCGAAGTTCAACCGACGACAGAGACACCACCTACTCCCGAACCGACGCAACCCAGCACGTCCCAAAGCGAACCAACACCCAGTCAATAGTCGCTGCATTACAGCTAGCCTCGTCTAAAGAGGCGAAGCTATGCCTCGCAACAGTTCTAACTAATACGGGGCATAGAAAGAAACGTAGACTCCGGAAGTGTCGGACCGTCTATAATCGGAACTTATGTTTCGGCCACGGTTCTCATTTTACAACAAGCGTGGGGCATTTTGCGTGGTGGCAGATTTTATCCGAAACGCTACCTAGAAGGAAGGCGCGCACTTCGGTTAGTCCCCTGCTACCGACGATAATCAAATCTGAACCTTCAGCATGTGCGCATTTGACTATCTCGTCGGCAGGCACGCCCTGCACGATTTTGCATTCGCAGTTAATGCCTTGCTGCTTCACATAATCTTCAGCGTTCTTAATTATCTGCTCACCCTCCGCTTCCATCTCCTTCACAAATACCGTCGTGGCCAATACTCCCGCTTCAGATGGAGTAACAGCATAGAATCGACGGAGGACGACATGGATAACGGTCAACTTTGCGCCGTATTTTTTCGTCAAATCCGCAGCGTAGTTCAAAGCTTTCTCCGCAAAAGGCGAACCGTCGACTGCGACAAGAATCCTCGAGAACATAGGGGTCTGACGGAGAATTTGTTTCAAGTGAGCTATAACGTATTCTGAGTGATCCTAAAGCAAGAGCCTGCCAGGTTGTTCAGAATCCGCCTAGCGGTCTCCCAATCATCGCTTGGTCACAGGTTCGACGATAATTTTCGTTCCCTCTAGGGAGATGAAGAGTGGTTGACCTTTTGGCCACTTCAGCTTTTCAACCATCTCTCGTGGAATGGTTATCCTGAACTGCCCTCTGAATCCCTGTAACCGAACGATCTCGAGGCTCTGTGACAATGCGGCGACCTTTGGAAGGCTTGAGGAGGTGTCATAGGCCTAATGAGGCTTACGAAAGCTTATATATACTAGGAATACTAATTAGTACTCTTGAGGACTAAATTCTTGGAAACTTCAGAGTATTACAGAGACGCTTCAGGATTCTGGAAGATGAAATCACCGAAGCGCAGACGTATCGTCCACCTTTAGGCGCCCCACGAATATTTTTGACCTATTCGGTGTAGGGGTTACGCTTCCGTTTCTATCCTCTTGAGCTGTTTCTTGTACATTCCGAGCGCCTCTTCGGTCGTGGTCGCGTCTTCCGGACGCTTATCATTCCTCCACTTCCCGGTGAACCTCGGAAACCTGAGTGCCAGTCCGCTTTCGGGCCTGATAGCTCCTCTCGCGCAGGTGTGAAGCGGTGAGAGAGTGATTTCATCCGCGGCTACTTCAAGAACTAACGAAGGTGTGAACCACACATCAGGCTCCATAAGCGAATTGACGCGCGGGTTTCTATGAGTTGACACGCTCCCCTCCGTAATCTTCGGTAAATTAGCAAGGTCTTCGTCCGTAAACCCTGACCCCAACTTGCAAATCGTTTCGAAGACGTCTTCCTTAGAATTGTACACAGCCATTAGCAATGCACCGTACCGGCCCGCCCGCTTTCCTCTTCCAGCAAAGGCCCCAACGGGAGCTAGATCGAAAGTGTCCTGTACCTCAGCTTTGTAGGAGCGTTTGTATTTTATCCAGAGCCATCCTCGAGCTCCTGCTTGATAGACGGACTGTTGCGATGTACTCTTCACGACGAGTCCCTCGCACCCAGCGGCAACAGCCTCGTCCATTAATTGCTCTAGCCTTCGCCCATCGTTAACCAAGGTCTGTTGCGCGATGAATACTCTATCCGAAGTCTTTGCAACTTCAACGAGTTCCTTGCGCCTCTCGAGGTAGGGTAATTGTGTAAGGTCTCGTCCATCCAGGTAGAGGATGTCAAATAGGAAAACGCTTACCGGAACTTCGTCAGTCATCTTGCTGATCTCATATTTTCTTCCGCGACGCTGGGAGATCACTTGAAAGGGAAGGAGGTCACCCGTGTTAGGATCGGCAGCCACACATTCTCCCTCAACGATGGATTCCTTGTTGGGGATACTCTTGCGAAGGTTTTCTGCTACGTCGGGGAACTGTTCGGTGATGTTCTCTAAACTCCTTGAGAAAAGATGGAAGCCTTTGGCTGATAGGTGCGCCTGGATTCGGAGACCGTCATATTTGTACTCCGCAGCCCCCTCGCCGCCGAGCTTCCCAAGTATGCTCTGTGCGT
>JBEKPE010000143.1:0-5266 GCA_049521055.1 Bathyarchaeia archaeon
AATTGGATCAGTGACAAGAATCTTGACTGTCATTGCGAGGTCGAAGCCGTGTGAGTTCTCGAATACTAATATGAACTTCTCGTAGGTCTCAAAGATGAATTAATCAATACCCAGCAACAACCTTCGAAGAGAGGTAGTATGTCCTCCGATCTTGACAGTGTAATTGAGAAAGTTTTAGCAATGAAAACCGTCGCTGTGGTTGGGTTGTCGAAGGATCCCGCGAAACCGAGCAACGACGTGGCCGAGTTCCTGAAAAGCCATGGTTACCGGATTGTGCCCATCAACCCCACTGTAGATGAGGTGTTGGGTGAGAAATCCTACCCCTCACTCCTCCAGCTTCCAGAGGAGCTGAAACGGGAGATCGAAGTTGTCGACATTTTTAGACGAGCTGAAGATGTGCCACCTATCGTGACTGAAGCTGTACAACTCCACAACAAAACGGGGCGGCCGAGAGCCGTATGGATGCAACTCGGTATAGTCAACGAGGAAGCTGGTCGGGCGGCCGCAGAATCAGGAATGGACGTTGTGATGGATAGATGCATGAAAATAGAGCTCAACCGGCGCCTCGGTCGATAGACCCTCTTTCCGACTTATTTTTCGTCGGCTGTAATTGGAAGGGAGCTTTTTATTCAGTGCGAAGGGATGAGTCGGCAGGTTACAAATGAAGCCTACAATGATGACGCCCTTCCTTCGGAAAGGAAAGGGAATCTTACTCGCGTATGACCAGGGCTTAGAACACGGGCCATCAAAAGACTTCAACGAGAAGAGCGTTGATCCCGAGTTCATTCAAGAAATTGCTTGGAAGGGTAAGTTCACCGGGCTGATCTTCCAGAAAGGCGTCGCTGAGAAATACTACGATGGAAAGACTCCTCTAATCATCAAGGTCAACGGTAAAACAAGCCTTCCCAGGGGTGAACCGTTTGCGAGTCAGAATTGCAGCGTCAAGCGTGCGAAAGCCCTTGGCGCCAAGGCAGTTGGCTATACGATCTATCTGGGAAGCGCACACGAGAATCTCATGTTACACGAGTTTGGGAAGATTCAGGAGGAAGCACACCAAATGGGCCTCGCTGCTATCGCATGGATATACCCTAGAGGTGAATCTGTGCCAAATGACATTGCACCGGAAATAATCGCCTACGCGGCGCGAGCCGGCCTTGAAGCAGGCGCCGACGCTGTCAAGATCAAGTACACGGGCGATTCCGTGACCTTCAAATGGGCTGTGAGGTCTGCGGGCGCCGCGAAAGTCTTCATGTCAGGAGGTCCGAAAGCCCTAACCGATGAAGCGTTTCTAAGTCAAGTGAAAGGAGTCATGGACGCGGGAGGCACTGGATTGGCGGTTGGGAGACATGTGTGGCAGCATGAACGCCCCCTTGAGATGGCAGCAGCACTGCGGGAAATAATACTAAACGGCCAAAGCGTCCAGGCGGCCCTAAAGAAATTCTCCCGGTAGCAGGCTAATGCCCGGAGTAAGCCTAGGCGCAGAACTAAGCGAAGAGGACGAGAGCCTCCGGAAACTCATCCTCCTTCTCCTGATCAAAGGATGACCTAAGGATGATGCAGTTCGAAGAAACAGTAATGGGGTTCCTACTTGACCACCAGGAGAAGCATCATCGTACACAACACTTTCTCATTCTGATGGATGCGTTGATCAGTGCTGCCAAGCATATCGAACACTCCTACTTGACAGGAGCATTGAAAGGGAACGTCGGATTGGCAGGCAACGTGAACGTTCAGGGTGAAGATGTTTTCCGTATGGATCAAATCGCCCAGGAGATTACGCTCCACCATCTACGAGTTTCCCGGCGCGTGATTCATGCGATCAGCGAAGAATCAAAGGAAATTGTTCAGATCAATCCCGACGGACGCTATTTCGTCTATTTCGACCCTCTCGACGGTTCCTCAAACGTCCCTCACGGATTACCAGTTGGCTTCATGTTCGGCGTTGCCAAGAAGAATTTGGATGGTCCCGAAGACAACCATCTGCGGGCCGGAAGAAACTACATAGCTGCCGGTATGTTCGTAATACCTACGGGTACCTTCACTCTCGCGCTCAAAGACGCTGGCGCCTGGCTGTTCCACATTGACGAGACGATGGAATTTGTGAGGCCAACCAGAATTGTTCTCCCTGAGGACAAGAAAGGATGGGAATTATCATTCAACTCAGCAAACCGACACACTTACTCCAAACAGATTCAGAACTGGATCGCGCATAATGAGACAAAGTATGCTTTCAGATACATTGGCGCTTTAGCCCCAGACTTTCACCGCACCCTTTCGAATGGTGGTATGTTCATGTATCCAGCCATAGTCAATCATCCAGATCCTCAGAAGAACCGGCCGCAAGGGAAACTTCGTCTAATGTATGAAGCAGCTGTTGTTGCTTTCATTTGCTCTGAGGCAGGAGGAGCCGCTGTAGATGAGACTGGTACCTCTATCCTTGATGTGCAACCTAAGGGCCCGCATCAACGGACAGCCCTTTATGTGGGCTCAAAGCCACTCGTCGAGGACATTACCCGATCCTTAACACTACCCAACCCGCCCATCGAGTAAATCGACGTCCCGCAAACCATTGATTTCACGGCAAATAACCAGAGAACAGTAAAGCGCAAATTGCATAGGTCACAATGCGAGATAGACACTTCGAGCACTATTGGGGCGCTTAAGGCATGAAATTGGGAATCCTGAACGGGGGTGGAGACTGCGCGGGTCTGAACGCGGTCACCAGAGCTGTGGTCCGGAAGAGTGAGCAGTTTGGATACGATGTCATCGGAATAAAGCACGGATGGGCAGGTCTTCTGGAGATTGATGCTATTCCGCTAAAGTGGAGCGATGTCGCTCACATGGTCAACCTTGGCGGGACGATTCTCCACACTACCCGAACTAACCCTTTCAGCAGAAAAGACGGACCAAATACGGTTCTGGCTAATGTGAAGAAACTTGGGCTCGATGTCGTCGTCGCTGTCGGCGGTGAGGATACTCTTAGCGTCGCTGCGAGGTTTGTTCCAATGGGATTGAAGGTGGTAGGGATTCCGAAGACAATTGACAACGATATCGTGGGGACTGATATGACGTTCGGATTCGATTCAGCGGTGAACGTCACGGTCGAGGCGATTGACAGGATTCAGACGACAGGTTCTTCACATGACAGGATAATGGTTGTTGAGGTGATGGGGCGGCACGCCGGATGGATCGCCGCCTACGCTGGTGTGGCAAGTGGAGCGAACCTTATACTAGTACCCGAGGAACCATTCGATCTGGACGAGGTCGCAAACTTTCTCAAAATGCGACATGCATCTGGAGCAAACGCCTCCGTCGTTGTTGTAGGCGAAGGCTGCAGCCTCAAAGGACTACCAACAGGCGATACAACCAAAGTGGATGAGTTTGGGCATCCACGTTTAGGAGGAATTGGAGATCTGCTAGCTAGAGAGATTGAGAAACGAACAGGAATTGAAACGCGCGCAGTAGTCTTAGGACATGTGGTTAGAGGAGGAGCACCCTCCGCCTATGACCGCATACTGGCTACCCGCCTCGCTGTCGCTGCAATGCAGGCGATAAGGAACGGTGAATCTGGTGTGATGGTCTGCCTTCGCGGTAATACAATCACGCCAATACCATTGACAGAGGTACTAGGCAAGACGAAGCACCTCGACAATGAAACCATATCTCTGGCGAAAGACTTCTCTGTATGAGTCGAAGAGATGAAGGGACCGACCTTGGAAGATGAAAGCCCACAGCATCGACTCGCTGGGAGTGTCAATCTGATCAACAGATTGGAACAGAATGAAATTGTAGAAATTGATGAACGCTTCCCAAAGTTTCATACGCACCCGTTGCATTAGGGAGTTGTAGGAAAGATGATGTCTCATTCCGAACCATTCTTGCTGATTAACTTCAAGACGTACCTCGAGGGGACCGGAAAGAAAGCGGTCGAACTTGCGCTCAAGATGGAGAAAGTTAGCAAAGAAACGGGCGTGAGAGTGGGTGTGGCACCCCAATTCTGTGACATAGAACAGGTGGCAGCTCATGTGGAGATCCCTGTCTTCGCCCAACACATAGATGCAATTACCCCAGGTGCCTTCACCGGTCATGTGCTGGCTGAATCCGTCAGTGCGGCGGGAGCCATTGGAACGCTCATCAATCATTCTGAAAGAAACTTGACGCTCCCTGAAGTCGAGAAAGCCGTTCAGCATGCTCGTGAAGTAGGATTGACCACAGTTGTGTGTGCTGGGACAGCTCGACTGGGCGCGGCAGTTGCCTTATCCGAACCAGATACGGTCGCGATCGAACCCCCAGACTTAATCGGCACTGGACGCGCTGTTTCGAAGGAGAACCCACAGATCTTGACTGACTCGGTAAGGAGAATTCGCAGCGTGAATTCAACGGTGACAATCCTCTGTGGAGCAGGTATCAGTACGGGTGAGGATGTCTACGCCGCCCTGAAACTTGGAACGAATGGGGTGCTGGTCGCGAGCGGTGTCGTGAAAGCGCCTAAACCAGAAGAAGTAGTCTTGGACTTTTGCAACGCGGTACGCAGGTTTACCTAGTTGCGATATTCCTAAGATACAATTTATAATAGGTGAAACGCTTCATCCGCACGAAAATAGCCCGTGACCACTGATGAGCTCGTTCCAGAAACTACTCGAAGATAAGCGTGGGTTAGTTAACAAGCGGATTGACGATTTGCTTTCGACTGGCTTTGAACAGAGCGAGGCGAATGAGCTAGTGAAATACACATTCAGAACTGGTGGTAAGCGGCTCCGCCCGATCTTAGTGCTCCTCGCTTGCGAGAGTGCTGGTGGTAAATCCGACCACGCTTTGGATGCTGCGGCTGCGATGGAATTTGTACACGCCGCGTCCTTGATCTTCGACGATTTAATTGATAAGCATCGTTTGAGGCGAAGCCTGCCTACTACGCAGCATGCGTTTGCAGACGATAAGGCAATCAGCGCGGGTCTTTTCTTGGCTTCGAAAGGGGTTCAAATTCTTTCGGAGTATAAGGATCCTAGGATAACGAGGCTTGTTGGTTGGGGGCTGGTAGATCTCAGCAAAGGTGAGATATTGGATACCTTGACCGAACTCACAATCGACATCGAGCATTACTTGAATATAGCAGATTTGAAGACAGCCTCGCTTTTTAGCGCCGCGGCTGGCATCGGTGCTGTCCTCGGTGGAGCTAACGCCCACGACGTGAACTGTCTCTACAATTACGGTAGAGCCGTAGGGATTGCATTTCAGATCAAGGATGACATTCTAGATCAATCAGCAG
>JBEKPE010000144.1:0-8241 GCA_049521055.1 Bathyarchaeia archaeon
TGACGGGAAGATGGTTGCTTGTTCGTTCTCAGATAGGAGCCGTCGCGAAGCGGAAAGGTCTGTTCGAAGCGCTTTGCCATCAGGATTCGCGAAAACAGCGAAGGTAGGTCGGCCTGATCCAAGTTTCCGCGTCCTCCATGAGTTCTTCGGAGGTAACGGCAAGGTAGCAAACCCGCGCAGCCTGGACCTATCGAATGTCTCTACATTTCGAAAGAACGTTTACGGGTTACTCTGTAAGATCCCTCGCGGCCGGGTGACGACGTATGGGGCTATTGCTCGGAGGCTGGGTGGAAAGCGGTATTCGCGGGCAGTTGGTACCGCGGTCGCTAAGAACCCGTTCCCCCTCATAGTTCCCTGTCACAGGGTTGTGCCCGTTTCAGGTAAGGTTGGAAATTATGGGATGGGAGGCCGTGAACCTTCAACTGGAGCCTACATGAAACGTAGGTTGCTGGAGCTTGAAGGAGTCAAATTTCATAACCAAAAAGTTTCCGAGAAGTCAATGTGGGTACCCAATTGAAGGAACTCTGATTTGAAAACCGGCGAGAATCGCGGGCTTCTCATTGGTAGGTTCCAGCCTTTTCATCTAGGCCACTTGGAATGTGTCAAGTACGTCCTGAAGAGTGTTCCTGAAATTATTATCGCGATTGGAAGCGCCCAGTTCAGTCACACCCTTCATAACCCATTCACCGCCGGCGAACGTATTACGATGATTAGACTCGCTTTGGATGAAGCGAAGATTAATTCTGAACAATACTACCTCATTCCCATCCGTGATCTTCGCATCCACGATCTCTGGGTCTCACACCTCGTATCCCAAACCCCAAAGTTCGAGGCGGTATTCTCCAATGAACCCGTAACGTCGCGTCTATTCAAGGAGGCTGGGTTCAGGGTTGAACCAATTCCCTTCTATGACCGTGAAACATACTCCTCAACTGAGATTAGGGAGCGAGTGGTTAACGGCGACAGCTGGGAAAATTTAGTCCCAAGCTCTGTAGCAGGATACATCAAAAGTATATCCGGAGAAGAGAGGTTGAGGGAACTAACCTTGAGTGATGACCCTAGGCACCACCAACGCGAAGGCCATCACCAATTCTAGCGCTAAGCTTCTTAGCTGCGCTAGCTTCTGAGCTTGCAATCTCAAGCAACCCATGACTCCCTACTAGAACACCCAACTCTCGCTTCCTCAACTCTGTGAATGTTCCAACCACCCTCACCGGAAAATGTTTTCCACGTATTCTCACGACCAGCCTTGTGTGACCGTCTAGTTTGTTCAATTCTTTTTGGGGGATGTTGGTTATGACGTTCCCGAACTCGTCGATATGGAGAAAATGTCCCGTCCCTGAAATGTGGAGGAGACCGGACTTCTCATCAACGAGTGGTTGGTTAACTCGTAGACGTGCCGGATTTCCTCCGCCGTGGCGGCTGGGATGAGTAGTCCGTTGTCCGGCCCAACATACAAGGAGCGGTTTGTTTCTATGGCGATTGGACGGCGGTTGCTGCCTACGCCCGGGTCTACGACGGCTAGGTGGACGCTTCGCGATGGAAAGTATGGTGTTGCGCTGGCTAGGATGAAGGCGCCCATTCGAATGTTAAACTTCCCAACTTGGTGGGTGATGTCGACTAGGTTGGCATCGGGGCAAATTGAGAGGACGACCGCTTTCATTTCCGCGACGTAGGAGTCTTGAACTCCGAAGTCTGTCAGCAGGGATATCAGAGGCTTCAAAACCCACCCAACCCGACTGGGCTACCCGAGCCGCTTCCTTCTACCTTTGATCTGAACGATTGGGAGTAGGAGTAGGGTCGATAGTATTATGGGGAGTAGGTTTGGGAATTCGGCCACGGTTAAGCTGGGATCGGCGGGTACGTCCGCTCGAGATTGCCAGGTGGGGCTGTCAAAGTAGACGTTGAAACTGTATCCTTGCTTGTTAGATCCCGCGCCCGCGATGAACATCAGCATGCTACCCGCTTGGAACTGATGTTGATTAATCCTCATCGTGTTGACGACGTATTCATTTGGAGAACTAGTGAAGCCGTTGTACCCAATGGTGGCGTTGCTCTGGTAATCGTCTAAAAGCTGAAACTGGGTTGAGTTTGCGGGGGAGTAATCCGCGATGCCCATGAAGAATTCAGAACCTTGCCACGGCAACAATCCATCAGTGCTACTCATCCAAACATGCATCACCACGTTACCGTCAAGCGTCACCGCTGCGGGGAAAGGGTTCGATACCCACGCTACGAACGCGGCGTAAACCTGGGGTTGGCTTGAAACGGAGATTGTCGCCGACATAGCCACAGCGACCCCACCCCCAGTAGGTATACTAGGCGTGGCCACCTCGAATACTCGCGCACTCGAACTCGAAGGGCTCGCTTGGATACCCGATATCTGAAAACCCGCGAACTGAAACGGAGGGTAGGAGAAAGATATCTCCGAGTTATCATGGAAGTAAAGGCTAGTCGTCTGTGCAAAGACAGGGCTTGAGCACGCGAGAACAAGTAACCCGATCAGCGCGGCACAACCTACATACTCTAGACTCAGCTTCGGGTGATAACTCATCCTAAGCACTCATCTAGTCACTGAAGGGGTTAAGTATGAAAAACATGATGCTACTCAGCTCAATGGCACATGATCCAAGGCGTAACATCGGAGAACGTTGAAGATCTTCATTTCAGATGTAATCCATTAGCAAGGAAAGTAAACAATGTGATATAGGCAAACAGCTATCACCTCCACACTGAAGTATCGAGGCCATGCATCCCAACGGATTCAATCGCATCTCCGAATCCAAGTACAGGCCTATTGGAAACTACCGCGAACCACTTTTCATTCTATCGATCGTGGGTGTAGTTTAGTGATGGTGGCTGGTTGATGTAAATGAGATCTAATACAGCCTATGTTCCTGCGATCATATTTCTGCTCGCGTCGGGGTTGCTCCTGCCATTCCTCTTCTTGCTTTCCAAAGCCAGTTCTGGAATCGCATTGCAAGTTAGCGTACTAATCATGCTGATGATAATAGCATCTCTCATATGCGGCGTTGTAATACGCGAGATACGCTTCTACGCCTATGTGATAGCAACAATAGGAATCGCACTTAGAGCGGCGAGTGTGATGTTTTCGCCAGTATCCAGCGATGGGGTGAATTTGCTTACCCTCCTTTGGAGCCATTGTTTTACATGCCCTTCATTGGGTTTGATCTGAGATGGATTGAATTCGCTTCGGGTTCGTTAATTGTAATAATCCTCCTTGTAACTTCTTTAAGGAGCAAGGACCAGGCGGCTTCCGTTCTCTATCTGGCCCTATATTGTTTCAGCACCTTGATGATAGGATTCGTAGGGGTGTCCACGAATGACACATCAGCAGCTCTCTTTCCATTTCTTGCGATTTGGCTCATAATGTTCTCTTCTGACAAACGAAAGTACGATTATGCGGGCGTGTTGTTAGGGCTTGGGATGGTATTCAAACAGTTCGGGATTTTCCCGGTAATCTTCGTAATTGGATTTCTGATCAAAAGTAGGGGTCCTTGGCTTAGGACCGTCATTGTTGCGAGCCTCACTACTGCAGCCATTGCGTTACCCTTCTTGCTTTGGAATCCTGTAGATTTTCTCTTCGAAGTCGTCACCTTTCACCTTTCGGTACGGATTACATCACCGTACTATGTCATAGCTGCGTTGAATCCAGCGTTTCTGGGTTCCTCATTACTGGTCCTACAGCTCTCACTCATGGTGGGTCTTTCTGTGTTTTTGTTGTATCGAATTAGGAATTGGGCTGAATGCCAATTGGCGTGGACAAGCATTTTCCTCCTCACTCTGGTTCTGGGTAGATACTTTGCCCCGTCGTACTTCGCTTACATCATGCCGTTCTGGATTCTCGCAGGTATGAGCTCGCTTGCAGCCAAAGTTTCGCCACTACCTCCAGGAGAATGGCTGAAAGGCAAGCGTGGGGGTCCGACCGGAATGCAGCCATTCACGCGGGAGATCTAGTGAAGTTAGAACTAGCCTAATCCAAAACCTTGTATTGAGTTGTCGCAAAACTTAGCCAGGAAATATTCATGGACATTGTTCGGTTGTCAATCTATTGTCTATTCTGCCTTTTCAGCTACTGCACGTTGAGATTGATTTATCGTAGAAACGGATTTCCATCAAAATATCTGCTAATTGCATTGGTAGGAGTTCAATTTGCTCTCAAGATTTTTGACAGATACTATGTTCCATCGTTTGGTAGCATTTTGAGAGGTGGGGATGAGGTGGCTCCGTTGGGTTGGGTCGACCTGATCTCGAAATTTCAGAAAACGGGAATCATCCCTTTCTCAACAATGTCTGAGGGGCCTGGAATCTATTACTTAGTTTACGGCATAGCGAGTGTTGCTCATGTGGCGTATGTTCAAGCTCTAGTTATAGCGGCCATCGTTTTCGGTTCTCTCTACGTGTTGCCCTGCTACTACATGTACAGACAGTTTGGTTCGGTTTGGAATAGTGATTCCACGCGAATTGCGCTAGCCGGTACAACGATAATCTCTATGTCCGATGTTATGGTATACTCGACCACGATCGCACGTCCGTTGCTTATCGGCCTCTTCCTGCTACCAATCGCGATGTGGGCATTACAGAGAATCTACGTTGATTTTCGTTGGACAACTTTCGCTCCGTTTCTTACAGTAAGCGTGCTTATTCTTCTGGTTCACGCTCCATTCACTTATGTCGTACTTCTGCTCGTTGCCACGTTCATTGGATTGCTCTACGATCATCTGCGCAAATGGAGTGCTGTGTACATTCTAGCTTTGTA
This sequence comes from Bathyarchaeia archaeon, assembly GCA_049521055.1. Lineage (GTDB taxonomy): Archaea > Thermoproteota > Bathyarchaeia > 40CM-2-53-6 > 40CM-2-53-6 > FEN-987. Next base: position 4,781 of record JBEKPE010000144.1, read on the forward strand.
CGCGCTGTACGGATTGGCGATCGCGTATGTTATGCCGGATCTTGGCCGAATTTGGAGGATGGAACTATTCGGGGCCTACCCGCTGAAGATTATTTCAGTCTTCTTCGGCAAAGATTTCTTCCTGATTTTTCCACTTCTTGGTTTAGTTGTTCTTCTGCTTATAATTGGGCGTTCTCATGTAACTCTGAGACTTACGAAACGCGGGTTAGGTTCCGCTAGATTATGGAGATTTCTAGTCGTGCTTCTGGCGGCGTTAGCCGTGGTGGGAGCTGCAGGGGTTCTCACTGCTTATTCGGCCTACATAAGCCAATTCTATGGGAGTATGTGGCGATTCCTACTCTTTCAGGGGTGGAAACTTGGTTTCGGAGCTCTAGCGTTCCTAGGACTCCGCATCTACCTCACTAGAAACCAGAAAATATCCGTGCCGATCTCATGGACGGTGTCTCTGGGTTTTCTTGTCGTAATTCTCGCGCTTTACACACCCCTGAGATCATATCCTGGTCTAAGTAATTTGGATGAACGCTTCGCAGAATTCCTTTACTATCCAGCATTCTACTTCATCGGCGTGGGATTGGATTATTTAGAGAAAAACACATCACCAAGAATCTTCCGCTGGATAGTACTTCCACTCGTATCGATCGTCACGATTCCATCTTTGATGGTTGGAGTACATGATCCCACCGTTTTCAACCCCAGGTGACCGCAAACAATGTTTAGACTTGCACAGGGGAAGATGTTGAAGACGAGATCTGTTTATGGCGGGCGTCCGCGACTCGGTGCGTCATTTCCTGCTCGCGACAATCGTGGTGTCGATTATTCGGTTTTCATGCGCAGCGTTGCTCTACCTTTCATTGACATCACTTGCTTCTCATCCCACTCGAATTGAGGTAACAAACTTTAGGACGCAGGTAGTCGTCGTGGAAGACAGGAGCATGGACAACACCGGCTTGATCTCATGAAGCTTTGACGAGTCAATCATTGTGATCTGGGCTAGTCTACTGCTGCTACCGCTAATCGCGTCACGAAAATTCTCTCGGTACATAATGTAATGCTCGGTGAACTGCCCGGCTGAGTGACTTCATAGATTACCGTATCGTCGATTACAGCGATGTATCTTAAGCCAGCCGTCGAATTCGCTTCTGCCAAAACTTGAGAAAGAGTCACGGGTCCGTATTTGACAACATAACTGCTCTTGTGGATCAAGATATAGCGTATGTTCAAGGTCTTAAGTAGCGATACATTCACGGTTGTGAGTTCACCCTTGTCATTTGGTTGCAGAAACGATATCGATGACAAATAGGCCGTCAAGTCAGCGGGTGCAATATTAATGAATCCAGATGTGGTGTACTGCTTTGCTATCAGCATATGGTAGCCTGCGTCCGTGTCGCCATATGTTACCGGATATTCTAGGATACCGAACTTTCCTGGCTGGTTAGATAACCAAACATACACGTTGCTATTATGATGTGCCGGATCCGTCATTGGATACGGGATGGCTGGAACAATCTCGAACAGGAGAAGTCCGATCAATATAGCCCCTACCAATTGTGATCTAGCCCTTGGTCGAATCATCTTTGTGTGCAAAATGTAATTCATTCCGATCGCTGAAGTCAAACTAACAAAGAGCAAGGCGCCAACACCCAATCTGGCTATGACCCGAACAGCTCTGAAGAGTGGTAGCCACAACAATAGACTGTACGGCTCGACATTGTACGAGAGACCAAAGACCTTCAGGAATGGTCCTAGGGAAATAATGACAAAACCTGAGGCGACTAATGCAAATTTGATTGATGTTAGATCGCGCTTCACGACGACCGCGTAGAAGGCAAGAAGGAGCGGCGTGACGCCCAAGTACAAATCACGTTCCACAAGGTTTCCCCATTGAAATGGACTGAAAGGGAAGTTGGAGTAAAACTTCAAAAGTAATGGGCCGAAAACAGGATGGAGAAAACTAGGGAGTAAGTAATCGAGGGGACTTGCACCCCAAGAGGCATATTCGATTGGGGCCCAAGGAGGAGGGTTAGGCAACCTCAACGCTACTAAAACTATCAACAGTCCAAGCGTGGGACAACCAAAGCCCAGGAGTGGGTGGAGATTTGACTTCACGGCGAGCGTCAATTTCTTCTTCTTGATCAATTGCAGAATTCTTGGAGTTATCCAGAAGACTGCGTAGAAGAAGTAAACGAATATCGCCACAATCGCAGCGTACCCGTTTGTCAAACATGTGAGCACCCCGAATATTCCAGTTAAGAAAGCAAGCTTAGCAGTAGGCTTCTTCAGAAGCCGATTGAGGGACATCACCAGAAGCGGCAACCAGAAGGGTCCAAAGATACTGAAATGTCCTAGTGCATGGGCCATTTGAAATGCACCGAACCCAAAAGTGATGCCTCCGAATATGGCCGCCGTCCGAGACTTCACAAGGTCATAACACATCAAGTATGCTGAGGCAGCGGAGAGCCAGATGCTAAGAATCGAAAGTAGGTTGTAGGCCAAAATGTACTGTCCAGTCAAAATCACGGGAAGGGCAAAAATAGCATCGAGTGAAAACCCGTTCAGGTAAACCAGAAGATTAACACCATGCGGATAGAACTGCTGAATATCGTTAAGTAATGGGTATCCGTTCGCGAAAGCCTCGCGATACCAGCCAAACCATCCCAACCACAATATGTTGTCTCCATCCACCCCCAGCAACATTGTGGTGATGTGGAAGCATAAAGGGTAGGTGAAAACTAGGGTCAGCATCAAGAACGCTAACGCGATACTCAGATTCGATAGAAAACCAGAAACCCGTGACAAAGGCATTTTCAGCCAACATCTAGCATCTAACAAGGCATAAATCCGTTCGCATCAAGTCAACGAACTCTCCAGTGACCAAATCTCGGTCTCAAAAGTTATCGCCGCAAACGGTTTCGTCTAATAAAATTCTTTGACTCGGTAACATGATTCCATCTCCTAACCATAAGAAGATAATTCTTCCCAAGTCGTTTGGGAGGCGTTCTCGACCAAGTGAACTTTGAGAACTCAAATTTGTCGACTCTGGGTTCTCCGGAAATGTAATTTGCGACAAGTGAAATCACTATGTCCGACCGCTTTGGAAAATTGACCGGAAAGACGCCATTCAGATAAAGCTGATCAAAAGTCAGTCCGTATTCCTTCGCGATTCTGGACGCACACTGAAGCAGACCTTCCCCACGAAAGATCCGGCCTCCCAACAGTGCCCAAAGGTTCCGGTAGGGGGAAATCAGTCGCCACCCGTACAAGATTCTACTATCTGGCCTCTGGAAAATTATGTCGACGCATGGAATCGGCATTCTCTCAATGATTTTGTTCCAGAGTCTTGTCGGTATCCAATCTTCTTTCGACACGCCAGGCTTCGCAGACTGAAGCATTCGGGCCATTTGATTTTCAGCCGCAGCTTGGTTGCTTCTCGGTTATGAGATTTTAAGCAAGAATGGGGGAGG
>JBEKPE010000145.1:0-4999 GCA_049521055.1 Bathyarchaeia archaeon
CCAAATTCTCTGTATCGGCCGAAGAACTGCTGGTCGACAGGGCGCAATTGCTGACGCTGACGGCGCCTGAGATGACGGTTCTCATTGGCGGCCTGCGAGTCCTGAATACCAATTTCGGACAGCCCCAGCACGGCGTCTTCACCAGGCGCCCCGGGACGCTGACGAACGACTTCTTCGTGAACCTGCTCGACATGAGCACGACCTGGAATGCAAGCTCGGAAGACAAAGACGTGTTCGAGGGTCATGATCGCGCAACGGGCAAACTCAAGTGGACCGGCACCCGTGTTGACCTAATCTTCGGTTCGAACTCCCAACTCCGGGCCTTGGCGGAAGTCTACGCATGTGAGGACTCCATGGAGAAGTTCGTGCACGACTTTGTAGCGGTGTGGAACAAGGTAATGAACCTTGACCGGTTCGACCTCGCACGATCGTAGGATAAACGTCTTCGAGGGCTTCTGAAGCGTATTCTGAACTGCAAATCAGATGATCAGGAAGCGACAAGTGTCACGAACTGACGGATGTTTTGACCGCTCAACGAAGGCCATTAGCAACATATGAGGGCGGCGTTTCGATACAATCTGAAGCGCGCGGTCAGGTCATCATATCGATCTTGCTGGATAGTTCACTGAATAATAAGGGCAACAATGCAACTACGCTCATATTTACCGGTACGAGTTTGTTAATTCCCACATCTCGGAAATTCGTTTGGGCTCAAACAGTAATGGAGTTGAACTAGTGTTTAATGTCCCGCCCGAGGCTCCAACACACGATTAATCTGGGCGGAAAAATGGGGGTTGAACTTTATTTTCGGTTCCCATCCTCCACAGCGACGGGAGATATGTTTAGTTGCTTTCTGAAGACCTAAATTATACCTTTCCAACCGCCAACACAAGAAACGAGCTCGACAAAGAACGATCATACTGCGGTCATTTTTGTTGGTTTCCATGATTTTTCAGAATGGCTATACTGTTGCCGGATTTGTAGCGTTCCGTGAACTTGTTGTCATAACCATATTTCTGCAACCGGTTCTCATTTGTTTTCTTTCCAGCGTTCCTTCAATTCCTTATAGGAGATTCCTGTCGGGTCGCTAAGCCATTTGCCTACAGCATGACAAAAAATCTTCTCGTCCTCGATTAGGTGTTGGTGGGGTTCATTGTACTCGGGGCAGGATTCTACTTGCTTGTAAACTCTCATTTTGTTTGGCCTCGCAGGAAAGTCAATACATCATTAAGGCTACTGAAACCATGTTCGCCCACATCACCCACAGCAAAGCACCAAACCTCACGGTTCACCCTCAACTATAAGAAAGTGACACATCTGACGGAACAATGATTATTATTCCACCCTAAAGCAATCAGACGAGAGTTTGTTCGGAGTTGTTTCCAAGGGATAATGCGCTCGCGACAGACCTCTACGAGTTGACGATGGCGGCGGCGTATTTTGAGAACAAGGAGTCTGCTGAGGCGACATTCGAGCTTTTCGTCAGGAACCTGCCGAAAAATCGATCCTACCTCGTAGCGGCTGGGTTGGAGCAAGCCCTGGATTATCTTCAAAACTTCCGTTTCGAGAAGGAACATGTAGACTTCCTTCGAAAGCACTCCGCCTTCAAGGACATAAGCGACGACTTCTTCACTTACCTCCTCAAACTTCGGTTCACTGGCGATGTCTGGGCACTCCCCGAAGGAACGGTGTTCTTTGCTAACGAACCCGTAATGAGAGTGACAGCCCCAATCATACAGGCTCAGGTAGTGGAAACCTTCCTCCTATCGACCATTAATTTTCAAACGTTGATTGCGACAAAGGCGTCAAGACTTGTTCAGAGTGCGAGAGGGCGTGATGTTGTAGAGTTTGGTGGGAGGCGCGCACACGGCCCCGAGGCGGCGCTTCTCGCAGCCAGAGCCAGTTACATCGGTGGTTGCGTCGGGACATCCAATGTACTGGCAGGATTCAGGTTTGGGATACCGATCTACGGCACTATGGCTCATTCATTCGTAATGAATTACGAAACCGAGGAGGAAGCATTCGGAAGATTTTGTAAAGCCTTCCCTACTAACCCAGCGCTACTACTAGACACCTATGATACACTACAAGCCGCGAAGAAGGCAGTTCCACTAAAACCTTCACTCGTGAGGCTGGATAGCGGAGACCGCTACGACCTGAGCAAGAAAGTAAGGAAAATCTTCGACGATGCCGGACTCAAGCAGACGAAGATATTCGTGAGTGGCGACCTAAACGAAATCATCATAGACGATCTGACCGCGAGGGGCGCGCCGATCGACGCTTTCGGCGTTGGAACGGAGCTCGTCACTTCCCGCGACGACCCAGCACTCCAGGCGATCTATAAGCTCGTAGAGACTCGTCGACAGGGGGAACTCAGTTTTCGCGTGAAGACGAGTGAAGGCAAACGGACTATCCCAGGTGCAAAACAAATCTATAGGAACTACTCAGCTAGTGGAGAGATAGAAGAAGACCTACTCGCTTTGCAAGACGAGGAAAATAAGGCGGGTGGAGATCCACTGTTAGTTCAGGTCTTCAAGAATGGCAAAGTCGGCTACCCTTTACCAAAGATCAACGAGATCAGGGAAATGACGCTGAGCGGCGTTGCGAGATTACCCGCGAAGTATAACCAACTGACCCATGCCCAGCCTGCGCCAGTGCGTTTGAGTTCAAGGCTCCAACGCTTAAGCGAGTCTCTGTGGAAAAAACCTGAACAGCGAGCGGCTTAGGAGGCGGTAGCCTTTTCGTTGGCAGTATTGCTAACGACAAAACTATTCAGATCAAGTTGCGATTTTGCATGGTTAGCAACTATGAATTCTCTTCCTGAAAACTTTAATTGGAACGCATTTTGTTAGTCGAACAAAATCTTTCGCTCATGTAATGAAACGGTGTGAAGTTTGACCCCCTATGCTAGCAAGGCCACCCTTCAGGGCCGAAGAATTAGGTATAGAGGTCAAAGCTATTCCAGTTCATGCTTAGAATGCACGGATCTTGCCAATTGCTGCGGAAGTTCCTTGGCAACCCAGTTCGACGGCGCAACGGCGGCTAAGAAACCAAGGTTATCCAGGCGAGATTTCTTGAAAATCATGGGTGGAGTTTCTGCGGTTCTTGCGGCCGCTCCCTTCGCAGGAGCTGGCCAATTCCTCATCCCTCAAGTCCCCTCAACCTTCAAAGACGCCCTGATTGCCACGAAAGCGGATGTGCCAGTAAACGGTTCCATGGTATACTGGTTCCCGTTCACCACAGACCCGACATACACCAATATGTTGATTCACTTGCCCCCAGACATGGCGAAACAGGCGGGAAACGAGTTCGTGTCCTATAATCGGACATGCATCCACCTTCAATGCTTAGTATCTTACTTAGGAGCTTCGGGGATTATTGGATGTCCGTGTCACGGAAGCATGTACAGACCAACCGATGGATGGCCTATCGGAGGACCGGCAGCCCAGATCGGACGATACTTGCCGAGTGTCCAACTCCGATTCGACGGCGATAAAATCTACGCACACAACATAGATTTGAATGCGATTGGATATGGCAGCACCACGGCCCCCAGCCAATAAAGAAAAGAGCCCCGTTCAGCTCTTAATCGACTGGCTAAACCAAAGACTTGAACGCACCATATTCCTGGGCCTCAAGTTCACACTCCCGAGAAAGTTTGTGAGCCCGCTCGGATTCCTTGGTTTCCTGACGTTTACAACTTTTGCCTTACTCGGAATCTCGGGAGCACTGCTCATGCTCTACTATAGCCCCAACGTAATCTTTAACACTGCAACTGGCGCCGTCACGTCACCCTTTGATAGCGTTCAGAGAATTGATCAAGTAATCCCATTCGGATCCGCATTACGCAACATCCACTACCACGCTTCAAACGCTATGGTCCTGCTAGCCGTAGCACACATGTTCTATCAGTACTTCTCCGGACGATACAAGCTACGCTACGAAGTGCTCTGGGTAACGGGAATCATCATCGGAATTCTAACAATCATCGAAGCCTACACCGGATATGATCTACTGCTGAACGTGCGAGGGATGCTAGCGATTAACATTGGCAGAGCGTTAGCCCGAAGCACTCCCTTCATGGGACCAACCGCGTTCCGCTTAATGGCCGGGACAGGCCTGGGTGACCTCATACTGAGGTTCTACGCCGTCCACGTGTTCATCTTTCCGATGCTCATGATACTCATAATGATGGTTCACTTTCCCAGGTACATGGTCCTCGACATACCAGTCGTATCTATGGTGGCGGGTGCGATCATGGTTATCGGCGGGCTCTTCCCGGTCGAGTTGGGCACGAAGTTCATTCCAACAGCGGAGGCAGGCATAACGATGCCTGAATGGTACTTGACTGGAATGTACGCGATAATTCGCACGGGAATTGACAAGTTTATCGCGGGAGCGGTGATACCGATGATCTTTGTCATCGTCTTTCTAGTCGTTCCGTTCATAGATACTAGCAGGAAACTCTCGATACGTGACCGGCCGTTCTACACTGCTATGGGAGTTGCTGGCTTAGCGCAACTCGCCTTGACGACGGTTTGGGGTTTCAGAGCGAGCAACATATTCAGCGCTCTCAACGACATCCCTCAACTCGAAATTGACCCGTTGATCTTTTTCGGATCAGTGGTTTTCATAGGCGCCGTGGCTTATGCGACAATCTACCTCTGGTTCAAAGCCACAGCGCCTGCTCCAGGTGCTCGCCCAACACACGCCCGCAAACAATTTCCAATTTACAAGATGACATCGAATGAGTGGCGAGCAATCGTTCTCTCACTGCTCGGATTCCAAGTACTGTTCGACATCTACTCATCCCAAGCATTATTGGCTGGGCTCAAGAACGTCGTTCTACTACAAATCGGCGTGGGACTGATCGCATTCGGAATACTAGTTCACCTTTACCGAATCGGAGCAGATTCCAAATAGAGACCACCTATAATGTCACAACCAAAAGTAATCCAAGGTCCGTGGGTTGGAGCAGTAGCAGTCTTGCTACTTCTAT
>JBEKPE010000146.1:0-4920 GCA_049521055.1 Bathyarchaeia archaeon
CCCATTCGACGAAGATCAGCCGGGCCGGACGTCCTTAATTTCATAATCCTGGCCTTGGACAAGCGATGGAACGATTACCTGGGAAGTTTGAAGCGCTATCAGCAGTTAGCGTCGGTTAAGAATGTGCATGACCTCCGCGTTAGTATTAGGCGCCTCACTACAACTATCGATTTGATCGACAGATTCAATCCGGATAACATAGTCAGGCAAGCTCGGGTTAAACTCAAGGACCAACTCAAGGAGCTCAGCGTTCTTCGAGACGTACACATCGAAATGGTAAGGACGCGTGGTTTTCTGAAAGAGTTACCCGAGATGAAGGAATTCTATGACGAGCTACGTGATAGGGAAACCAAGTATCTGAAGTCCGCAAACAAGATTCCTTGGAAATCCGATAGAAGATTCATTGAGAACGCGGTCAACAGAGCTAGGATTAGGCTCAACGCGCGGCGCGCCACTACTACGGCAGAGAATTCTCACAGGATAGTTGATGCATCGTTGGATGTTTCCTTTGATAACTTGAGCAAGAAACTTGAATCAGTGACGCCCGCGGATTATGCGTCGATTCATAGAGTCCGGCTCGCCTTCAAACCACTACGGTATACAATCGAGATGCTGCAGCCAGTGGTGGGATTGGAAAGCAGGCAGCTTAGAACCGCGACGCTTCTTGCCCGACTCATGGGTCAAATTCAGGATCTTGAGGTTCTCATGAAAGATCTGGTCGAGTTCAGATGGAAAAAGGAAAATGTGCCCGGTGCCGTCGTAGAGATATGGTTGGACCTCGAACGACGGAAAATAGAGGCAACCGAACGTTTTCTACGATCTATTCCGAAATTCGGCACCATATGGAAGCCAATTATTCATGAACAGACAGGCGTAGCGTCCTCAGCTTCAAAGACGCTATTCATTCTTCGACATGGTATAGCTGTTACTCGTGGCGACGCGGCTTACCCACTAGACTCGGATCGCCCCCTAACCATGAAGGGGATGAAGAGGCTTCGTCGGATCGCCAAAGGGTTGCATCGCCTGAGTGTTCAGTTTGACTTGATCCTGACGAGCCCGTATAGGCGAGCTTTGGAGACGGCGTTTGTTGTTGGGCGCGAGTATGGGGTGGGGCAGATAATTCAAACCTCCCAGGCCCTTAGACCTGAGGTACTTCCAGAAGAAGCTATCAGAGCAGTGCAAGAAAAGTACTCACCGTGCCGGCGCTTGCTCATGGTGGGACACGAACCTCAGCTGAGCGCGTTGATCTCAACCTTGACAACGGGGAGCGCGAGCGCTAGACCGTTGCTCAAGAAGGGAAGCGTTTGCAAGCTCCAGGTAGAGAAGTTGCAAATGAGCAAGTGCGCAACCCTGATCTGGCTGCTCACCCCAAGGCAACTCATCAACATGGCTTGAGGTTTCAATTCTTCCGTCGATGAATTGACGAAGTGCCTATAAGCCCTCGCCCACGCGATTTCAGTCTCGACGTACCTACCTGTTACCGAGAAAAGAACTTGGAGAACGAACTCAGATCGGGACGGTGGGCTTCAATCTTGACGCGACTCGGACTACGATATTGAGGCTTAAGACGAGCAGCAATAGGATTAGGGCTGCGCCCCAAGCGAAAGCATGCGAGCTAGGGTAGGGAGCAGTGCCGAACTCATAGATGAGTACAGTCATCGAAGCAGCGGGGTCAAAGACACTAGTCATCAGGAATTGGTTGCCCAAAGCGGTGAACAGTAGAGGAGCAGTTTCACCCATAATGCGAGCCACCGACAGAGCGATGCCTGTAATGATTCCGCTCTTTGCGCTCGAAACGAGTATGTAGACAAGGGTCTTTGATCTTGATATGCCAAGCGCCAAACCTCCTTCCTTTATCGAAGAGGGGACAAGTTTCAGAGACTCGTGAGTAGAGATCGCCACAATGGGTATCATCATGAAGCTCAACGCGATTCCGCCAGCAAGCGCTGAAAACCTATGTAAGGTAGCAACAATTACGACATAAATCACGATTCCTGTCACAATTGACGGAACCCCTGTAAGTACTTCCGCTATGAGCCTAAGATTGTAAGCGATTCTTCCGGGGTACTCTGAAAGGTACGCGCCCGCGAAGAGTCCGATGGGGACTCCGATTAAAGACGCAATCCCAACCATCACCAAGCTTCCCTCGATCGCATTCAAAATTCCTCCGCCGCTTCCCCCAATAGGAGGGGTAATTTGAGTGAAAAAGTCGTAATTCAGTACTCTATACCCTTGCGCGATCGTTTGGTAAAGTATCGAACCCAGAGGGACTAACGCAAGTAAGAACGCGAGGGCGGCGAGGACGACGAACAGCCTGTTGCTGAATCGGCGTGCGCTTATCGAGCTAAACATTTGCAGACGTCCCACCGTGAAAAGTCAACCTCGAAATTAGAACCCTGCCGAGGAGGTTCATGATGAAAGCGATCGCGAAGAGGATTAGACCAAGTTCGAAGAGTGACGCTAGGTAAATGTTGTTGCCAGCAACTTCAGTGAACTCGTTGGCGATCACGCTCGGAATGGTTTCAGAAGGAAGGAATAATGATGGAGATATTCTTGCAACGTTACCAATGACCATTGTAACGGCCATCGTCTCCCCGATGGCTCTGCCCATTGCAAGAACGACTGCAGCGATTATGCCCGTGCTGGCGTAGGGAATTACGCCCATCTGCACAGTCTCCAATGTGGTCCCCCCTAAGGCTATGCATGCCTCTCGTTGGCTGCGAGGGACGGCGGAGATGACTTCCCGCATAACTGCGGCGCCATATGGAATAATCATGATGGCTAAAATGACTCCCGCGGTGAACATGCCTAACCCATTTGTTTCACCTGAGAAAATGGGAATGAAACCCAATGATCCTACCAGTCCCGGATCGACGTATTTGCTCATGAAGGGAACCAGAAACAGAATCCCCCAGAGCCCGTACACTACACTCGGTACAGCCGCAAGAAGTTCGACCAGAAAGATCGAAGGAAGTCGAAAATTCCGGGGGGCCAATTCCGATTGAAACAAAGCAATACCCAAGCTAATTGGAACCGCAAAGACCAGGGAAATCAGCGTTGTGACCACCGATCCGTAGATCGCGGGGAGGGCTCCCAAGATAGGAGGTCCACCGTTGGGTGGGTTAGGCACCCAGGCGGAACTGGTCAGGAACCCGAACCCGAAGGCTTGAATCGAGTCGAGACTTCCATTATAAAGCGCATAGAGGCTTAGCGCCGCGATAACTGGGATTGCGAACGCTGCTAGGATCAGAATCGTACGCAAAAAATCGTGGTGCCGTGCTCGTTGCCGAGCACGGGTATTTTCAATTTCCGTTTGCATTGAAAGTCGCTATTGTCTATCCGGTGAGCAGTGGTGTTCCTTGGTAGTTTAAGGTCATGAGTAGTTGTTCATCGGCCGCAACGACGTTTGCTGGGAGTGGCACGTAGATCAATGCTGTTGAATATTGTTGTCCGTCGTGGATCGCCCACCAAAGGAAGTGAGCAAGTGCTTGCGCTTTAGCTTGAGTTGTGCTGGGGTTTGCTGACATGTCCTTGTAGACGAGGATGTAGGTGTATGTACTGATCGGATAGGATTGAGGCCCAGCTGCATTCACAATGTGCAGCCTAAGATCTGCTGGATTGGGAGTGCCGGTTGCGTTCGCAGCAGCGTAGAGGATTGTTTGAAGAGTTGGTACGACGAAATTCCCTGCCGCGTTCTGCACGGAACCTACTGCAAGGTTGTTGCTGACAGCATAGATAACATCCACGTAACCTATCGCCCCATTTGTATTCACAACTGCACCTGCAACGCCAGGATTACCCTTGGCACCAACGCCAGTAGCGCCGGCTTTGGTGTCCACAGGCCAGGTCACTGACGTGCTGTAACCGACTTGTGAAGCCCAATTCGGAACGGTGACGGATAGGAAGTTCGTGAAAGCGTAGGTTGTTCCGCTGCCGTCGGATCTGTGAACTACGGTTATGAATGCATTTGGTAGTGGAACTCCGGGGTTGAGTGCTACGAGGGCTGGATCGTTCCATTTGGTTATGATCCCCATGTAGATGCTTGCTATGACATCTGCTGTGAACTTTAGGACCGTGGTATTACTAATGCCAAACGCTGCCAGGTTGTATGTTATCGCTACGCCGCCAAGTGTCTCTGGAAAGAGGACCAGACCGGGAGCCGCTGCCAGTTGTGCGTTACTGAGTGGAGCGTCTGACGCACCGAAATCTACTGTCTTCGCTGATATCTGTTGAATACCGCCGCCGCTACCGATACCACTGTAGCTTATGCTGACAGCGGGGTACAACTTATTGTACTGCACAGTCCAGGTCTGGATCAAAGGCTGAGGAAAGGTGGCCCCAGCTCCTAGAATCGAGACGGGTGTAGTCGGTTGGTATGCTGCTACTGACGATGTCACGGAAGCCATCGAAGTTTCAGTCATGGTCGCGGATGTCATTATTGATGTCTCGGAAGACATCATCGTCGACGCTTCAGAAGTCATTAGGGATGTTGCTGACGTGCTCTGAGTAGTGTTCATTGTCGTGAAGTAGTATCCTCCTGCAACTGCCGCCAGGATGACGACAACAAGAGCAACTATTCCGACATTACGTTTGTTATTCTTGCTAGACATACGAATCATCGAACGCACGTAGCCGCCTATTCTTATTTAGCGAAAACGCATTGTGAACATGCGTGCACATGTGTGCTCACTATAATCTATATGATTCATATAACTCGCATTCAATTACTCAGTCATCACAGTAAGCGATGTCGGTAGCTAATCATGAGTTCAGAACTCTTAACGGAGTTGGGTAGTACGTCGGAAACCGACAAGAGAGTCCTCGATTTGTCCAATCTAAAGGAGAAAATGCAGGTAACTGGCCTAAGCGCTGGATTCGGCCGAAAGAAAGTCTTGGATGATATATCCATCTCGTTTAAGG
>JBEKPE010000147.1:0-4904 GCA_049521055.1 Bathyarchaeia archaeon
GTTATCTTCAACTGCACCGCCGGAACAGCATCGCTTGCGGCTCTGACCGCCGCGGGCGCGAGCAATCTCAAGGGGAAAGTTTTGATCGATGTTGCGAATCCGCTTGACTTCTCGAAAGGAATGCCTCCTACGTTATCTGTCTGTAACAATGATTCGCTGGGCGAACAGATACAACGCACCTTTCCAAGCGTTAAGGTTGTGAAGGCGTTGAACACGATGAATTGTATATTGATGGTTGAACCGACCCTGGTCCCAGGTGAACACGAAGTATTTGTGTGCGGAAACGATGCGCAGGCCAAGGAGAGAGTGAAGGAGATTCTGAAATCGTTTGGGTGGAAATCAATAATCGACCTAGGCGACATAACCGCGGCGAGAGGAACCGAGATGGTGCTTCCGTTGTGGCTAAGGTTGATGGGGCTCTTTCAGAGTCCGAAGTTCAACTTCAAGATTATGCGTTAATCTAAGACACGGCTAGCCCCAGATGGGTCTAAAGTTTCATTAGCACGTACACGCTCGAATACACTGACTCCATATGAGCAGCAACGATGAGATCCTTGCGGAACTTAGGAAGATTAGAGAACTTCTAACACCAGCGCCTCCACCAAAGGCACCGAAGGGCTTGAAGGCGGAATTTTTTGGCTTCCTCGGAAAGGCCGGAGTACTAGGATTAGCGGTAGGCTTCATCATGGGCTCTTACGTCGGGCAGGTGGTATCCGCTCTGGTTCAAGACATTATCATGCCGGTTCCAGGGGCGTTCGTACCCGGCGGTGATTGGCGCAAAGCGGTATTCTCTATTCCGATCGGTAATGGTATGCACTTCGCCCTTGGAGACTTCGTGGGCGTGATAATCAACTTCATGATAGTCGTGGTCGTGATCTTCTTCATCGCCAAGTATGCAACGAAAATAGGGCTAAAGTAGAGACGAACCGGCGCGGATTCTATAGCGGGACTTCAACGCCGTTCACAAACAGTCTATCGACGACTTTGCCAACTTTCGTTATTGTTGAATGCATCGGGCATCTTTTATGGACGGTTTTGGCGACTTGTCTGATCTTCTCCAAGGAATCACTAGATATCACTCTTGTTTCGACGACGAAATCAGTGAAGGCGGGTTCGATTTCAGTAAAATCTCCTTGACCTCTTCGATCCCAGTGGCCTCTTACGCTGGTCTCCAGGGAATCAAAGTCTAGGCCGTTTAGCATAGCATATCTAGCAAAGGTGACGTTCTCACAAAATCCTACAGCCGCCATGAAGTAATCAAGGGGGCTGGGGCCTTTGTCCGTTCCTCCGACTTCTTTAGGCTCGTCGGAGATGAGAACGTGTTGCCCGCGCTTCACTTCAGATGTCTGGTCTCCAATTAGTCTCGAGTCCGCTCGCACTGTTCCGATCGCTTGCTTCGGATCGCTAATCAACTTCAGTCCGTTCAGCCACTGCTCGGCAAATGGTTTGAAGTCGGGTGAAATTCTTGGCATGTTTGGACAGAATGTAGCATTGCGAAGATAATTGTTTCTTCTGACTGCACGGAACTCGTTTACAGTTGAGTATTAGATTTTTGAGGTTCTCCGCACTAAGTTTACTTTGTTTGTTCGACTTTCCAAGCGGGTTGGATCCGTTTCGCCCTGTAAATTCGCAATTTCGCGTGACGCAGAATGTTGGCCAAGTAGACCTCTCCTTGATGGTAGGTTCTTTCAAGAATCGCCTGTCTAGATAGGTACTCGCGCTTGAGGTCAGTTATGTCCTTCTTGGGCGCGAAGAATCTATAGACCGGAAGACCAAAAGTTAACAGTATTATGGAAATGAGCACTTGCTGTGCGTTCACCTGGGTCATTAGAAGCACTGAAAATGCAACACCGAAAACTATCACGATCTTATTGACGAGTGAACCGCTCGCCTTCGTAGAATCCTTCTTTTCCAGAAAGTACGCTGAAACACATGTCGCGAGGTAGGCGAAAGAAAGTAGAAAGACTGAAGCGTTGATCAGGGCGGATAGGCTGTTTGTGAGGCTCGCGATAAAAGCCGTTGAACAGAGAACGATTATGCTAACGTAGGGGGTTTTGGTTGTTGGGTGTAGTTTGCTAAACGCCCGCGGTAACATGCCGTCAAGTGACATGGCGAAAGCCAATCTAGACGTTCCGATCGTTCCCGACTCGTCCACGCCGAGAATCGATGCCAACGCGCCAAATGTGAGTATTAAACCACCGATTATCGCGAGGGTAGGAGAAAAGCTGAGGGCCTTGGCAGCGGCGAGGCTCAAAGGAGCCGTCGACGCGCCTAACGTTGCCTGATCGACGACAGCCATCACAACGACGTTAGTAATTATGTAGAATGCTGCAACAATCAACATGCCCAGAAACAAGGCCCGGGGCAATGTCTTCTTAGGGTTCTCGATTTCGTCGGCTGGAAGAGTCGAAAGTTCGAAACCTGCGTATGCCCAGATAATCAATACTAACGCTTGCCCTACCCCAGAAATATTTCCATTAAAGAACGGTTGAAAATGAGAAACGGCCAAGTTCGGTCGAAAGACAATAAACGCTATCCCGAGACAGATTAGGAAAAAGAGTGGCCCCAATTTGGCGATGGTAAGCACGTCGTTGAATTGCCCCGCTGCTTTGACCCCGTAAATATTGGTTAGAACTATCGTCACGGTGAACGCTGCTTTCAGCAACACTTGATACAAGGGGGGAAGATTCGGAACCAGTGTTAGGAAGTATTGGACGAATGCAACCGGGAAGACTGCGAGCGTGAACCATTCCGCTAGGAGAAGTGCCCAACCTACCATGAAGCCTGGGAAGGGGCCTGCAACTTTCGTCGCATAAGCATACGAGCCCCCGACCTTGGGTAGAATGGTCGCGCAATATGCGAAGCAAAGTGCGATGACAATTGCGATGATGGCGCCGACGAACCAGATGACGATTGAAACAGGCCCTACGATTCGTGCGATGAGGGCCGGTATGACGAAGATGTCCGCGCCGATTGCGGACCCCACCACTAGGCTTGTCGTATCATACGTGTTGAGCTGTCGGCGAAGCGAAACCTTTCGGCTCAACCGGGTCATCCTAATAGTGGCTTTGTTAGTTGAACGAGTTATAGATTGATGGGTACTGTTGAATGAGGATGAGGTTGAGTTTGAGGACGTTGACATATGGGTCGCCCGTGACCCAGAGTGTCCGTTCAATGTTGGCGTCTACGATTTGCTTGAGCGCGTTCGCAGGTATGCCAGTAGATGCTTGAATTCTCGGGATCTGAGAATACGCATCCTGAAGAGTAATGTCTGGGTCAGCTCCTGACGCTGATGCGTTCCAGGGGTGGAAGAACATGGGCGAAGTGAAGTTTTCCGCAATAAGAATCGAGCCAACATTTCGCCCTTTGAGCTGCACCATCTCACCGTTTGCTTGGTAGGGCATCAGGACTTGCGCGAGTCCAGTCACTACGAGCGGAAACAGCAGTCCGCAAAGTATGAGGGAGATTATCGCAACTCTAACCAGAGGCCCATAGATGTCTTTCTTCATTGCCAATCATCCTACATGTGAATTGCAACTAAGAGTATGTCTATGAGTTTGATTCCGACGAAGGGAACTATAACTCCGCCCACCCCATAAATCATAGTGTTCTTCAGAAATAGTGTCATCGTGTCCGTTGGCTTGAACGAAACACCCTTCATGGCCAGCGGAATTAGGAGGGGGATTATGATTGCGTTAAACATCAATGCTGAGAGCACTGCGGTGTGAAGCCCGAGTCCAAGGATGTTTAAAGCAACGAGTTGCGGGACAACCGCGAACATTACCGGAACTATTGCGAAGTACTTAGCCACGTCGTTTGCGATACTGAAAGTTGTTATCGCTCCCCGAGTCATCAACAGCTGCTTTCCCAGCATAACCACCTCAATGATTTTCGACGGGTTCGATTCTAGGTCGACCATGTTCGCAGCTTCTTTAGCTGCCTGTGTTCCTGAATTCATTGCGAGTCCCACATCCGCAACCGCCAATGCGGGCGCATCATTCGTTCCATCACCTATCATAGCCACAATTCTGCTGTTGGACTGTTCTTTGAGAACTATTCCGTGTTTGTCCTCGGGCTTCGCTTGAGGAACGTATTCGTCGATACCGACTTCGGAAGCGATACTTTTCGCAGTGAGAGGGTGGTCACCGGTGATCATTACTGGTCGAATTCCCATTGCCTTGACATCTCGAATTTTCTCCTTTATCCCCTCCTTCAAAATGTCCCTTAGGCGAATCAACCCGATTATTTCCCGGTTCCTACTGACCGCGACCGGGCTGTCGCCCTCACCTGAAATCTTGTCGACTGTGTTATCGAAATCTGTCGGGCATATCTGCGCAATCTTCTTGATCGCATCGGGAGCTCCCTTGATAATTTCAATCTCACCGGTTTCAACTGAGCTATCCAACGAGTCGGTGAACTTGCGCCTGAATCTGCTCCGTTCGTCACCACTGCCAGACTTCGGCAACATGAAGCCTGTACCGGTTGTGAACTTCACACCACTCGTTCTAGTGGTTGCAGAAAACTCGTAGGATTCGGACAGGGCTAAGGCGTTCAGCTCTTTCGGTATCAACCCATGGTTGTACGCCAGTCTGATTATGCTCCGGCCCTCCGGTGTGTCGTCATGCCAAGATGAGAGGAATGCGGCTTCTCCAACTTCTGTTTCAGTATGATTCCTAAACGGTAAGAATTCTATAGCCTGTCTACTTCCGACCGTAATTGTGCCGGTCTTGTCTAGGAGAATAGTGTCCGTATCTCCGGCAGTTTCGATCGCCCTACCCGACTTTGCAACAATCTTCCTACCATACAGCCGAGACATGCCAGAAAGGCCTATGGCGGGTAGTAGTGCTCCGATGGTTGTTGGAAGTAAGCAGACGTAGAGTGCGATCAGTACTGAGAGGTCGGCT
>JBEKPE010000148.1:0-4879 GCA_049521055.1 Bathyarchaeia archaeon
CGGTTTCAAGGAAAGAACAAGGATCTAAACGAACTCGCTAAGCAGATTTCTGACTCTTTGCAGAGTGACGGGTATAAGATGCAGTCAACAACGGGACTATCAGGACCAGTTATCCAGGCACAAAAGGCTGGAATACTCAGGGACATAATAACTGCCGATAGATGCTTCACTATCACGCTTTCAGGCCAACCCAACGATTTCACAATTACGATCGGAATAGGGAAATGGATTCAGAACATCGCTGTCGCAGCCGCGGAAGCGCTCCTACTGTCAGTGCTGTTCTTAGCCGTTGACGTGCCCGAAATGCTCTGGACTACGCACGTGGAAAACAACATAGCAAAGAAAATCACGCAACTCGTAGGCTAACCTGAAAACCAGATTACCCTATCCCACGTCCACATTTCTTGGATCGCTCATTTCCGTCCATTTCGAAGCTAGCTCGTCCCTCCGCGGGCGATAGACTTCACTGAAGAATCGGTTCTGTGATGAGAGAACGTCCTTAGGATATTGGCGGACGATGATTAGAGATTCCTTCCAAGCACGTGAAAACGCGTTTCCGAATCTACTCTCAATCTGGCGTTTGAAATCAGCCTCAGTCTGCGGTTTTCCACCGATCACGAAATAAGTTCTGCTTCCCTTCCTCACAGTATACCCCATTTCATTTCCTAAGAAGGCCTCGCCAATTTTCGCGGGAGTCTTCCTTCCGAGCTGTTTTCCGCCAGGGCGTTGGCGGTCATGTTTGAACCCTCGTTTGGCGGCGGCGTAGAAAATTGCCCTGTTGAGGCCCCAGCTCTTCGCTCGAGTCTCGGAAAATCCAAGCTCCCTAGCCCTCGCCGCTTGAAGAACCGCCATTACTTGAAAACGCCCTACTGTCATGCAGGCTCACTCATAGGCACAGCCCCGACGGCTAATGTGCTGCGGTTAGGCGGTGGCTAATTGGACAAGCTTCCCATTCATGAAGAATCCTTTCAAGCCGCATTCTTCGCAGTGGGCACCGATTTGGAGATCTGTCTCGTCTTCATAGTAGATGGTGAGAGTTCGTAGCCCGCAGCGTGGGCATAAATCTCCACCAATTTCATCCAACTTCAACCGTCTCCGCGAAGTGATCTTCTCACAGGTCGATTTATGTACACGTCGACCTTGTGCCGAAAGTAGAATATAGATCAAATTAACGATCTTATGCAAGGAACTCGGCGAACGTTCAAGATTAGACTGAATTTCTAACCCGAAATTGATTGAAATATGTGAGTTTGATAGGTTCGGGCATCACGCTGCCCGTACGAGTCTTCGTCTTATTCTTTCGAGCTCCAGGATGATCTTTCCGATACTTTGGTCGGCACCGTGTTTTAGCCGGGCATCGGCCCTAGCGACGGCAGCTCTAGTGTAAAGTTCCGTCTTGGCCCAAGTTGAAGTCTTACTTCGACTCTTGAGCTCCAGCCACTCAGCCTTAGCTTCTCTTAGTCTGAGCTTAAGCTTCGGTTCGGACTGTTGCCTGATTGCACCTACCATATCCTACACGTTTTGCGCAACCTTAACGAGGACACCCATCTACAAACGCCTCTAGTTGTTGATTGGAACGAAATCGTACACCGTCGCCTATACATCTGCTTGGAAGATGGAGCATAATCCACCAGGTGGAAACTCGCGTGAAGCGATGATTAGGTATCGGCTAGATATCTACACGTCACAGTTTCAGCTTCCACGTTTCTCCCACCAAGTCGTGCCCGAAGCTGTGGTGGTTTTCCTTGCGAACGAGTTGATAGCCAGCCTTTTCGTAAACGTGCCGAGCAGCATGGAGAACATCGTTAGTCCAGAGTGTGATGCTCCGATAGCCAACCGACTTGGCGAAAGCAGTGCATTCATCTACGAGTCGAGTGCCGACACCTAACCCCCGCGCCTTCGGCTCTACGAGCAAAAGTCGTAGTTGGGCTACTGTCGTGGATTTCTTTACGAGAAATACGCAACCTACGATTTCGTGGTTCTTCTCGGCTACCCAGCATCGTTCTCGCTTTGGGTCGAGGTGTTCAATGAATTCGGCTACGATGCTGGCGACGAGCCCTTCGAAATGTTCATCCCACCCGTATTCTTCGAAATATAACGCACCGTGTCGATGTACTATCCAACCCAGATCGCCTGCGTGAGGAGATCGCAGTACGTACGATGATTCAGAATTGTGTTGACCGCCGAGAACGGACTCTACAGTTCGCATTGCGTCGAATAGGCGTTCTCGCTCGTTCGCCGCTAGCGGTTTTAGAATTGCTGTTGCCTTTTCTTCTGCACGCGCGTTGAGTGTTGCAAATGTTTTGAGGCCTTGCTTCGTGAGTTGCAAAATGGCCTGACGACCATCAGTTTTGGAAGGCTTGCTATCGATAAACCCTTCTTCCGCGAAGTTGCTGATGATACGACTCAAGTAGCCCGCATCAAGCCCCAACTCTTTCCCAATCTCGGTCGCAGTGGCCTTTCGCCGATGAGCAAGCTCGCATAGCACCCGCACCTTGCTGAGTGAGAATCGACTACCCAGATAATCCTCATCTAACACACCGATCTTTTGTGTGAAAAATCGGTTGAACTGACGAAACGTTGAAGCATTCTGGTCGAATGTATTAATCATGGTTGCCATCTGGCCTAATGCAGTAGACCGTTTGTGATCCCCACGCACAGGACACCCACTTTCCCTTCTCGTTCATCAGAGCCTCAAGTTCACAAATCGCCAGCCTTCTTCCCAGCTTCCGGACTTTTCCAATGGCACGGATCTTGTCTCCTATGGCCGGTCTCGTGAAATTGATCTTGAACTCAACGGCGAGAACTCTAGAGTCACGCGGTAGCAAAGACAGAACCGCATACCCACCAGCGCTATCAAGTAACGTCGCTAGAACGCCGGCGTGCACAAAACCATCTTGCTGGCTGAGATCGGGTCGATTCTGAGCTGAAATCTCAACGAGGCTCTTATCGAGTCTCGTAATGTGAGCGCCCAGCCGCTTCATGACTCCCTGAGAGCGAAAACTTAGCCTCACATGGGAGAGAGTTCGATTGGCCTGCCTATGCGTTATGCCCATGAAGATGCTTGCCTCAGTCAATTATTTAAGTTGACTTAGTCAAGTATGCAGTCGTCTCTTGAGCAATTCCTCAAGGTTAGAGGCGATATGAAGTACCCTCTTACTTTGTGTTTGGCGAATTATATGCTCACACTGGTAATTTATGAGGCGGTTGATTCCTCATTGCGTAAAACCTAATTGCCCTTATGCACGATAATGTACGTTGACAATTGCCAGTTGCTAAAGCTGTCATGTTGAGTACGCTTGACAAACACGCAGAAACCGGTCTAATTGTCGAGAGCCCTAGCCTCGAAAAGATGATTGCATTCCGAACCACAACCTTTCTGGAATTGATGGATAGGCTAGTGGAATTATTAGGGGAAGGGCTCGGTGCAAATCTCCTTCATCAGATGGGTAGGGACGTAGGCCTAAACATGTTCAGCCATTTGAAAGATGAAGCGAAATCTGACAACGATCTGGTCAGTTTGCTGGACGCTGTGATGGCGGAACGAGGCTGGGGAAGATGTAGGGAAGCAAGGAGGGTTGAGATGAGAGGTTTAACATATAGCATAAGGACGGAAGGCAATCCGACTTCCGGTAGGCACGGGGCAAATGAACCCATGTGCCACTTCATCAAAGGAATCTGCACAGGCTTTCTTGAAGCTTACCTAAACAAGAAGGCAAAGAGCAGTCAACAGAACACTTGCGCAGCACTCGGCGCATCATCTTGCACCTTTGAAATAACACTAGAGTAGCTCACTCGCTAGGAACAGGTGACCGTTTCTTATCCAGCTCGAAAGCAACTCGAGACGCTGATAACCGATGGTGCACCGAACTTTCACGAAGCGTACATGCAAGAGTTCTGGACACAAAACAAGGATACAAGAACCGAACACATACGCCACATACGATTAGCGGGAGATCGCAGCAACAACCGCATGGAACGGTTCAACGGCGAAGTACGACAGAGAGAGAAGGTAATGCGTACTCTCAAGCGACCAGACACGCCTATCCTTTCAGGCTATCAAATTTACCACAACTACATACGACCGCATGAGGCACTAGAGGGCAAAACCCCTGCTCAAGTTGCAGGCATAGAAATCAAAGGTAATGACAAGTGGCTAACGCTAATACAGAACGCGAGCAAGAAAACACCACACGAAACCTAGATACATAGACATATATTCAGCAGCGTGGAAGGCTACACTTAGTTTTACGGGAGGGTTGTTACACACTTGGGAAAACTGTACATTGTACTCTCAGACGAGGTTGAGCGGCGACTGCGATGGGAGGTTGTAAAGAGGCTCGGTGGAAAGAAGGGCGATCTTAGCGCCGCCATAGAAGAAGCAATCAAAGACTGGTTCAACAAGAAGCCCTAAACCGAACCCCAATCATACCGCGAAACTTGACAGCGAGAACAATTCCTCAGTGACTTGACAGAACCCTTGGCATTGTAATGGCGCAGCGTACACATAAGGAGTTCAATAATGAGGTTAAGTTGGCCATTGATAATGCCCTCTACACAATCTTAGGACAACAAGTTCTGAAAGCGGTTTATGAATCTCTGCGAGTGCACCACGGAATAACGAGCGATGAGATTCCCTACCGCTTGGACACCCTATTCAAGACACTTGAGAGTACTTTCGGGTATCAGGGAGCAATAACTCTTGGTCGAGTGATAGCGAAACGAGTCTATGCCCGAATGGGATTACAATTTAGAGAGTTACCAGATTACGAACTTCAGGACTACTTAGACCAAGCCAAGAAACAACTGACATTACTACCCTAGACTTCAGGCCACCAAACGAATTGTCACACCGATGCCGACCAAACGTAGACTATCC
>JBEKPE010000149.1:0-4834 GCA_049521055.1 Bathyarchaeia archaeon
CAAGTATAAGATTCGTTCTTCGTAGGTTAGCACTTGGATCAGTTCTTCGGAGGGTGTTGGAGATGCTGCAAGTGAAACTATTTTGCGGATTCTGCAATTGACAATGTCTCGGACAAGGCTCTCTGTTCTCTCCAATTCACGCAGCTTGACTTGGTCCTGTTTGCTCAATTCTTTGAGTTCGGTTACGTGGCGCCTGAGAATGCAGTAGAAATTTGGTTGAAGTGCGGGCAGCTGCCTGGAAGCGGGAATTGTCTCCCGCCAGTGAATCTTGGAGAGAGCGTTGTAATTGAGAACGTCTTCTTCGCGGAACCTTGCGTATCCTAATTGAACAAGCTCTCTAGCTGTCCAATATGGGACCTCGACTTCCTGACCCATTTTGGATGCCAGAATTCTGGATAGCTTCGGCGACGTTTCCGGAATCTCGCGCGTTAGTACGATCCTGGTCTGTGAATTTTCGAAATCGAAGTCAATATCCTCTACCGACATCAACGCTTCCGCCAAGAATAAACCACCAACTTTCCACTTCGCTTACGTTTCTGAATTTAAATCGTTCGAACGAGGAAATTTGAATAGGATACTACAAATTGCCACTGCAGGGAGAAACCAAACAACAGAGATCAATGAAACTGATCGCGGTTTTCGCGTGCGATTATTTTACTCATGTTTCGGTGGGGCCAAGGCTTTTGAATGACGCAAACGAACTTGGGCCGCACTGGAAGTCCAAAGGAAATTCATACGGTGATTCTGAATGTTGAGTGAAACAGGGCTTATGTGGATCGAGAAATACCGGCCGCGAACGCTTGATGAGGTCGTGAATCAAAAGGACACAGTCGAAGGACTAAGGGCTCTTCTGAAGGCACCTTCGACTATGCCTCACCTACTCTTTGCAGGCCCTCCGGGAACGGGAAAGAGCAGTGTCGCACTTTGCATCGCACGGCAGTTGATGGGGGACAATTTCAGGAGGCTTGTATTGGAACTGAACGCGTCCGACGAACGCGGCATTGGTGTGGTGCGAGAACGCATCAAAGGCTTCTCCCAGATCATTCAAACTACGGCTTCCGGAGTCCAGTTTGGGCTCGTGATTCTTGACGAATCCGACGAAATGACGAAAGACGCACAGACCGCCCTCAGGAGAATAATGGAAACAGCATCCCGAACATGCCGCTTCATACTAATCTGCAACTACCAAAGCGGAATAATCGAACCCATCCAGAGCAGATGCTCCGTCTTCAGGTTCAGGCAACTTGAGGAGACTGACGCCACCAGTTACCTTGATAGAATATGTAAGTCTGAAAAAATAGAGGCCGACCCGAAGGTTCTCAGGAGAATTTTAGAACTCTCAGAAGGGGACCTTAGACGGGCCGTTAACTATCTCCAAGTCGTCGCGAGTAGCTCGAAGGGCGGGCGATTAGATCTCTCGGCCTTGGAAAAGTTTCAGCCAGAGGCACAGAGCGGCCTCTTACGCAATATGCTAACGCTGGCCATTAAGGGGGATTTCATCAAAGCTAGAGACGTCATGTATGAGCTCATGGGTAAGTTTGGTGTAAGCGGCAGGGAGATTATTCGCGGGGCAAACCGGGAAATTAGCCGGATTCCTGAAGCAACCGGAGATAAGCAGGTGGAGATTGTCCGCGCCCTAGGAGAGTGCGATTTCAGGTTAACGCAAGGAGCGAATGAGGATATCCAACTGAGCGCCATGCTTGCTCAAGTCGTAGAGATCGGAAGAAAGTAACGTGCAGGCTCAGACGCAACAGAACGTGGCTTGGACGGAGAAATACCGCCCACAAACCACAGCTATGCTTCTCGGAAATGAGGACTCTGTCGAGAAATTCAAAACGTGGTTAAAGCAGTGGACGCTAAAAAAGAAACCAAGTAGGTCCTGCCTGCTTGTTGGACCGCCCGGCGTGGGAAAGACTACCCTTGCTAGAGCCGCAGCTGGTGATTATGGCTTCCGGGTGGTAGAATTGAATGCGAGTGACGTTCGGACGGAGAAGACGATTAAGAAAGTTTTGGCACCAGCAAGCACTTCCATGACCCTCGACGTCTTCTCAACTGGAAGTCGAGGGAACCTAATTCTCCTGGATGAGGTGGATGGTGTTTTCGGCCGTGAGGACAGAGGCGGGTTGGGCGCAGTCCTAACCGCGATCAAAGGTGCGCCTCTCCCAATTGTACTCACGGCTAATGACGTTGACGACGAGCGATTCGATGACCTCCGGAAAGCGTGCATCGTGCTCACTATGTACGAGATCAGGCCGCGTCTCCTCGTCTCATTACTCAACCACATACTCACCGAGGAAAAGCGGTCATTGCCGCTGAAGGTTGTGAAAAAGCTGGCTGGCGAGAGTTACGGGGACATGAGGTCGGCGATTAATGATGCTCAGACTATGTCAACAAGTGGGATTGCGACCCTGCGTTCAACCCGAACCAGAGAACTCAATGAGAGGAATACGGTTCGAGGTATGTTTGCCGGGAAAGGTCTAGCCGCCGCACGGCGTGTCCTTAACGAGACTGAGATTCCCCTCTACCGCGACGAGCTTCTACTATTAGTCCACGACATCCTCCCCTACGTCTACACGTCACCCGATAAGTTGGCTAAGGCATACGACGCGCTTTCTAGGGCTGATATGGGCTACGGAATGGTGGGCGCCCGCAGATCGCGGGGCATGATGCCGCCTCCGTTCAACCTTCCACGCCGAGACCGAGTTCCCGAATGGAGCCTTCTACCCGTCGCTTTGAACGAGTTGGCTTCGGTCGGTACGCCGAAACCCGATGAAGATCCTGATCACGCGTTGCAAGTGGCGCCGCGAGTTTCAGGAAAGATCGTTGATCGATTTCAATACCGGCTCTGGGCGTTAGATCATCTTTGTGGCAGGTTGGCTCGAGTCTGCCACCTCTCGAAACGCAAGGCTCTATTGGAAATAGTTCCGTTCGTCGTGGAGCTCTTTCGGATTAGCGAGGCTCAGGGTAGGGAGGTCGCGCTTCAGCTGGAGCTAGAGGAGCGCGATATCGACTTCCTAGTCTCTGAGTCGAAGGTTCAACCCGCAGTGACTGGGCCGGAGGAAGTGCTTGACCCAACCGGTTTCAAACTGCCATACATGGGTAAGGACAAGTTCATTCAACTCATGAGGGCGGGAATCAGCTACGACCGAAACGGTGGGAAGTTTGTAGTTCGACGCCTCGACAATTTAGACGCTGTCGAGGAAAGGCTAGCTGGGATTCTGTCTCATCCCGTTAAGTTTGCGCGTTCTGAGGAAGTTGTGGCTCGCGGTGTAGGGGGAGCTATCCAAGAATGTTTCGTTGATGGGCTGCAAGTTGTATGCGATAAATGCGAGTTCATTGAAAGTTGCCCAACCCACATAGTCACATCGTTGAAGTTCTGCCTGTGTGACGAAACGGTAGCTGATCCAAAGGGTTACGAGAAGTATGTGGCGAAGAATGCGCCTCCTGCAAAGGCTCCTAGGGCAGCCAAGGGAGTGAAGGAGGCCAAAAGCCGCAAGAAGCGTTAGGGCCCTTGCGCTAGGCCAACTAAGTGACCCAACTCAGGAAGAATCAGTTTCTCCATCGCAGTCCTCACAGCATTCGGTGATCCGGGTAGGCAGAATATTGATGCCCGCTTTCTCGTGCCAGCGAACGCCCGACTCATCATGGCCGCAGAACCTATCTCGTCAAAACTGATCTTTCTAAACAATTCACCAAATCCTGGAATCTCCCTGTCTAACAGCGGGAAAACGGCCTCGAACGTGACATCTGTAGACGACAGGCCAGTGCCTCCTGTGATGATCACTACATCGACGCCTCGCCTTGAAAGCGCCTCCCTGATGGTTTTCCGAATCATGGGCTTTGAATCTGAAATTAGTTGTCGTCCAGCAATTTTATGGCCGGCGCTGGCAGCGAGATGTTCAATGATGTCGCCGGACTCGTCGTCGGATTGCTGTTTCGCCTTCAGCTGCTTGAATTTCGATGTGCTACAGGTAATAACGTAAACGGTAGCCGTTTCTGGCGAAGATTCCTTGTGTAGTTTTGAGGTTTCGCTCATTTCTCATCGCTTGATCTTTTTAGTGACCCGCAGGTTGGTGATCATGGTGCTGGGGTATTGCCCTTTCGAGTCCTTCTCGTATTGTTTTACCATGTCCCATATGGTGAGCAGGTAGGTTGAAGCAGCGGTAAGCGCCTCCATCTCTACCCCCGTCCTTGCTAGGCCTTTGACATAAGATTCAACTCGCAATGTATTTCCTCGGAACGCGTGCTTCGTGCGAACGGTCGTTATCGGTATCGAGTGACAGAAGGGTAGTATGTGCGGGGTATTCTTCGTGGCCATAATTGCTGCGATCTCCGCCGCCGCTACCGCATCGCCCTTCGCTATTCCTCCCGACCTCATCCGCTTGATCGTACTCGGCTTCAACCTGATCTCGCCGACGGCTGACGCTTCCCTCGAAATGATATCTTTCTGCGAGATGTCTACCATCGAGAAACGTTCCATCACAATATCCCTCTCAATGAAGTAGGCTTAGAGGGAAGTTATCTGTTGCGCTGCAACTGATCGGCCGCGTAAGTAGATTAGTGAGTGGCTAATTTCGTTGGGGCCGTTTTTTGCTCGTGGTTGCCAGTGCAGCCTCTAATTGTTCACGCATTGTGGAGGCGGGTATGTTCTGTAGGCCGAGTAGGGTTGTTTTGCCGCGGACGCCTTCGCCTGATTTTGAAGCTGCTATGACGCCTATGGCGCTTAAGCCGCGTGCGTATTTCCAGATTTGAGTGTGTTTTCTGGGTTTGTCGGTGTATTCTTCGCAGACGGCTTTGTATTCGCGTTCAACGGTTCCGATGTTGGCGTAGGCTT
>JBEKPE010000150.1:0-4715 GCA_049521055.1 Bathyarchaeia archaeon
CTCGCCCCGAACATTTCACAAGCAACCACATCATCTCAGACGGGTGGCGAGCCCGGTCAGCTCCCAGTCATGAACCAGTCTCCCACGACACGTGAGATCTGGATACAGTGGACGAAAGGCCAGTCAGGACAAGACCGTTTCAGCGCGAACTACATTGTCGTCAATCAAGGGGACACCGTGAAGCTTACTTTCCTCAACAACGACACCGTGATCCACAACTTCGTAATAGGAGCACCTTACAGCATAGAAGTGAACGCTTCAGTTCCAGGCCTATACAATGACCTCACCGGCGCGAAAGTTACAGGCCCAGCAACCAACAACTCTCCAGGAGTAGTGGT
Source organism: Bathyarchaeia archaeon (assembly GCA_049521055.1). GTDB lineage: Archaea > Thermoproteota > Bathyarchaeia > 40CM-2-53-6 > 40CM-2-53-6 > FEN-987. The sequence continues at coordinate 339 of JBEKPE010000150.1, forward strand.
GACCGGGAGTCCGGGGAGTGTCACCGCACGGTACAACTTCGTAGCCCAATACGCCGGAATATACGAGTTCGTCTGCACCTACCATGTCTCAATAGGAATGTTTGGCTACCTGGTCGTACTTCCGAATGCTGCGTACCAATCCACAAACACTACAGGTCTCACAATGCCCACAAGTCCAGCTACCTCTAATGTGACCATCCTAGCAGGTGCCGCGTACCCTAACTCGACCGGGTTCTCACCCTCGATCATAACAGTAGTGATTGGGGTAAACAACACTGTACGATGGGTGAACAACGACACGGCCCCTCACACTGTCACGGCAACGGACCATAGCTTCGACTCAAGTAACCTGAATCCTGGTGATACCTGGACCTACACGTTCACCCAACCAGGCACATACACTTACGTCTGCACGTATCATCCCTGGATGAAAGGAACGGTAATCGTGGTATCTGCCTAGCATTAGAGACTAATGGAAAAATTAGTAATCTGCTTCGAACTTGTCGAGCACATCCAGCTCATCAAACCGCTTATACTTCCAGACCAGCACCGACACTACCCAAGAAAGTAGAAAAATCAGAACGATCGCGAACCCAACTGTTTCGAAGTCGAGTTCGTCAAGCCCGCTCCAAAATGCACCGGTTAGATTTAGTTCGTTGGATAAGACCTGGAGCAATTCAACCGTTCCAATAGCAAGGGCGACTAGAACAGAGATCACGGTTACGGTTAAGTTGTAGTAGATTTTGCGGATGGGATTAAGGAACGCCCAGCCGTAAGCTGCACGCATGGTTACACCGTCTGTTGTATCGATGAGAACCATGCCGCAGGTGAACATAAACGGCAGCACCAAAATCATCCAAATTGGAACAGACGAGGAGACACCAATCCCGACGCTTATTGCGATAAGAGCGATTTCGGTAGCAGTATCGAAGCCTAACCCAAACAGGACCCCGATGGGGTATATTTGCCAGGGACGGTTGACGATTCTGAAGAGGGGTCGGAAATATCGGTTGAGGAAGCCGCGTTTTTCGAGAATTGCCTCGAGCTGAACCTTGTTGAGCCTGCCTTGCTTCATTTCCTTGAAGAGACGATAGATGTTCAGCACGATGACCATGTTCACGATTCCCATCAGCAGCAGGAAAGTGCCCGAAACCGTCGTCCCGATAATTGCTCCGCCACTCTCCAGTTCCGGTATATGTCCGATAACGGTTCGAGTTGCCAGAATTAATGCGACGATGAGCGCAACAACAATTGTTGAGTGTCCAAGCGAGAACCACAGTCCTACAGTAAACGGCCGTTGATTGTCCTGCATCAGTTTTCTAGTCGTATTATCGATCGCAGCAATGTGATCTGCATCAACCCCATGCCGCAGACCAAACACATATGCGATCACGCCGAGGCCGGCGAGAAGCACTGATAGCCTACCAACGATGGCGGACGCCAGAAAACCTAGGGTCGTTGCGAGGGCTATAATCGAATAAACGATGACAATCTTCGCCTTCTCACTCCCCGAAAGCCCAACCGTCAATGCAATACTCCCTCCTCGATCCTTTTTTGTCCGTTGGCTAAGCTTAGACGAAATTACCCTGGAGCATGCAGTAATAAGAAGCGTTCATACAGAAATCGGGTTCAGGAAAACGAATAGAACAACTTTTCACTAATCCGATTCCAGTCATAACTCTCGCTGACTTGGTCAGCCCCACATTTCCACTTGCCCCAGGTGGCTTCTACTTGGTAGAAACGGTTTTATCAGTTCCACCGCGAATCTGCATACTGTTGAATCTTGACTCAAAAAGAACCTAAGAGTCGAAGGGGGACGTTCTTAATGTTTGTTGGGTTAGCCATTATTGCAATCCTGAGCCTAGGCTTCGTAGCCTACGCCTCTGTAAACCCTCAGAGGATGACGATTACGCAGCAACAGTTCCTGACGAACACTCAGAGTCAGTATGTTACCCAGACGTTGACTAGCGTTAGTACGGTGACGAGTCTTGCAACTGTGACTGCGGCAGCGAACGGCTTGTATACTGTGAATACTGGAGCCGGTTATATCGGATCTGGATCCTATAACTGTGGAAATTACGGGTGCACCCCTCCTAGTCTTGGGGCGTATGGTAATCTGTGCACCTCATCGAGCGGGAATAATACGGTTCAATGTTCGGGCATCCTCTCTGAGCCTACAGATGGCTGCGTTGAACTCGCGATTCCATACACCAACCCCGATCTTCTGGAATCCACCGCCTACCAATGGTACACGCTAAGAAATCTCCCATCTACACTTCCGTCCCCTGGCACATGGGTCACTGTGACTGGCCAACTCTCTCAGGGCTACACCGAAGGAACAAACGGAGCCGCATGCCCAGGCAACTACATCAACGTGAACTCAATATCGCCCTGAACGCTACAGTAGATAGTACTATCCCGGGCTCGACGTATGGATCGACTTTACCTTGTTGCGCTTTAGATCAGTTGCCGCATCGTCACTTGTGTAATTGTTTCAGGAGAACGGCGCATAGGACGATCAATAGGCATTGGCCAAGTAGGACTTGAACGGTACCAAGGGGAAACCATCCTGTGGACCAGGGTATGATTCTTCCTAGGAATATGTTGGGCATAGTTCTCGTGTCTATTAGCAGCAAGTCATCTACGACAGCAAGTACAATCAACCCAACATTTGCCAACTTGAAGAGTTTACCCGAACCCACAAAAACGCCTCCGAGTATGTACACGATCGTTGCTATGAGGAAGTAGGCGCCTATCGCGGAGAACGGGAAGACCGGATGAAAGATGACCTGGCCTGAGGGTGGGGGTGGCGGTGGCCGGCCACCAGGTGGCCTGAAAAGGAAGGAGAGCCCTAGGGAGAGCGTAACATGGCCATACGCCATAAGGAACGAATCCAACGCCACAATAACTCGCAGAAGTCTAGAAGCAGTCATTCAATACACACCGACTACAGCACGTAGTTAAACTTCGAGTTAATAAAATATTTCTCGCTTTAAGTCATCGATGCATATTCTCGTTGCGGTGTGTTGGCGACGGTGGGTTTATTTCAAGTTGAGTTTTTCAGCTTTTCAATAAAATCTTCCCGAATCGGATAGAAGATGTCTAGCATTACGAATGGCTCTTCGCCTACGCACGTATCACTGTGAGGCGTGTTTGCGGGTATGCAGCAAAAGTCTCCTTTCTGGACGACGCGTTGCTCGTCCCCGATCCGCAGCTCAGCCTTACCGGAATATGGTTCTGTTGCGATGAAGGCTCACACCTGAAAAATCACATGAGGCAGGCTCGATAAAGTACCGCGCTTTCATCTGCCCCAAATTACCCTAACTTCCTCCAACATTAATACGCATTACTCCTTTACGTTTTCTTCCTTGAGCAACGCGATTCGATAAGGGAATATTTCCCCCCTGAAGACGTTGTTCTTGACCGCTGGGTCTTCTGTTAGAATACCCTGGGCCGCTTCCGCGGATTCCGAATTGAAGATGACTATTCCGAAGCTAGTGCTATCGGTATTTAGGGTTCTTCCTGCGAGAATGACGACCCCCTTCTCCTCCAATGTCCTCAGGTATGAGAAGTGTTGCGCGATTATTTCCTTCTCATCCGAGGTTGGCCCCGTCGTCAGCAATCCTGGGCGCACCGGTGAATTCTGTAAAGAAATTGCATTTACCTATCCCGCGGCTTTCCGGGCTCGTACTCCATCAGTTCCATCACCTGCGTTTCGATCCGATTACCAAAGAAGTCACGCACAATTGCGAGAGCCAAGTCTATGCCCGCACTGATCCCTGCCGACGTACTCACCCGTTCCTCCCTGGTGTATCTTACGTCAGGCAAGACCTGGATGTTTGGATATCTCCGAAGTGACTCAATCAATGAATGATGGGTCGTCGCTCTATGGCCTGCGAGGATTCCGGCCTCCGCCAGAATAAGCGCTCCGGTACACACGCTGACGATCTGGGCACGAGAACTTTGTTGGCGAATAAATGAGACTGTTTCGGAATCATTCTTGACTTCTTGGGCACCCTTACCGCCCGGAACAATAAGCAGGTCGAGGGGCGGACAATCGCTAAAGCTGTAGTTCGGTTGCACTTGTAGTCCATATCTGCATTGTATCTGAGAGCCATGCCGCGAGATTGTTACTATCTCGATTCGTCCTGTGAAACTGCCCGCAGCGCCGAATACCTCCAAGGGGCCTGCAAAATCTAACTCCTCCACATCATCGAACAGGAGAATCCCAACGCGCATCATGACCAGACACCAACAAATTCTATACAAATCATGGGCAACATAACAGACGTGAAACGCTTCGAGCTCAATCACGCATTATCTCGAAGATCGGCTTCCTGAACTTAGATGACAATTCGACGCACCTAATCTTTGGGT
>JBEKPE010000151.1:0-4709 GCA_049521055.1 Bathyarchaeia archaeon
CGAAATTCTCTGATTTAAGCTCAAACCTGACACGACATCTCACCGAAACAAAATTTCGCATAGCCCACGTTTAATTGCACAAACGCGAACTATAGCGAAGGTTTCATTGGACAAGAATCTCCTTAGAGTCGTCAACGGAATCCATGACCGAAAACTCCGAAAGAAAGTGCAGGGGTTACTTCAGAACCCATCAATCAAGATCGGTGGCAAAACGTACTCTGGAATACCGACCGAGAAATCTCCTGCCAGTGTATGGCATCATCACAACTATCCTGGCGGCTTCGTGGAACACACATTGGCTCTCTATGAACTCTGTATTGCCTTATCAAAAATTGTTGAAGGACTCTACAATTGCCGAGTGAACAAGGACCTTGTAATCTGTGGCGTCTTGCTGCATGACATTTTCAAACCCACCACCTACATTGAGAGAGGGGACGGAAGGTATCGTCGTTCAGATCTGGCCGAGCGACTTGATCACTTAACACTCGCTACTGCGGAGTTAATCCGAAGAGGCTTCCCCTTGGATGCGGTGCACATCGTAGCGGCAAGTCATGGCAGGCAGTTCGGACCCATGGGACCGATGACAATTGAAGCTCTGATCTGCCACCTAGGCGATCACGCAGAAGCGGAACTTAATGGCGAGATGCTTAGTGCAGCGCGATTCATGATTCGCGAAATAACAGGGGAGGAGCCTCGAACTTTGACAGGAAAACAAGCTTTCGCAACTGTGAGAATCAAAACAGACAAGGGCTGGAACGGCCTCAGAGACTATCTCTCGAAGACGAAAATGTCTTAGATTGGAAGTTTACGCCCGCATAATGAGCGCTGACGAAAAGCTATGCGAGTTACATTGCGTTGAAAAATTGATTGATTTTCTCCATGCCGAGTTTGATTCGTTCTTCTGTCTCGCTTACGAAAGTCATCCTGACGTGTCCGATTCCGTTATTACCGAAGAATCGGCCGGGAATCACTGCCACGCTTTGGGCTCTAAGCAATCGTTCTGCAAACTCTTCTTCGGTTATGTGAACCCTCGTTAAGTAATCACGCATATCGACAAAGTAGTAGAATGCGCCTGCTGGCTTCACGGTTTTAGCCAGTGGCAGGTGCTGTTGTATCATTTTGCCCATCAAGTCCCGTTTGATGCGGTAACTAGTCAACGTGTCTTTGATGTATTGTACTTTCATGTTTTCGTTAAGGAATTTCACGAGGGCGAATTGTGCGATGCTTTCAGGCGCCAGTGTGCTGTACTGTTGCATTTTCTCAATCGCATCAATTATTCGCTTCGGGGCCAGTGTGTATCCCATTCTAAGGCCGGGTATGCCAGCTTCCTTCGAGAAGCTGCAGATGGTAATCGTGCGCTCTTTAGCTTCCGCCAATCGACTGATCCACTGATGTTGTCCTTCGTAGATAATGTGTTTGTAGATGTCATCGCTGATTATCCAGAAGTCGTAGTCTTCCGCCAAATCTACGAGGGTTCGGATGAAAGATTCATTGAGAACTCTACCAGTGGGGTTGTCTGGGGATAACACAATCATTGCTTTGGTTTTCTTCGAGACAGCCTCCTTGAGTTCCTCGCCATCCGGTTGATACCCGTTGACGACATGGACTGGGATCCACCTTGGCCGCCCTTGTGCAAGCTCAATCGTCTCGCTGTATCCAAGATAAGTCGGATCGGTGACGATTACTTCGTCCTCTGGATCGATGATGGACATAAGTGAGCTGTAGACAGATTCTGTTGCTCCTGTCGTAACAATTATTTCGGAATTGGGGTCGAAGTCAACGTTGCCGTACTTCTTCACGTCTTCTGCCACAGCTTCTCGAAGTTGTGGAATACCTTTTGTTCCCGTGTATCCGCAACTTCTCAACGGATTTTCGTTCAAGAGGCGACTGAATTCGTCCAGGAATTTCTTGGGAGGTGGAAGGCTGGGTGCGCCTCCTCCGAATGAGATTATGTCGCTGCGTTCGCGCGCCTCGTCTAGGAGTGCGGCGACTCTGCGTATGGGGGAAGTGTGGATCTTGTCAATTCGTGAGGATAACTTAGCCATCGATGCGTCGTTCCGTCGTGCATCTTAACCGCTTATACTGTTTACTGCGAAGTGACCGGCTTGATTCTTGCGGCATTCCCCATGTACGCTTGCAGTGAATCAGGGAGAGTGATCGACCCGTCTTTCGCTTGATAATTCTCCATGATGGCGACTAAGGTTCTCTCGGTAGCAACTAGAGTGCTGTTAAGCGTGTGAACCCACTGGGTCGGCTCACCAGGCTTATCTCTAAACCTGATTTTGGATCGCACAGCCTGGTAGGTTGTGCAGTTGCTACATGATACGATCTCCCGGTATTTTCCCTGACCCGGCAACCAAGCTTCCAAATCATACTTCTTTGCCGCAACAGTTCCTAGGTCACCAGTGCAAACGTTAACGATTCGATAGGGAAGCTTGAGCGATTGGACGAACTCTTCGGCGTTAGCGATTAGCTTCTCATGTTCCACCCATGATTGGTCGGGTTTGCAGAATACGAATTGTTCAACCTTCTCGAACTGGTGCGTCCGGAAGATACCCTTCGTATCTCGCCCATGCGCGCCAGCTTCCTTTCTGAAGTTAGGGCTTACGCCAGCGTACCTTAACGGCAGAGACTTACCATCTAGTATCTCATCCATATGCTGAGCAAGCAAAGCATGCTCCGACGTGGCTAGCAAGTAAAGATCCTCGCCCTCGACCTTGTAGATCACGTCCTCGAAATCAGAGAGGGCTACCGCCCCACCGACTGCTTCTCTTCGTAGAAGGTACGGGGGAAGGGTCAGCGTATACCCTTTCTTCTCAATGAAATTTAGCGCGAACATGATTAACGCGTGATTGAGCTTGACCAAGTCTCCCCTAAGGTAGTAGAATCTACTGCCCGCAACCTTCGCAGCACGTTCCATATCGATAAGCCCTAAACCGGTCGCTAGGTCGATGTGGTCTTTCGGTTGGAAGCCGAACTCTGGAGGTTCTCCCCATTTTTTCACTTCAAGATTGTCGTTCTCATCTTTTCCGAAGGGCACGCTTTCATGCATGATGTTTGGCAAATTCATGAGTGTGTTAGTTACCTTCTTTTCAAGGTCAGCCGTTTCTTGCTCAAGATGTTTGATTTGGTCTGGGATTTGTTCAGCTTGCTTGACCAGGCCTGAAGTGTCTTGGCCTTTCCTTCGTAGTTGGGCGATTTCTTCGGTGAGTTTGTTTCTCTTGGCCCGGAGATTATTCGCTTCGCTCTGAACACTTCTCAATTTCTTGTCGTCATCGATTAGCTGGTCCACCCAAGGAACCTTGTCTAGCTCGCCGCGCCGTTTGAGGTTCTCTTTGACCAGGTCAGCATTTTCACGAACGAATCTCATGTCAAGCATCTTTTTCACCTAAGATTTGGTCCTTCGTCTTGTAACCTACCTAACTGTGGTCTAACGGGATTAGTGAAACTGGGTGAGTACCTTATTTGGATTAAGACTAACTAGGCCGAGGGTGGGTAATCGTCTGGGCCTTCATCAAAACGGTTAATTTGACAGATCGAACGGTTGTGTCGAGCATAGAAAAGTGAGTGGGACACCCTTGTTCAAGATGATCATACTGCTAAAGAAGCGACCGGGTTTGACTGAGGATGATTTTGTGAAATACTGGTTAGAGACTCACGCGCCCTTAGCCCAGAAAATGCCCGGCCTGAGAAGGTACGTTGTGAATGTGGTAAAGAGACCTCCCAACCGAGAGCCCGATTACAATGGCCTCGTGGAACTATGGTTCGACGATATTGACAGCATGAAACGAGCGTTCAAATCACCTGAAGGCAAGGCAACACAGAAAGACACGGAAAACTTCGCTGCAAGCCTAACTTCATTGTACATCGATGAACATTCAATCATGTAACAAACTGCTCTGAAAACGAGCACAAGTAAGTATAGAAAGTGATAGAGTAAACTTCAACCGCGACTCTAAAGCAATCGAAAGCACGTCAAACCCTCCGCCGAGGTTCGCGCTGGACGCTGGGACGCCCGCCCTGACCGTTGATACTCTCGTTCCTGGCACGGTTCTTCCAATCCTCTAGCGAACTTACCTCCCACGAAGACCCTATTTCTGACTAATAGAGGCCTACTTCAAGTCTGGAGGCGCCTGTCATCATCATATGTGCGTCAAAGCGGTCGAGACAGCGTCAAAATTCTCAGCCAAGAATCCGATTCGGTGACAGGATTCACTCACCTACTTATGGAGATTCTTCGCAGCGAGGAATGAAAGTCCATGTTTGGTTAACTCTTCAGCTGTATGGTTAAGCGCAGCGTGCTTGTCCATATAGTTTGCAAGCAGCTTCGGCATGAGTCCCTCGGACTCCACTTTCGCTTTGGGAAGAAAATACTCTAAGATATCCGATGGATGCTCACGCGTTGCCTCCACTTCGGGGTCTCCGCCCTCGTGCTTTGCTGAGATATTCTTGATGTGATCAGCGAGTTCCATTAGATCTCCACGGCGGTCGTATGGTTGACGGACAATGTGCTTGTAGCATTCAGTGATGTGATGCTCTATACGCACCACATTTTCGAACCCGAAGGCTTTGCGGATGTTCGCAGCGTCCTCAATTGTATTCTTGTCCACAGAGTTACTCAGGTTGAAGCCGATTAACGGCGTCGTGCCGTCCGGACGCGCAAATAGCTTCGCCATCATGAGAGTCCAAAGGATGAAATATGAATTGTC
>JBEKPE010000152.1:0-4646 GCA_049521055.1 Bathyarchaeia archaeon
TTACGATAGCCATTCCTGTCGGCCCAAGTGCCTCCGAATAACGCAACTCGGAGACAGGGACGAGTTTTCTAGCTCCTTCGGTGTTCTCGCTTGTAATCGGCGCTATGATGCGAATCTTTGCCCCGCGGCTCTTCGCCTCTTTCAACTCCCCGAAATGGAAATCTGCGAGAGCTTGTATTCCCCTCATTGTCGTCCAGATTTCAACGCTCTTATCAGCCGATTCAATCATTTGATTGAGCTTACCGCTAACCTCATTTCGTCCTTTGAAGATTTTGAGTTCATCTGGAGGAATGCCCTTTCGTAATGCTTCAACGCGAGCTTCGGAAGGCGTCGCAGAAGTCCACATCTCGTCAAAGTAAGCTTGAAGGTTCCGCACGAAGGCTCGACTGTTGATCCACAGCGCGACCTCCTCTTCCATTCTGGGTGAGTCATCAGCAGTGCTTATCTCAAACAGAGCCTCGCTATCATCAATAATCGAAACTCTCGGAATCGGTTTGGCTTTCAAGTCCAGATGTCGGATCTCAACGTGGTGTCCTAGTTTCTCGACTATCTCCAGGTTCGGTTGCACGATTGAAGTAATCACTCTAACGCGTAATCCGCCTGACGCGGCGTGGCTTAGCATGTCAAAGAGGCCGGCAGTATCGGCTCTCATAATCTCTGAGGGGGAGAGAACCGTCATGACTGATTTCTGAGCCTGCGAACACATACCCTGCAGTCTCTGTTCAATCCTGAGCCTACCCTCAACCACCTGAAATCGCTCCACTTCGTGCGTTACAGGTTCCACGCGAACAACGTCAAATTGGCGACGTAGAGCTTCCCCTCGCTGTTCGAGAATTCTCAGGCGTGCCTTTCGTTCCTCAATGAGAATGCTCAAGCATCTCTCAAAGGGAACAGATTGCAATCGTACAGGCCTCTCAAGCGTTGCCTCCACAAGCCCACGCCTCTGAAGGTTCCTGATGGTTCGGTAGGTCTCCGTTCGGTTGATGAGGACAGCGCGTGCGACCTCGCTGGCCTTTGACGGGCCGGTTTTCGCCAAGAAGACAAGTACTCGGGCCTCGTTTCGGGTCAGTCCATATTCCTGTAGCTCCGCGACAATGTCGCTTATCGCTTGGACTTGAACTGCGCTTGATGTACTCGTGGAAGATTCACCTTATTGCTGTGTCTGGCACGCCAGCGACACGACAATATAAACAGGAGCCGCATCGGTTCAAGGTTCAAGTGCAAATTAGGATGACTGTCACCCTAGTTTTCTCTACGCTCCAAAACGAGTGTCAGACACATGAATGACACCTTGTTTTGCCCGAAGTAAACGGATGCCGGCCCCAGGCCAAGGTCCTCGTCATCCCGCAAACGCCCGGAGGCCAATCGGATGGTTTCAAGGAGGCTGCATGGCCCGTGCAGATTTCCTAGCAAGCATCACCCTAGACTGCTGGTAGTTCAGCGGGTTACGAAGGGAGGTCAGTCTGTACTCGGGTGTATGTTCTGATGATTCCGTAGGGTTTGAATGCGATACCGCTTCCTTCGTAGAATTTGAGGAACCACTCTACCCAGTGAAGTCGAAGAGTCTGCATGAACACGAAGGCGGTCTCTAGTATCATGATTAGGATTGTTGTTAGAGCCGCGAACAGTATCCATCCGAGAGCGTCGCCGGCTAGGCTTCCCCAAGCCATGAAGAAGACTAGTACTCCAAGGAATAAGTGGAAGAATACGTCCTCGATAAGTTTCATTGCGAGTATTCGAACATAGGAGATTGTGTGAGAAAGGGATGCGAGTAACGCTTCAAAAGCCTCCATCAAACCCATCGGCCCTTCAGCCCAGACCTTTACCGCCAGCATCGCTATGAGTGGGACTCCCATTCGCAAGAATATGTCCATGCCATTGTTCGGGTTGAAGAGGTAGTTTGGGAAGCGTAACCCGTATTGTAACAGAGTGATACCGAACGCTCCGTAGAACCACAGCCAAACTAAGGGACCGGACACAAGTTCGCGGTATCCGCGGACGTATATGTCGTCGACTATTTTCAGTATCATGCCAGACATTATGTGGATTACTCCGATCGTTATGGATAATCTCAGCATTAGTCGTATGTTGCTAAATGGTTCGAACCATAGAGGGCCGGGGAGACCGGTAACCATCCTAAACCATTCTACATTTCCGAATATTGTTCCATACATGAACCCAACAAGTAAGGACGCGAAGCCACTTAAAATCAATAAAGGCGAACCTTGGATTACCATGCTGAAGACGCCGCCGAGCCCTCCGTACGCGTTGTCAGGGATTCTAAGTCCTCTTCTCTTGTAGAAGTAAATGATGCTTGAGGCGATCATTACTACGATCCCATTGCCCACATCACCGAACATCAGACCGAAGAAGAGTGGGTAGGTTATGAGCCATAGAACGGTAGGGTCGATCTCTTCGCTTTTTGGTACTCCGAAGCCGATTGTTAGTTTCTCAAATGTGGCTAGAATGGGGCCCTTGGGGTTTTGGAGTTGTGTGGGCGCATTTTTGGCGGGCCAATCCTTGACGATTACTTCGTCCGCACATATCGACTTGAGGTCATTCCTAATCCGGTTCACCTTTGAGGACGGTATCCATCCTTCAATCATGGATGTCGATTCCGTCTTTCCACAGTAGCCTTTCGCCTGTTCGAGCGCTCTTTCCGCGCCAATCACTTCCCTCTGCACCAGCAGGTATTCTCCATCCTCTTGGCTGATCTCAGCAAGCTTCGCTTTCAGTTCCTTCAGTCGCGTTCGTGCAGCTTCGATTCTACTTGCCGCGTCGTATTCGAGCCGTTTTTTCCGTGAAATTGATTTCAGCTTCAGGCCTAATGTGCTGGTGATCGTCTCGGCGATGGCGGCGGTATCCCGTTTCGATTCCATAATCTTGGCGATGCTGTCTGAAATATCTTTGACAACCGCGTCTTCCATCGCTTTCCCTTCGGCAACGTCAGTCACTTTGAGTTCCGTCGGTTTCAGCGTCTGGAAGATACTGGCCACGATCTCCTCCAGCTTATGTCGGCCTTCGGGAGAGTTTACGTCGTCAATCTTCGCTATCTCTTCAACGCTAAGCTTGACTTGACGTTCCGCGTACGTGATGAGCGCTTCGAGGGATTGCGCTTCATTCGTGAGCGCTGTAACCTGCTGTTCTAAATCCGATACTTTCTTTTCAACCTCGGCAAAGTGCTCATCGGAGACACTCCGTTCGACCGAGACTGGTTTTGCGCGAGCTCCACTGATTCCGAGGGCTGTGATCACGGAATTAATCTTCGATTCCAGAGTCGTCAGGCGGTATAACTGATCAGAAAGAGGAGTTGGCGTAACGCCTCCGCCATACCCTTTGATCATCTCCTTGACGTCAAGCAGCTCAATTGTGTTCTGCTCTCGGAGATAGAGCATCACGTCGTCGAAATTTCTCTTGGGTACAATTATCTCGACGCGTCTCATCCTAGTGGGTAATAGCAAGTAATCGTGTCTCCAGAGTCTTTGGGATTTCTGATCAGGTTTCTGTATTTTCCCTCTGACGAGTTCGCCGCGGTTTCTGCTTGTGGGTCATCAGCCGTTTAAGCCTGTCCGTTATAAGGTCGTATAGCGCGGCGAGTTCCCAGCCCTCATCAGAGTAACTGAAAGAATCTACTGGAGTTCGGATTTGAACCGTAACCTCATAACGGCCCCTATCTCTTCCAGCTTTGAATTTCGATTTTATGACAGACCTTGCTTCGAGGATATCGGGGAAGACCCTGTATAGTTGATTGACGACCCGTTTGAACTTCGCCTTAGTAGCTTCGGCCTCGAATGGGTCTTCGGGCAGGCCGACGATGAATACTGGGAACTCAGGGGCGTGTTCGACCTCGGCTAGGAGGGTCATGAAGTCGCGCTGAGTAGATATTGCTTGAAGTTCTTCCCATTGAGTAACCAAAGTGCACGTCTTGGCGGCCTTCAAGATGGATTCGAGGGCTTGCTCCGCTGGAGTATCAGGTGGGCAGGTTAGTGGAGTAGGATCCATGGCATCTCCAGAAGGAAAATCTAAACTGCTCTTTGTGTCGGGTCTGATGGACTTACTACCCACACGTTCGGGTGGCTTCAATCGGGAAACGATGTGGGATGAAGTAAGCAATCCTATGACCCGTCTCTCCTTGATCACGGGTAAGTGATCAATGCGTTTTCTAACCAGAAGATCCCTCGCCTTCGCGACTGAATCTTCCTCTTCGATCGTGATGGGGTTTTCCGTTGCTAACGAGGTAATCTTGAGGTCCCCGCCAATTCTTCCTCTTAGTTCACGCAGAAGGGTCGTGCAGTTTACCTGACCAATGATCTTGCGACCATCCGAGATCGGAGTCGCTCTAACTCTATAGTCCGCCATCAATCTAGCAGCTTCCCCAACCAGAGCCTCTTTCTTGAGAACAGGTACGTACGTAACTAGCGCCGAAGGCTTCATCGCCTCGATACTTGATGCCTTCAAGATTTCTCTCTCTGAAATCATTCCGCATCTGGTCCCTTCGGGGAAGAAGACTTCGTAGGCTCCTCGATCCTGCAACAAACCTAAGATTTTGGAGAGTGTGACATCTGAGGGAGACTCAACGAGAGGCGAAACCAGATTGTCGATTGATCGTATTTTTAGCTCGTCGACATATTTCGGTAACGCTGCGA
>JBEKPE010000153.1:0-4560 GCA_049521055.1 Bathyarchaeia archaeon
ATTCCTGCAAGACCTCCAAATTGTGAGGTCAACTGATCGATGTGCCTACTTTGATCGGTCACCGCGGCAGTTAGGAGAAAAGTTTGTGTCAGGGATGCGCCTGCGATGACCAAAGTCAGGATTACGACGCCTAAAAGGGCCCTGTCGTTCATGCATCGTCGAAGAGAGAAACGCACTATTAAGCAGCAACACGTTTTCCAATCTTGGAAAGCTGTACTCCAATTATCAGTTTTCCTACCCGGATTGAACCGACATGGTTGCTGCTAGATTCCGGGACAGTTGGTTGGCCGAGAGGTTCCTGACGTGCTGACAGTCAGCCGGTGCACCACAGACCCCTCCCCACGAAAAAATCGAGTGGTTCACTACCGCAAATAACTCGTCTTGCGTTTTATGTGCGAATGACATGTGCGAATCCTATTTCGCGTGTTGACATTCGAACGCCGACCTAAAGAAGAAGGCGCAGAGGCCTTGATCCTTGGAGGAATAAATGTGAGAGCCAACCAAATCAAGAAGATCATGGTTGCAGTCGACGGTTCAAAGAACTCACTCCGTGCTGGAAAACTCGCGGTCAATCTTGCGAAGAAGCCCGGATCACAGTTAATTGTCGTGAGCGTAATCGTAAGACCCTCATATATGAGAACTGGGCCACAATACTTTTCCGCGGCCAGAAGGGAATGGCATAAAAAATGGGATGATCAGGTTCTGAATCTTGCAGGGTCAGTAGGCGTGAGGGCGTCTGCGCGCATTCTGCAATCTGCCTCGGTTGTCCAAGCGCTTTTGGACTTTGCTTCAAGCAAAAAGGTTGATTTGATTGTTGTCGGAACTCGCGGGCTTGGAACCTTCAAACGATTGCTTATTGGGAGTGTATCGTCAGCAGTGGTCAATCACGCCACATGCTCAGTCCTCGTGGTTAGATGAATTCAACCATCCTGCGACGGGTAACGGACGCCTTCGTTTGGGGGTGGGTCGGCTGGTGCGCACACTCATGAAAGATGTTGTGGTCTAGGTCGGTGATCCTAGGGTACCTCTTGCCAGTGAATTGTTCTGTTACGCTCCAATTGAGTTAAGTTTTTGCTGGCAACGTCTTTCGTTTCCGGTTTCGTGTAGATCTAAAGGACACACAGAATACAGGTTGTGAAGAGAGGCATCTCATCAGATGATTACGGCCAGAGATGGCGGTAAGTGCTCTTTCCTCTTATGTCGAGCAATTCTAGTCGAAGAGCAGTTTGGGGAACTTTGGCATTCATAGTTTTGGTCAAACTGCGAACACTCTACGCGGAGAATCTAACCTCGACGCTAGATGCCTTAAGAAAGGAGGAAGAGTGGAGAGGTATCAAGTTTCTAGGTATCTATCTCACTCAAGGTCAGTATGAGGCAGTCGTCGTACTCGAAGCGCCTAGGATCGAAGATGCTTTCAAAGGTCCGTTAGCTATGCGAGACATCCTAACCGTAGAGGTATTGGTGTGGATTGCCACACTCAAACATAACGACTGAGCAACGCTATGTGTGAGTCTCGCTGTACCTACTGCCATCAGAAAGATAGCGGTTCGAATCAGCCGATCAAGCAGAAGTCTACGAGTCGTAATCTATAGGCATCGAATCCTACCTCTCAGAGAATCCCGACCTAATTCACTGCGTATGGTTGCGGAGGAGGCTTGGGACTGATGGTGTTGCATGTTGACTACGCTGCCCATATGTTGCCGTTGGAATCGACGGTCACATTTACTGAGGGTAATGGGAACTGAGCGGGGCCTTGGAGTACCGTCGCGCCGTGGGACGGGTCGAAGGCTGCACCGTGGCAAGGGCATCTGATTATAGAGGATGAGTTATCGTATCCTACAGTGCAGGGTCTATGGGTGCAGGTTGAAGAATACGCAACTACGCTTCCGTTCTGCAGCCTGACTAATATGTCCTGATTTCCCTGCTGGTCTGTAAAATAGATGGAGGAGTTCACGGGGATGTTGGCGATATTGCCGATCTTTAGGCCCGTAGGAATGGGGTTCTGTGGGTTAGTGGCCGTCTGCGATTGAACTATCGGCTGTTGGATTTGGACCTGTGCGGGCGTTGGGGGTTTAATTGACGGGAGCATCTCTGCTGCCCATGTGGCGATCCCACCGAAGGTCACTGCAACGGCCGTCCCAGCAGCCAACATGCCAATCTTCTGCAGCGGCCTCCGGCGTGTGAGATCTGTTCCTCCGCTAGAGCCGATGGGTTCCAGTTTCAGGAAGCGTCTTGTATTCTTGAGGACGGCGTACTCTGCGCCAGCTCCTATTAGCCCAACCGTCCCGAATAGCAGCCACATGGAAACTGTTGGGCCGAGTGGAGCGATGGTTGAGCCTGCTGTGAGTGCGTGGACTTCAGCCAGAATGAGCACCGCCACCATCAGCCATAGGTGTAGCTTCTTGATCGAGCCGAAAGCCTTCACCTTACGCCTTGACTCCAAGAAGATGCCGGAAAGGCCGAGGGTTAGGAGAACCAGAAAGGCTGCAACTCCGATCATAGTGCCTGCGAATAAGTAGGTGATGCTTGGGAGAAGGAATATGCCGTGAATTGCCGCGAAGACGGTTACGAGGATGGAGAGCGCGATGTGCATTTCACGCCAACCGTAAACGCGGCTCTCCGTGTAGAGTTCCGAAATAACTCGACCGCCCTCATGCCCTGGGGCATTGGCTCGTAATTGGGCCATGTACCGCTTATCCGCCCAAGCCTTCCAGAAGCCTTGGATTACGAGGACTGCGGATGCAGCGAGGGCACCCCATCCCAGCAGTTGAGCGTAACTGTAGGTTGTTCCGAGGATCGCGGATTGTTGTGTAGAGAAGCTGATCCCGATGCCTGCGGCCGCCGCGAGAACCGCGATAACTAACGACGTCCTTGAACGCACTGCAAACACCACGCGCCGTGTTGCGTGCTAATCGTCGCCGCTCGAACAGCCGTCGTCATTGTTGCAGGTCTGATTCTGGTGGAGCTGTGGAGTCACGTTTGGCGTGCCCGAAACTGGCGAATTACCGGAGATAGGTTGGCTTTGTTGATTAGCTTGACCAAGTGCGGGCGCATGCGTTCGGAGTAGTGCAACCCCGCCAACTGCGGTTATCGCCAATATGGCGATCAGCAATGCGACTACAATTGGCGTTGTTGTCCTCAACGATTGCACCATCTGATTTGTGTAATCCAGTAAAGCCCCTTATAATCAGAATTCATCTTCGGTGCACACCAAGAACAGTATTCAAGTCTGACCGATTCTTAGAGTCTGAACCATCATCGGTATTGTTTGAGGAATGGAAAACCATTGTAGAGTAGGCTTCTGCAGCAACTCCTCTGATCGGGGCCTTACTGTCGTTATTTTTCTGCAAGCCTTTCCTCAAATTATCGCGAGATCGGTGGTCGGTCATGAAAGTTTTCTTCGCTTATACGAGCAAATACGGTTCCACGAGTCGCATTGCGGAGTTCATCGCTGAGGAGATCGCGCAGGAGTTACGTTGAATTTCTTGCTTCGCCCCCAGACCCATGCCAATACCCAAACCAGCGGGGATGAAATGACGACAGCTAGGATTATGGGATTCAAGTAAACAACCACAGCTGGAACTTGGCGTCCGACAAAGTAGCCCGCTAACGTAATGCTCAACACCCATAACGCTCCCCCTACAATGTTGGAAAATGTGAATCGAGAATAACTCATCCCCGCCGCCCCAGCAACAACCGGCGCGAACGTCCGCACAACGGGTACAAACCGCGCCAACACAACCGCTTTACCCCCATACCTGTCGAAGAACTCACTCGCCCGCCTCACGTTCTCGCGCACGAAACGAAATCGACGCGCAAGCACATCACCAGACCGGCGCCCAATTGCATATCCCAACTGATCCCCCATGATGGCCCCTAAAATTGATGCGAGAATCACCGACGTTAAATCCACGTACCCAACCGCCCCGAGAACACCAACCGTCAACAAAAGTGAGTCCCCGGGAAGAAAGAAACCGAAAAAGAGTCCCGTCTCAACGAAGATGACGACGGGCACAGCCCAAACTCCTCCATGCCCCAGCAGCGATGTAGGATTGACGATGTGTTTCATAACGAGAACGAAACGGTTCAGAACACTCAGAAACCCAGGAAAAACTATTCCGAGCACACGATAAGCTAGTAACTCCCTCACGACCAGTACTGCAGGCAGGACACTTGTGGTCAGGAACAAAACGCTTCCAAGCTTACCCAACCTCCTCAACGACTCAGCCGATCTCATGGATGCGCTGTAAGTTACCATGGAGATTACACAGAGGGCGACGGCGGTGAGAGGAATGGCCGTCCAAATTAGCGCAGATGAGAACGAGGTTACGAATCTGCCCTCCGGCTCCGTGTCCATGAGTTCTGCGAGGAGGAAATCGCCGAGACTTCCCGAAAGATACCGTGGGACGATGAAGAGAATTGAGAGCACGGAGAGCAGTGAATAGGCTACAATGAACGCGAATAGGAGACTTGTAACTCGCCTCATTTTAGACTCGCCGCCTCCGCTATGAGTTCTGGCTGAAGAAGGTTGTCAGTTTCGGCGGCTCATCTTAAAAGCCC
>JBEKPE010000154.1:0-4557 GCA_049521055.1 Bathyarchaeia archaeon
GCGGTTAGGAGAATCTTGGGTTTGGGCAGCCAGATTGGAGGACGAGTTCATATCTGTCACATCACGATCCCGGAATCCGTGAAACTCGTCAGGAACACGCCTAACGCGACATGCGAGGCTAGCGCCCACCATCTCTTACTCAATCAATCGGTATTTCGCGAGTTTGGAACAATAGCGATTTGTGTCCCGCCGATTAGAACCGAGAAAGATAGGAGCGGACTTTGGAAGTTGTTCAGTCGTGGGGAAGTAGATATTCTCGCAAGTGACCACGCCCCCCACAGGCTCGAAGAGAAGATTACACCTAACGCATGGCAAGCTGCCTCTGGAGTGCCGGGTTTAGAGACCTCCCTACCACTCATGTTCACGCAACTTGCGAACCGGAGCCTTACCTTGAGAAGGCTCATTGAGGCCACCGCCACTCTCCCCGCGAGAATTTTCAACCTCCCCAGAAAAGGTGCCATCAAAGAAGGTTATGACGCGGACATCGTGCTCGTAGACCCTAAGGCACAGTCACGGGTTGACCCGGAGAGTTTCCTGAGCAAAGCAAAGTATTCGCCCTTCAAGGGCTTTGAGTGCGTTGGAAGAGCGGTGTATACCATCGTAAATGGGACAGTGGTGGCGGAAAAGGGGAAGATTGTAGGCCCGCCGGCGGGTCGAGTAATCAAGCGTGAATCTGCTTGAAGTTCCTGTTAGACGGGATGCTAGGGAAGCTGTCAAGATGGCTCCGCATGCTTGGATACGAAACCCAGTACCAAAATGACCAGTCGGATAAGGATCTCCTCGCTGTAGCGAAACAGGATTTCCTCATCTTGCTAACCTCTGACGAAGAACTCTACCGCACCGCATCCATCCGCGGCCTTGAAACGTTTCTCATTCAAGGACGCACCGAACCGGAACGGCTGGCGAGCCTCGCAAGACGCTACAACCTCATGCTCGAAATCAATCCTAAAGATTCCAGGTGCCCAACCTGCGGCTCACCGATCAGGGAAACACCGAAAGTAGAAGTGGAAGGCGCGGTACCCCCAGCAACTTTTAAAGTGTACTCGACTTTTTGGGTCTGCACGAACCCAAAGTGCGCCAAAGTTTACTGGCAAGGAAGCCACTGGAAGAAGATCGAGCAAACGCTCGTGACGGCGAAGAAGATTCTTGACTCCAACCCAAACCCCTCAACTGTCCCCAAACAAGCTAAGCCTTGAAGAGGGCACGCTCCTCGTCAGAACAGGACGAACGGCAATCACAGAATACATACAGTCGAAGCGAATCATCAAAGTACCAAATGAAGTCCCGGAGCATTTACGAAGGAAATCGGGCGTATTCGTTACCCTCAACAAGATTGAACCCGTTCACGAGTTACGCGGATGCATCGGCTTCCCCTACCCAGTGGACACACTCATTAACTCCACCATTAGGGCCGCGATCTATGCCGCCACAGAAGACCCGAGGTTCCCGCCCGTCTCACTTGAAGAATTCAAAGCATCAATCACCATCGAACTTACCGCACTCACCCAACCCCAAGTCTTGAAAGCACAAGACAGGAAAACACTGCCCAACATGATTCAGGTTGGACGGCACGGATTGATAGTCGAAGGCATGGGGACCTCGGGCCTACTCTTACCTCAGGTCGCTACGGAATGGAACTGGGACGCTTCTGAGTTTCTCATGAACTGTTGTCTGAAGGCGGACCTTCCACCAGACTCATGGCTCCTTGATGGAGTTGAAGTGAAAGTGTTCGAAGGCGAGATTTTCGAAGAACTCGAACCCGCCGGCAAGGTCAGGAGAAAGGCAACCGGTGAGGATTGAGAATGCGCGTTTACATGGCACCGTGCGGAATCGGCCTAGGCCACATAACGCGATTGCACCCAATCGCGGAAGAACTCAACAAACGCGGGATTTCGACCGTTTTCTCTACATACCTCGATGGCTTGGAGTATGCTAAACACAATGGGCTGAGTACGTTCGAGGCGGTTCCGCTAAACTTCAGGGTTACAGCCGACGGAGCAATAGATTTCAAGATGACTGCAGCAACTGCAGGCTTCTCTTTGGGGATCAGAACGTTTCTTCGGCAAGTCACGCGAGAGATTCAGTTTCTGAAGCGGTTCAGGCCGGACGTGGTGATTTCTGATTCACGAGCTTCATCCCTTGTTGCAGCACGCCTACTCCGAATCCCAGTTGCCTTGGTCCTTAACCAATTTCGAGTCGAAATAATGAGGCGCCCTACTGGTCGAAGGCTAAGCTTGCATGACAGGTTGTTCTTCTTTATCGCCAATATTGGTTGGCTTTTCATTCGCACCGCGATTCAACTGGTTTGGGGCACCAGCCAAGTCATACTGATTCCGGACCTTCCTGCCCCGTACACAATCTCAATCGGAAACCTAGCGATCCCTAACCGGTACAATGGAAAAGTGAAAATGATTGGGCCCATGATTGTGAGTCGTGACGGCTCTGCAACCGCGAAAGAATCGGCTAGACATCTTCTGGGTTTCGACAACAGTAAGCCTGTAATCTATGGAGCGGTCAGCGGGCCGAAAATTGAGCGTGGAGTATTGGCGCGAATACTCTTGGAATCGTTTGAGCAGTTGCCTCGCGGATTCCAAGTAGTGCTCTCGCGTGGAGCGCCCAACGGCTCGAAGAAGAGTTACAGGGAAGGTGGGGTGAAGGTTTTCGATTGGTTAGAGAACCAAGATGATTTCATTAGAGCAAGCGATATTGTGGTGAG
The DNA here is from genome assembly GCA_049521055.1 of Bathyarchaeia archaeon. Taxonomy (GTDB): domain Archaea; phylum Thermoproteota; class Bathyarchaeia; order 40CM-2-53-6; family 40CM-2-53-6; genus FEN-987. The sequence continues at coordinate 2,717 of JBEKPE010000154.1, forward strand.
TAGAGCGGGTCATGGAACCATTATGAAGTCTCTCCTCTACGGGAAACCCATGGTCCTCATACCCATCCCAGACCACACGGAGCAAATCGGCAACGCCCGCCGTGCCCTCCATCTCCACATCGCTAGAATAATCGACCAAAACGCGTTGAACGGAGAAACCTTGGAATTGAGCATCGAAGAGATCCTGAATTCTGAGGAATACCGGACGAAGGCTGCAGAAATCAGCCGAATAGCCGCATCCATGCGCGCGATCCCCACAGCCTGCGACATTATCGAAAGACTAAGCAGTCGAAGCTAAAATTTCAATTCATGCACCAAATGGCCGAACTCCGCGGTGAACCCAATGTCCCTGCCCTGGACTGGAGATGAACTGTACTTCAATTCTTCATCGGGCATCAGATCATCGTTGCTTACCCTGGCTAGGCTAGACAACTCAGCTAGATCCTCCCCCTCCAGCCCCAACAACGGATAGAAGACGGGCAGCTCAGCTTTTGACACAGTTGATGCATCTAGGTTACCGGATACGTCTCCAAGCACCATCGCCTTGAACCTCTTTTCCTTTGCAAATCTGGCAGCAAGGGACCTAACCAAATGCTTCCACCCATCCGATTTGGGATGAAGATCATCGGAGCTCTTCTCAAGTAACTGGTCGATTTCTAGAGTGAACGCTTTGTGGTTTGGCCGCGTCACAAGCCTATCCAGTCGCCGAGCCAGAGCCAGCTGAGTTCGGGCGTCTAAGCCCCTTATCATTGCTGACGTTGGGATGAACAACTCTACTACACATCCCCGCCGCATCATCGCGTAAGCCGCTAGGATCGACAGAGGACCAGAATCGAGGACCACGAGCATTTTCCATTGCGAAGATAGTGGCAGCCCTCCCGGCCCTTGCAACCTTTCGCAATATACGTAAGCGTCTTCCCCTACCAGATCAACGTAGAAAGTTAGGTCAGGATCATCTAGATCGACCGTAACGCCCTGCTGTTTCATAACCTGTAGAACCTCGGCGCCACCTTTTACCTCCACATCACGGCGTGAGATACCCCCCGGGGTCGAGCGATGTGCGCGAACAGCGAACGATTGACCAGTTTGTAGGCGCTGGTGGGCTAGGCTTGCGATTGTTCCGGTAATATCCGCGAGAGAGACATGCATTAGCAATTGTGCAGGAGCCGCGTAAGCGACGCCGAATACACTACTACACGGAGCCGCAGGATTCGCCGGTCCCTTCGCCCCAAGGACTACCAGCCTCCCCGCCTCTTTCTCGACCCTGAAACCATCGAAACCTGCACGTGTGAGTGCGAATTTCAAATCGTCAATTAGACGTTGTTCTAGTGTCCGCCTGACGGGTGAGCTCTTCAACGTGAACTCTGAAGAAGCAACCAGTACAACTGGCTGAGCAGCGTCGGACAAGAGGAACTCCCTGCGGATGGATTAGGGGAGCGGACTACATTAGGATAAACAAAAGAAAGAAAAAAGCAGGGTGTCTGTCACCCTGACAGACGAGCGCTATTCTTAGTAGTCTTCTCCGCCGGGCATGCCGCCCATGCCGCCTGGTCCTCCGGGCATTCCGCCGGGTGGTCCGCCGCCTTTGCCGCCTTTTGAGGCTATGACGTCGTCGATTCGGAGGATCATTGATGAGGCCTCAGTGGCAGACTTTACGACCTGTAGCTTTACTCGAAGTGGTTCTAGGACATTTATGGTTCTCATGTCCCTGACCTTTCCTGAAAACACGTTTACTCCGTACCATCGGTTTGCCGGGTCTTCATGCTTGGCGCGCAGCTCGACCATGATGTCGATTGGGTCTAGGCCTGCATTTTCCGCGAGTGCGAGTGGAATGCTCTCCA
>JBEKPE010000155.1:0-4551 GCA_049521055.1 Bathyarchaeia archaeon
GAGCAATGCCATAACGCGAATTTCTTCCCCAGCGCCGCTGCAGCGCCGCATAATTTTCTGCCGCCGGCCAGAATCGAGTTGGGAGCGGAGATAGAGCAGTCCAACCCGAGATTACCCAGTGCTTCCAAAACGAGTCGCAGATTTCCCTCTTGAAATTTCAGCGCGGTTGTGTTGCCTGATGGCTTTCTCAGAATAGTGAAGTTTAGTGTCCCTTCATCCTGAAAGACTGTGCCTCCTCCCGTGAACCTTCGAGCAACCTGCACTTGGCTTAGCTTGCATTCTTCAAGATCAACCTCCGTCTCAGCTTCTTGAAACCGTCCGAGGACCACCGAGTTCGGATTCCTCCAGAACCTTACGGTTGTCCGGTGTTGTGAATCCTTGGAACAGTTCGTTCGGGCGAGTGCTTCCTCCAGAGCGAGGTTCATGAAGCATGAATCATAGCTTACGGGCAGCATTCTCCAGTTTGACGCATCGTCTCGTTTCGTCACCAAGGCCGGCATCGAGCTACGATTCTTTTTGGAATGAACGGTTGGAGCTTTTGTCTGTTGAGAACCGAACCAAGTTGCGGAATGAGCCCTACAGCGTCGGTTCCGAGTTTGCACTCGATTGATTGCACTGTCAAAGTGATCTGGTCAGTTGAGACAATGTCTCGCGACAGATGTGCCTTAAGAATCGCAGCCTCAACTTCCTGCTCATAGCAATCGAAAGCTTCTATCCGATCCAATCCGGATGTAATCCATCCCGACAATCGTTCCATTTGCGAGTCTGATAACCAAGCCTCAATTTCGTCATCGGTCTTTCCTGTGACTCGCACAGAAAGCCGTACCCCGGGAAAGAGGCAATAGTCATTAACTATCTCTCGACACGAGATGTTCTTGCCATCAGCTAATTGAGCGATCAAGTGGCTAGCTGGGACCAAGCACTTGAAGTGACCTGCCTTTTCTAAACCGAAGTCAAACTCTAGTCCTTGGGCGCTTATACCGGTAATTATCGACTCGTAAACGCTGGGAACCTCGATCTCACGTGAGTCCGTATGAGCCAGGCCGAACGTCTTCGCACTTAGCTCTGTCAGGATCTCATTGTCTTCCCCGATGATTCCGACGCGAGCCCATCCATTGGAAGTGAAGCCGTCTAGAGTCGTGGTGGCCTTAAGTTCACTCTTGAGCTCGTCGAGCGCTTTCTCTAATCTTTGTCTGAAACTTCGTGCTGTGATTTCGCTTGGCCTTTCAAGGATGGTTACCTTCATTCCTCTCAGCCTTTCTCAACGGCTGAGCTCAGCCTCCAGTTTCTCGATTTTGGATTCGAGGATGGAAACCATGTCCGCATTCTCGGAACTGTCGAGTTGGTTTCCGCACTTGCCGCACTTGAATGAGCTTTCCATTGCCTCTTCGAACGTTACTCGCACCTCGATGTCGGTCTTGCATACGAAGAATGTGTGGTTACGCTCGAAGTCAAGCCTTTGTTTCAGCTTATCTAAGGTGCGTTTCTTGCGGCTACGAATAAAAGCATCGAGCTGGTCGGGTTGGAGTCTCCAATAGAAAATGAACCATCCCGTCTTCTCATCTCTCACTCTGGTGCAGGAGACGAGGCCGTGGTCGTAGAGTTTGTAGAGCACTTTGCGAACAGTGTTCAATCTTATAGCGCAATCATTCGCTATGATTTCGTCGGTTCCTTCGCCGAGTTTCTTGAGGCTCTTAACGACGGTGACCGCTTCTTCTCCACCGAATAGGCTTGCAATCTTAATGAGTTCCTCGTCTAGCACTGACAAATCTGTGGGCCGCCCGGTTGTTCTTCGTACCTTCTAGACGTTTTACTTCACATTAACTCTTTGTTGAAGACGCAGCGACGCCCAATTCGGTAAGTAACTCTTTTATACGAACCGGTTTGGTTTAGCGTTCGCGGGCCGCAGAAAATGAAGGAAACTGTCGGGACCTTAGGTTTTCTCTTATTCTTCCTGGGGGCAATGATGGATATAGCCGGCTCGACCTCTGTAACTGAGGGTGGGACGCCCGCAGCGACCTACTTCAGAGTAGGCATAATCGAGCTACTTGGAACCGTAATTTTCTTTATCGGAATATACCTCATAGTTAAGACTCGGTAGTCTGATTCCGAGAACGAGCCTAAAGGTCGCCGGGATCATGAGGGTCATGGTGCTCCGAATCGGCCATAGGATTCCAAGGGACGAGCGAGTAACTACCCACGTTTGTCTTACGGCCCGTGCGCTCGGTGCTAACGGTGTTTACATTTCCGACGTACACGATAGAGAGCTTGTTGAGACCGTAAGGCGCGTATCGGAAAGGTTCGGAGGAGAATTCTGGGTAGAGGCGGGAAAACCCTGGCGTTCTACATTGATGGATTGGAAACGTGCTGGTGGGAAAGTAGTTCACCTTACAGCCTATGGATTGCCATTGCCCAAAGTCATTAACGTGATTAGGCACGCGCCTGCAGACAAGCTAGTAGTCGTTGGAGCCGAGAAGGTGCCTGGGGAACTGTTCGGGCTTGCGGATTGGAACGTGGCCGTAACTAATCAGCCTATCAGCGAAGTTAGTGCGTTGGGCATTTTCCTCGATTGGCTTTTCAAACATAAGCGTCTGGAGCACAGGTTTCCCGAATACGAGATTAGAATAATTCCGTCTGAACATGGGAAAAATGTCACAGTCGACTAGTGAGCTGCGTCTTCGTCAGGTTGGCCCTTTATTCTGATGATGTCTCCTAGCGTAATCTCGCTTGGAGCAGCCGTCTTGGGCGAAGGCTCCTCCTTCCGAGGGACCAAAAGCTTGATTTTCAATTCATGTTGAAGTTCCCTGCACAGCCGAGTTTCGGGGGCTATCTTGCCCATCTCAATCTTCTGAATAACTGACAGTTTCTCCTTCACTCGCTTCGCAAGATCTTCCTGGGACATCCCCAGCTTCATGCGTCGTTTCCGTATTATGTCTGCGAAGTTTTCGGCAATGTCTAACTCTTGAATCTCTTTCGGTAGCTCGGCGGCTCTTCTTACGGGAATCCTTGGCAATCGGACAATCCCCGGTCGGGGTTGTTGGAGGACTGGGTCTTCTTGGTAGGGTTCGCCGAGATGCTGACAGCTACGGCACACAAGCATCTTGGCGCCTTCAACCTTGACTTTGAAAGCTGGTCCTACGATCTCTCTACCGCATATGTCACAATTCAAGCCGCCCTTCCTCGGTCGTTCTGCGCGAGTGGAAGCTTAAATTGGTTTCTTGAAGGAGGATGGAGTGGAATCTATGGAACGGCCTACAAGCTCGCAACTTCGCAAACTAGTCGGCATAGGAAACTACCAGTTCGGCCAGGGACTTGGCTCGATTCTATTCGGTAGGAGGGTACTAATCGAGTGCTCAAGGAAGACTGGGCGAATCAGACACGTATACAGTCAGAACCGGTTGATCGCAACGCTTAGGCCGAAAGACGGGTACCTCGCACTTACGCCACACGGCGCAAGCATCATTTTGTCCAAAGTTAACAATCCGTCAAATCTAGTCGTTGTGCAAACCGACGTGTCTGACGCTATCAAAGCAGGGGGGGATGTTTTCGCAAAACACGTTGCCCGCGCCAACCACGATTTGAGGCCTGGGGAAGAAACAATTGTAACTGATGAACAGGGCTTACTGCTGGGTGTTGGAGCCGCTGTCTTGAGTGGGAGAGAGATGTGTGCTTTCAAGAGAGGAGTGGCCGTTAAGCTGCGAAAAGGAGTGAGTGAAGTTGCTGAGGCGATCGAGCAGGATGAAGAGAGTTACGAGTAACTTGGACGGGAGGAATTAATTGAACTGGTGCTGTGAGTTTGATCCTTTTCCGCTTTTTGATGCCTTATCCTTACCATCGCCGTTACGACGACAGCGACTAGCACGATCACGACGCTCGCCCATAATAGCGTCGGGCCGTTAACATTCTCACCCTGGCTCCAGGTGGCTACTATACTCTTGCTTGAATCCATTCTTATGGTGACGCTGGGCGAACTTGATACAACCGACCCAATCCATCCTTGAAATTGATGACCCTCTGGATTCGTAGGCGTGACGCTTGCAACGGCCGTAGTATTCGCATTATACCAGCCAGTTCCGCTCGCGTAGCCGTACTCAGAATTTACTTGCAAATAGTACTGTTCTTGGTACGTGTCGTTCAGTATTCCGCCTGATGAAAAAGTCCATGGGGACCCGAATAACACATACCTCGTGCCTGGTTCAACTTCAATAATCGGGGTCAGCTCAACCGTATGGTTGCCACCACGAGTGAACTCTAGAGTTACCGTTGTAGTCTGGTTGATCGAAATTCTCTCTGCGATCGCCCCGTCGAGAGTCAAATCCGCACTCAGGGATCGGCCGACCCCGGCGACCTGAATCCTAACCGAATAAAGTTTAGGCGCGTCGAGAGTTGAACTTAATGCGTTAACCTTTCCCCAACCCCAAAGTGGTGAACCTATAGATCGGTTAATGTTGCCTGTGAAGTTGTCCTGCCTCGCATCTGTCTTCAGTATACTGGTAATTTCACCAGGGCTTAGGTATGGGTTCATTTGAAGCATCAAAGCTATAGTTCCCG
>JBEKPE010000156.1:0-6517 GCA_049521055.1 Bathyarchaeia archaeon
AAATGGGCTCTTGCCGCGCCGTGGCGTACCCGATGGGGTTTGCTGTCACCGTCGCATTTGACGCCGTTATTGATATCGTGCCCGAAACAGCGTCATAGTTGTTGTTCACGATCAACACGACGTATTCACCCCCGGACGGGGCAGCCCAATTCGCTGATCCGAATGCACCTGAATTGGAATAGGGCCCAACCGGGCCGGTGTCACAGAACCAAACTTCATGGATCGCTGAGGCAGGCGCGATGTACACGTCGAGTGAGGTGGGGGTAACATGGGTCTCGCTCCACTTAACACTGAATCGTTGCCCCTGAGCGGCATCGAACATAACCCCCCAATACCAACATGACACCATCGACGTTCCACTCAACGAGAACGAGTAAGTTGGATATGTTTGGGCCGACACCAAGGATGAAGCGAAGCTGCCCACAACAACCAAGATTAGCAGGGATGCAACGATGGAATTGGTGAGCCGCATGAGAATCTTTACCGCTCGGCTCCGAATTAAACCCTTGATTCTCGCAGTGTATCCGTTAGGTCTGGCCGATCCGATTTGTATGAAGACTGGGCCAACTAATTCGAGGTAGCTGAATTGGGATTACAGGGTTCGGCAGCGGCACGTGAAAGTAGACATAGACAGCGAATCCTAACCCAATCAGGGTCGCTATGATGACGAGGTAATCCGCTGGTCGCATTTTCAGTATTACAATGCTTGTCCGCTTCTCGGTCGCTCCAAAGGCCCGTGCCTCTAAAGCCTCGGCGAGCTCAACACTTCTCCGTATGGCTGAGATTATGAGTGGGATTAGGATTGGGACGTAGTTGCGTATGCGTTTCATGAAGTTCCCCTTATCCAACTCTAAGCCGCGTGAGCGCTGGGCATCGACAACCGTCTGGGCATCTATCGCCATAGTCGGCACGAGCCTAACCGCCGTAGTGAACGTGAACGCGATTGAGTATGGAGCGTGGATTTGTTCAAGCGCCAGTCCCAGGTCATCTGCTGAAGTTGTCATGAAGAAGAGAGAGAAAGCTGAGACGACTGCTAGGAATCGGATCGAAAACGCTATCGCTTGTACCAGCGGAGTGCCGAAGATAATGTTCATTATGAAAATGAAGCCCCCGTAGATGAGGACGCCGCGCATCGACTGCAACCAACGTTTCACAGTCTTCGCGACGAAGACTATGGGCACCTGCATAAGAAAGACAGTGAGGAGGGCGAAGATGTTTGTAAACATCAGCGCCGAAACGAAGAATCCGAGCATTAGCATGAACTTACTTCGTGGGTCAAGTCTATGCATGGGACTATCGAGTTTTGTAAACTTGAATCCTTGGACGAATTTGAGTGACAATCAAATCAGCTCTTCAGAGGTCCGGCTCGGCCACCCATTTTGTTCCGCATTTGTGCCATTACGAAATCCTTTGCGGAGTATGCGTCGATGATCTCCGAAGGGGCACCGAGATCGGCCAGGTTCTTCATGAGAGTTGAGATCTGTGGTAGCACGAGAGACGCTTGTTGGACTAGAGATGAGTTTGTGAGGATTGCCGTTGCTGAGCCGTCGCCGATGACCTTCCCATGGGACAGTAACACGACTCGTGGCTTACATTCAGCTACGAACTCTACATCGTGTGTAACGATTACGACTGTCTTTCCTTGAGAAACAAGTTGCATTATGAAATTCCTCAGGCGGTCTTTCTGAAGGTAATCCTGGCCGATTGTCGGTTCGTCCATTATCACATGTTTTGGATCCCAGACCAGGATCGCTGCGAGTGCGACGCGTTTCCGCTCTCCACCGCTCAATACGAAAGGCGAGGATTTCTCGTAGCGCTCTAAATCCAACGTATTTAGGATGGAGGTTACCCGTCTCCCAATAACATCCTCGCTGAAGCCGAAGTTTCTAAGAGAAAACGCTAACTCCTGGGCAACGGTTTCGGCGAACAATTGATTGTCGGGGTTCTGGAAGATTAGGCCAACGTCTCGCGAAAGTTGAGCTACAGATTTCTTGCGCGTGTCTATCCCGTCGACCGTTATAGTTCCCTTATCCGGCTTTAGTAGACCGTTGAACATTTTTACCAGTGTTGTCTTGCCTGCTCCGTTTTCCCCCATTATGGGTCCGTCTGGGTAGTGGAAGGTTACGTTTTGGATGGAGATCATTTGGTTAAGAGCCTTCTAAGTTCGTCTGAGGCTTGTTCCACGGTGATTGGGTTGTTCACGTCGAATCCTTCCGTGCGTAGGAGATGGAATAGCATCGTAACCCTCGGGAGGCCAACTCCGATCAATCTTGCTCGGTCATTGTACACCTCTCCCGGGGCCCCGTCCAGCTCCACTTTACCCTCGTCCATCACGATTACTCGATCGGCATATCGTGAGACAATATCCAACCGGTGCTCGACAAGTAGCGTGGTCAACCCAATGTCATGGCTCAGTTTTGCTATTGCGGCGACAATCTCTTCCGCGGATTTGGGGTCAAGGAAGGATGTAGGTTCATCGAGAACCAGGATCTTGGGTTGCATTGCGAGGATGCCCGCGATAGCCGCGCGTTGCTGTTGTCCCCCTGACAGCTCGTAGGGCGCTTTGCCACGTAGGTCATAGATTCCTGTAGCTCGCATGGCCCACTGAACCCGCTCGATCGCCTCCTCTCTGGGAACGCCCATGTTCTCCAGCCCGAACCCCACATCTCTCTCAACCGATAACGAGAAGAGTTGATTCTCGGGGTTTTGGAAAACAAAACCGACGTGTGACGCTAGTTCCGCGGTTGTTTTTCCGGTTACGTTAACTCCGTCAACCTCTAGATTGCCTGTAAGGTCGCCAGAGTAGAAGTTGGGAATGAGTCCGTTGAGGCACCTGCACAGTGTTGTTTTCCCGCAACCACTTGGTCCGGTTAGAATTACGAACTCGCCTTTCTCTATAGAAACAGAAACGTTCTCCATCGACGGCTTTTCAGCGCCGGCGTACTTGAATGAGAGATTCCGCGCTGAGATTGCAGCCACCGTAAATGCCTCTGCAGGTCTTTACTCTCATTCTTGGGTAATTACTCCAGTCTGAGATGGAGCCTGCGCATTACCCGAAGGCGTAGTATTAGCCTTTGTTTGAAGGACCAAATAATCTCTGATCATAGTCAAAACCAGTTTGAACGCTTGGTTAACATCGCCGGTTACATTCGCTCCCGCAGCGGTCACGTGTCCACCCCCCATCCCACCCATCTTTACACCAAGCGGATTCGCCAAATCTCTTCCAACGTGAAACCCTGTCTCTGATGCGAACTCGCGAGTTGAACGGAAACTAACAGTCAACTCATCGTTTCTCTTTCCAGCAACCACCGCCAGGTGAGCGCCCAAAGCGATGAGAGCTCGCGCCGCAGAGGCATGGTAGGACCCTATTTCCGACAGTGCAATTACCCACTTCCCCACGCGCTCCATTCTCAACCGTTGCGCAGACTTCAACCGAGCAATCCGTTCAGATTCATCCATCGAAGAACGAGTAACTGCCAATGCCATTTCGGGGTCAGCGCCGGCTTTGATGAGGGAGCATGCGGAGTCGAATGTGCGACGCGTAGCGATAGCTAGATGGCCCGTTTCAACAATCAATCCGATGAAGAGTGCTTGGCTGGCGAGTCGGCTGGGAGTTAAGTGCAGTTTCGCATGCATGTCGAGGATCATTTCACAAGTCGATGTGGCCTTGTCGTCGCAAATTACGAACGTCGCCGTTTTGGCGTTTTCGGGGTGGGGTGCGTGGTGGTCGATCATAACCAAGGGTTTCCGAGAGTCGAGAACTGGGCCTTTCAGATTGCCAAGCTGCTGCAGTGTGTTAGTGTCCACAGTCACAATCAGATCCACACTCGACGGCTCCGGATTCTCCACCACTTCTAATGCAACTGTTTTGAGAACTTGCTTCGATAATTTACTCACACCGTCTGGGGAAGCGAAGCTTAGCGTGAGCTTTCTATTGATCCGTTTAGCTAAGAGGGAGAAGGCGTAGGCGGAACAAACGGCGTCCGGATCGGCGTTTTGATGTCCAATTACGAGAACTGAATCGACGCTCCTGAGGAGCTTGACTAGGCGGGCGTATCCAGGCATAGTTTGAGCTCCCTTGCTTTGGCTTCCGCGGCGGAGAACGCTAAATCAGTAGCCTCATCGACCATAGGGTCCACATCCTCGTTTCCGCTTGCCAATTCGATTCCGACGTCGACAGAGAGGACCAGGGGCTTGCCACCAACCGCTTCAACCATAACATCAAGGTCACTAAGACGCTTCAACGGTATCTTGGACATCAAATGTCTCCGTGCCGCGTCCTCGGCTGCGAGGCACATTTGCTCGATTTCATCGTCTGTTGGCGCTCGCATCAATTCGATAGTCATTTTCAATCCCTACGTTGCCGAAGTGGCGTGTCTAACCACTGGGCGTGATCTTACTTCAGGGTGGGAGTTCTGGGTCCCTGAAGTCGTTCTTGAAGTTTTTCTTGAACTTCCTTCAGCCGTTCTTTGGTTCGGTCTTCTTGCTTACCCAATACCGTAACTCGTGTTGTGAGCAGTTCCTTCCTTTCCTTCAACTCTGTTAGTAGGATCTGTCTATTGGACTTGACAAGAATGCTACCGACGCTCTTGTAAACGGGTGTCTCGTCAGTTGACTTCTCAAGCTCAGCTAACGCCTTGTCCGTTTCGTTGAGCTCAAGCTCCAATTGTTGTTTCTGGGATGAAACGGACTGCAGGGTTTGCTGAAGCTGCTGTAACCTAACCAATTGTTCCTGGACTTGTGGTGGCAGTTCAACTTCTTCGCCCAATACAAATCCCTTCAGAATTCTAGAATCCGCGTACCCATAGACGGCGACCTATTAAGCATTTCAGACCTCGAACGCAACTCATCTGTCAGCCTGACACTTTCTTCCGACTCTCTAACCTAAATCCAAAACGTTTCGAGCTGCTAGACGACTCAACATGATTACCAACAGCGGCAAACACATTCAGATCTCCGAAAGGCGCTACTGCAAGAAATGTAAGGCGATCAGCGAACAAATCTGCCATAAAGTCAGATATGAAGAAAACCCCGATCAGGAAGGAACGCTGCTCAAGAAAAGCTACTGGATATGCTCCAACTGCGTAACGGAAGCCGAGGAACTTAAAGCTCAACCGATTCCCGGTGATAAAATAAGAATCATGAATCGGCTGCTCAGAATGCAAGACGACTACGCGATTACCTCAATGAAGATCGCATCGCAACCGGAGAAACTCGTGATTGAAATAACGGTCAAGAATTAGAACCACTTGCTTGGCATCTCTGAGTTTTAATCTAAGAACCGTTGTGAACTATCCCAACCTGTATGGTGGTCTTTCATGCCAGACCTTCTCAAGAAAAATATAGAGAACGACGAGGAAACAGGAACGACAAGTGGGCTCCTAACCTATTCGAATGCTAAGGTAGGCCTCCCTAACAAGTTCGCCACAACGACTGAACTGAACGCAACAAGGCTGGTAGGGCTAAAAGAGGAATTCCCAACCGAGATAATTGTCGCGGGTAAACTGATCTACCCCGAGACGTTGAAGCGGATTCTGAAAGAAGAAGAATTTCTTAAGGAGTTTTCTAGACGGCTGGCCCGCGAAACGAGCGCTCACGAAGACGCGCTTAGCATGCTGTTTCTAGTCCTGAAGGGGGAAGCTGCTCTTACCGAGTCAGCGGACCTGCGAACCGTACTCGACCTCCAGTACTTTGCTGACATGGACGTTATTACAGTGCAACAGAGTCCGGGGGTGTCTCCAGCCGACTTCCTAGCGCTGTATAAGTTCGCTGAAAGGTGGGTGCATAACAGGGGTTTGGATAAGCCCCTAATGCCTGTACTTTCGCCGGCGGCGACATCGGATGATTTCGAGAAGAGTCTGAAACCGATATTGAAGAGGGGTGTGAAGGCCCTTGGTTTCGATATGAGGGGTGGGTTCTACTATCAGGCGCTTCGTTCGCTAGAGGAAGCGAAGAAGAAAGACCCTGAGTTGTGGGTTCACGCGTTCCAGATTCCGCCCAAGATTCGATTCGCGAGAGCGTATCTCCGGTGCTCTGAGGGTATGATGCTTCCTTTCTTTGGGGTTGACAGTTTCAACAGATGGGTAGTTCCGCCGCCACCCGTCCCGCTTACCAAGGATAAGATCAACATGTTTGACTCCACGAACTGGGGTGTCTTCAAACGGAAGGAATGGACCCGCGAATACGGTGTGCGCCTGAGTTGCTCCTGCCCGATGTGTAACAAGCAACGGCTACCGACATTCTTTCTCGGGCAAGTTCTAACCGTTTTGGGGCGAAGCAAGGTGCATGATCATTATGCCCAACGAGAACAGCTGTTGGCGTTGGCGGGGCACGTTAAGCGTGGGAATGTGAAGGGTTTTGTTTCTAAGAAGAAGTACCCTAACGACTTTCTCAAACAGACTTCGAGCACCCAGACGACAGCGGACTAAACCTTTCCCTCAGTCATCTTCGTCATCACGGCGGGAAGGTTCACTTCTGACTTGGTTCTCCAACCCAGAGCAAGAACGCCCGCATCGTC
>JBEKPE010000157.1:0-4465 GCA_049521055.1 Bathyarchaeia archaeon
CCTGCTCAAGATGCTACGTAAACAAGGCAGGGATGCAGAAGCCCATCCAATCCGCTCCCGTTCGCCAAACTAAAAAGAATTGAATTGTCGTAACCACGCTTTGTTGGCCAAAGGGACGCTCCTGAAAATTACGGCGGAGTTTCTTTCTTGGGTATCTTTTGAAGGAAATGCCAACAGTAAAGGCACAAGGCGAAGACTAGAAAGGATACCTTTGTTGCGAAATTGAAGTTTACGGGGGGAAAAATGTGGCTGTGAAACGTGTTGGCTGTAAGATCAAGGGATCCACCGTTCCTAAGCCAAGTGGTGAACCAAGCGAACATATTCCAGAGGAATTCATATCCCGCAGCGAAAGAGGCCGTTAAGAGTATAGCCCTTACGCCGCGCGTACCTACACGACTGAGCCGATCCTTGTTGACTTCTAAGACAAAAACCGTTCCGCAGAAGACGAAGTAGGTCATCAAAGTGACTGGCTTGAATGTCGTAATTTGATTCAAGGGGTATGGGGGAGAGATTACGGTGGTAACGTACCGCTCGCCGAACGATCCCTCAGTCGGGACGGTGATTGCGTAATATACAATAATTACTACTGCGAGTGTTAGGAGCAAGAACCCCGCGAATGCCATTACCCTGTTAACCTGTTTCGTATCCGGACCCATCCATTTTGAGTAGACTCGCTTCAACTCCGCTCTGCGCCTCTAGCTTGAAAAGCCTTATACACGATGCGAAGTTACCTCGTTTTCCGCTTCGCTCGAAGGGTCATGCAATGTATTCGTTCCCAGGCAACCTTTCCAGCATTCAGCAGTTGGTCCTTTTTCTGGTCGCGACGATTACGGGCCTTATCTCTATTTACGCAATCAACGTCTGGGTCTTGAGCCTCCTATCGATTCGAGGAAGGAGAAAGATATCGAGCCCGCCACCATTAGAGTCCTGGCCACGCGTCTCAATCCACCTTCCACTATTCAACGAGGAACGTGTCGTCGGCCGCCTCCTGAAGTCATGCGTTGCGTTGGACTACCCACGTGATCGTCTTGAGATAGTCGTTGTTGATGATTCAACTGACGGCACCACTAAGGTGGCAGAGCGCTTCCAGACCAAATATCCCGGCTTGGTGAAGGTCATTCATAGAGACGACCGAATAGGATTCAAAGCCGGCGCGCTTCAGGTCGCACTCGAAAAAAGCAAAGGCGAACTCATCGCGCTGTTTGATGCAGATTACGTTCCCCCTAGTGATTTCCTCAAAAAGATGGTCCCTTATGTCTTCGTGAACGATAAGGTGGCTTTTGTACAATCTCGGTGGAGTTACTTAGACGGCCAGTTCTCTTGGATCGCCAAGGCCCTCTCGCTTGCTATCGATGTTTACGCCTTTGTGGACCAAAGAGCCAGATATGTCGGGAACCTCTTGGCGCACTTCAGCGGGACATGTGGTGTTTTCCGGCGGCAGGCTATTGAGGACGCCGGGGGATGGAGCTCAGAGACGTTGGCTGAAGATTTAGACCTCTCAATTAGGTTGCATTTGAAAGGTTGGCGATACATCTACGTCCCAACCGTAGTTTGTCCCGGTGAGATTCCGCCGAGCTTCGATAACCTAAGGCATCAGCAATTCAGGTGGGCAAAAGGGTTCTCGGAGTGTCTCAGGAAGTACGGTGGCGCCATTGCGCGGAGCGACAAATTGAGCTTCTTCCAGAAGGTCGAAGCCCTCCTGCATCTAGGCACGTATTTCATGTGCCCCTTGACCATCATGGGGCTTGTCGTGGCCTTGCTCTATTATGCTATTTTCCCGCCTTCGTTCTGGTTGCTGGGCTTCTGGCGCTATCAGGTTGCGCTACTCACATTCATGCTCTCCTTAGTCATTTATAGCGCACCACTGGTTGCTTCGGCCGTAGCGCTGTCAGAAGTGTCGCAGTTTGGTCTTTCGAAGATGAAGAGGGTGTTTCATTTAGGTTACTTGGGAGCGATTGTTTACGGTTTACTCCTGAGCAACACCAAGGCCGTAATTGAAGGGCTATTCTCGAAGACTTCGTACTTCTATAGAACGCCGAAACTTGGAGCGATGTCGGTTACGAAAGAAGGTTAACCGCCCGAAGTCTGAGGTGTTTCCGGGCTGGTGGTAGGAGCAGAAACCGACCCGCGTAACCTGTCCAGAAATCTGTCACTCTTCAGGATATTTCTCCGGTCGATGAGTAGTAGAAATGAAAAGCACAGGAAGAACAAGTAAACCACCATAGATGTGTTGAATACTGCAACAGTCGGATTAGGAAACCATCCTACGACGTTAACGGAGAATGTGAGCGCGTAAATGAACTCAGCCGCAAACAAGGGGAACGTGAACAGCCCAAGCCAGTAAGCCCACCTGGACAATGAGTAAAGCGCCGCGGCGATCACTACGGAAACTGCCCCCAGGGCTAGCAGGTGGTAGGCTGAGAGGCTGAACATTCCCCAAAAGGCAAGCATGTAAACTCCTCCCACGGCATAGAATACTACGGGTAGCCAAATTCCTGCGGTTCGTTCAGTGAATGTTTCTGTCAATCTTTCGCCGCTCCTTGTTGCGAGGCCTTATTACGCCAGAAGAGGTGCCATAAAGGTTTACCATTCCAAGAGAGAGGCGTGCGTCGATGCAGAATCTTAGTTTTCACACTTCGAAGACCGATAATTTTTCAGGATTCTCCACACCGCTTGACGAATCGCGCTATGTGGTGGTCGGTGTTCCCTACGACCATACAAGTACCTACAGAGCTGGGTCTCGCTTTGGGCCACATGCTATTCGCGACGCCTCATTGAACATTGAGACCTACAGCCTACGGACCGGAATAGACATCGAACGTGTACCAATTCATGACGCGGGCGATTTGCACATTGTCGATAATGCAGAAGAAACGCTTTCGCGACTCGAAAGTGTCACGAGGGACATTCTAACGTCCAAAAAGGTTCCCGTGATAATCGGCGGAGAACACACTATCACTCAAGCAGCGGTTCGAAGCCTTCCAGAACGCGTTGGCGTGGTGAGTTTCGATGCCCACGGCGACCTCAGGGATGAGTACGGAGGCGGTAGGACATCACACGCGACGGTGCTCCGGAGGGTAACAGAAAAGGTTGGAACCGAGGGCGTTCTTGTTCTGGGAGTACGCGCTCTTTGCAAGGAAGAAGTTGACTTCATCAAAGAGCACAAGATTCAGACAATGACACCGTGGGATATCCGCGCGGCTGGATTGGCCAAGGCGGCAGAACGCGTGGCAGCCTTTACGAAGAAGTTCGACCACACGTACCTCACTATCGATTCCGATGCTCTCGATCCGGCCTTTGCGCCGGGCGTCTCAAACCCGGAGTTCGACGGATTAGCGCCTGACGAACTGTTGTCCTTAGCAAGGGTCGTAGCGGACGAGCGTATGTTTGGCTTCGATCTGGTTGAGGTGTGCCCAAACTATGACTTTGGAGCAACGGCCGTCGCGGCCGCTCGAATAATATTCGAGGTCATTGCGCAAGCCGAGAAGGCGAGAACCGGTTAGTTGGTCCTTTCCATTCTTGCAATGAAGTATCCGTTGCAATCATGCAAGTGTGAGTAGAATCTCTGGCATTTAGTTAACCCTCGAAGACCCGGCGACCCAATGAAGGGGGTTTGGGGGGCCAATTTGAAGTCGGGGTTCTTCTTGAGAAACGTCTCAACGATGAGCTCGTTTTCCTCAGGGAGAATGCTGCAGGTACAATAGACAATGGTTCCGCCGGGGCGCACGTGCTCAGATGCGGCCTGAAGTATCGCACCTTGTTTTAGAGTGAGTTCTGTGATGCGCGCCAATGTGACCCGCCACTTGCTGACAGGATCCCTAGCGAATACCCCCGTATTCGAACACGGTGGGTCGATCATTGCAACGTCGACTTGACCCTTGATTGGGAGGCTGGCCGCGTCTGCCATAATCGGCGAAGCAATTAAGCAGCCGCTACGGGCAATCTCCTGCCTCCAATGGAGGATCCTGTTGGGCGACAATTCAATCGAATAAATTTCACCTAAGTTATCCATTTGCGCTGCCAGGTGAGTTGTCTTGTTACCCGGAGAGGCGCAAAGGTCTAGTACGGACTGTCCTGCTCTCGGAGAGGCGACTAGGCCTGCGACTATGCTTGCTAAATCCTGAATCACAATTTCGCCCGAGGCAGAGAGTTTCGCTCTACTGGGTTGACCTGACTTCTCCAAGAGAAACGCGTTGGCGACCCCGTTCACCTTAACCGCATTCAGCTCTTTTGCGACCAGACTTTCATCCTTGTTCCTTAGTGGGTTAAGGCGCGCGTATGTTGAGACTGGGAGTAGGTTTCGTGTCAGGATTTTCAGGGCTAGGGATCTTCCAAAGATCTGCGCCAGTCGCTCCACATACCAAGCTGGGTGGCAGGTTTCAACAGCTACTCTCTCAAGGTCAGTTAGATCTCGATAGCTGTAGTGCGGGTTGCTGGACACTAAACGTGCGATGTCCTCTTCATA
>JBEKPE010000158.1:0-4320 GCA_049521055.1 Bathyarchaeia archaeon
GCTTCACCAATGACCTTCTAGTTCTGTTGTTTGCTTCTGCCCACACTTCTGTGCGGAATTTTGTGGGCATAGTAGTATCCCACGCATTGAATGTTGGAACAAAAAGTCGGTTGCACCCATCAATCGTATAGAGAAAAACGAAGGCGCTGAAGACAAGTTGATGCGGATTTGGACTAGCGGTTAAGGTAAGCTGCGGATGCCTAATTTGGGCTTCGGGAATCGCTGCTGCAAATTGCAGCGGGTCAGCTCCAAAAGGAGTTGACCAAGTCCATGGCAGTAATAGATACTTCACACCAGATGTTCCAATTCTAAGTAACTCAACGATGTCGTTTGAGTTAGGTTTTCTGAAGAACAGTTTGAAGTCAGGTGCGTTCTCTGAGCCGCTCGGTATCGCTATAGCCACCGTGTAAAAGTAGGCCGCCTTCTGATAAATTGCGCCCGTAGGTAGGCGAACTCGGATTTCCTGCATTCTAATGTTATCTGGTTCTTGAGCTAGACTAACTATGAAATCTTGTTGCGGGGTCGGTGTAGGTCGAATTTCCGGTGTGGTTAGTGGTTGTTTTGGCGGCTTTTCTGGCTTAGGTGACACATCTGGTGTTTTCACTCGTAACAATTTGCTGATTAGCGGAGCATATTGCGCTCCAATGCGCAGACAAAGGACACATAAAAGAGCCAGTAACGCAATGATCAGAAGAGAGTAAATGGCTGAAGCATATTCTCCAACTATTGGGAGCAACACCGCTAATATCGGTGTCGGGTTAGTGAATACTTCAAATACGAAAATAAGGTCAGCCAAGAATACAACCGCCTGCCAGACTTTTCCTAGGAAACCTGTCAAGGCAATTCACTAGCAACAGTTGTGCAACAAAGTAATCCGAACAAGTATATTTCTGGCTTACCCACCGTTCCTGCCGTGTCCCGCCTCGCAACACCCTTTTTTGGGCTCCCGCATGTCCCACGGACGCAACAAAGCCCGGGGGCGGGTTCTGGTACCTTGTCGGGGCTTGTTTTGGGCTGTTACCTGTCGGGACTTTTGGGTTAGGGTAGGTCATTTGCCGACTTCGGCTTCGTCCATCGGTTGAATAGATAGCCGAAGATTATCGAATCCCCAATAAAGAAAACTAGCATAGCTAGTGTCAATGGAATAATGTGAGGACTGAATGGGATGATCAACAACCACAAGATGACTGCTGGAACAGTCGCTTTAACGTAAGTAGAACGTACGGGAAACTTGTTCACAATTACCACGAATATGAATCCGGCAATTACTCCGACAAGACAAGCGATGGCAAGATACACAACAGCGATCATGACTAGGACAAAGGGCAACATCATCCCATTGGGAAGAACCGTATATGAGTGGAATCGTGTGAATAGTGCCTGTCCGATGATAAACACGGCGAATATGTCAAGCGAAACTGCTAGGGGAAGGCTAGAGACAACACCTGCTTTTATTCCCGCAGAAGTCTCTTTCCGCAAGTTGCAAGATCAACCCTAGACTTACTAGCGTTTTGTATTATGGTTATCCACTTGTCTTTCCCCTTTATTGTAATCCCCGCCTTCTCCGCAGGTGTCTTGCCCTCTAACGCCATGTGTGAGCGCACGTAATTGTGGTAAATCTGATAACCCGTCAAGAGAGGGCTGTCGGATTTCTTTACGCCTCGAACAATCTTTTCACGGTCACGTAGTTCTCCGTTGAATCGTTCCATTTTGTTATTGTTCAGATCACCGGTTCTGTTACCTTCTGGGGACCTGTTTTCTGGTGTTACCTGTCGGGACTTGGGGTTCAACGAGCGACTTCTTAAGCGAAAGAATGCCTTCTTTTCTTGACGGTGGATGGGTTGACCGTTAAGAAGGAGCTTTGTTGTGACCATTGCGGAGCAGAAATTACGGTCCAGCCGCCCGACGATCAGCACACTGTCCTAGCACTTGAGGCTGGAACCAAGTCAATTCAGAGTAAGGTTCAGTGCGACCAGTGTAAGATGGAGAACATCCGGTACTGGCACGCAGCAGCAGGGCCAGTCGTCATGCCGAGATAAGCCTGCTCTGTTGCTTTATCGGGTGGTAGTGTTCTAGCGTTCGTGGCAGTTTAGTTAGGAAAAACAGAAGGATTCTAATTCAGTCTAGTTCGGATTCTCTGTTTTCCGAGGAGTTCTCCAAAATCGGAGGTTGTCCGTTCTTCGCGAGTACCTCCACCAGTACTCCAATTGGATCGTGAGGACGAAGAGAGTGAGGACGGTTATCAGAGTGGTTACCTCAGTGAAGTTGGCGATGAATGTTTGCAGGTTTCGTGAGGCAGCGTAGAATGTGACGGCATCTATGATAGCGACCACGGAAAGAACCCGTAGAAACAAGCGTTCCTTGCTCGTTAATCCTTTCATCTCAAGTCCTTCTCCGCACGACAAAATAGGCAGGTTGCTCATGAACGGCGTGGCAAGGAACTCGCAGAATTCAGCGAAACAACTTGCTTCGTCCTCCAGTAGTCAATGCATATGCCAAGGACCAACGTAACCAATACTACGATGGCTACGAACTCAGGCAAGCTTAGTGTAAGACGACCCCCAGCAAATTTTGAACCCCATTCCCAGCCATGAACTGCGTACACAACGATTGTACTGAGACACGCAACGAAAGTTAATCCGACGCAATACTTCACAAGTCTGTTGACTAGCATCACATTTCACCTATCATCCAATACGCCGCATCCCGGTCTTACGGGTTCCCCTTGTTTTCACAAACGAAACTAGCTAGTTGCTATTCCCGTCTTTTCGACTTGCATTCTGAATCAAAGTCAACCACTGATCTTGACCTTCGACTTTGATTACTATTCCATCGCGTAATTCCCGATGCATTCGGATTATTACGAGGATAACAAAGTATGAGGGGGTCGGAGAGAAGGCGAGTTCTCTTGAGCCCCGTTCACGTGTAGGTGGGTTAGGATTTTTCTGGCTCGGGTTTCTTACCCGTGTAGGCGTGGCCTGTGATTCCCATACCGAGTCTCTCTATCCCCAGAAGAATCATGGCAAAGGCGAGGATGTAAACCACAACGAGTAACCCGAATCCCGGGAATACCAACACCAGAATCCCTGCTACAAGAGTCACTAATCCTACTACGACAGCGAGAGCGCGCGCCCAACCAGGCAATTTTTGGCCTTGCATTTCCATTTCCAACTCACCCCCGCCAAACTACCTAAAGGGCGAAATTTGCTCTCCAGGGAATATAAGACCTAACCAAACAAATCATTTGGGCACTAGGCAGATGAACTTGAGAGTCTCCGCGCCTGCTTGGAATCGATGCTTCTTGTCAGGCGGGATCAGGATGGCGTCTCCAGGTTGTATTGGCTCCTCTCGGTCCTCGTACCGAACCTTACCTCCTCCTTCAAGGACGTAGACTTCATGCTCCCAATGATGGGCATGAAATGGCGTGAAACCACCAGCTTCGACCGTGAAATGGCGCATGAGAAACGTAGGTGCCCCATCATTCTCGTTGATGAGCCACTTTATCCTCGCTCCTCTAGATCCCTCTTCCGTAACAGGAGCATCTGTCACCGCGGTCACGTTTACTTTGTGCAATCCTGATCGTAACGCCTCGAGACTGACGGAAACATAAAGGTACAGTTTGATGCTCGCAGCATTCCTCAGACCCCACTGAAATCCGCGAGGTTTCACGTGGTATTTGCGATGGGTGGGCTCCACCCAACCGTTGGGGTGGGCCCCACCTCTTACAGGCCGTGTTTGTCTGGGCTAGGACGGCGTTCGACGCCGCAGGTTACAGGATTACTTGGATGTATCGGAAGAATGACGTGTAATCGCCTGTAACGACGAAAAACGCGGCGATTCCTAAGGGCAGGTATTTGCCGATATTCGAGCGTCCCATGGATAGCACAGTAACGTACCACAGAATTCGTGTAGTACACCCAGACACATATAAAGGTCAACTCAAGAATCGACATACATCGAAAAGATGAATGGTCGAAAACCGACCGATCCCAATAGCAGGTTTACAGAAACGTACGCATAACCAGCCAAGTCAATGGACAACCGAGGGCCAGCTCATCCTTCGAAACCCTCCAGCACTCGACTGCACCGCCTTACCTCGTGAAATCGAGCAGGCTTCGATCGTCACTCTTGCCTCCAACCTCGGGCCCACTTTTGGTTTTCCCAGCCTCGCCCCGCGTTTCGGCCAGAAGTACGAGGGATTCCCCTCGTGGTATGTTTAGTCGTATGGCCAGTTCGTCGGGGGAGATGTCAGGACTCTCCTTGAGCATTACATCCTGAACGTACCGCTTATGGCTCTTGTACATCAGGAGGGCGTGTGCG
>JBEKPE010000159.1:0-4270 GCA_049521055.1 Bathyarchaeia archaeon
AAGAAAACTCGGCGTCTTTGGGTTGCGTAGTCGCGAATCGTTCCGCGGAGCATCGGATAGTTAGCCTCGAGGGCATCAATTACTGAGCGTTGGGTAGCCTGGCCTTTGGTCTCGATATTTACCTCGCCTTCGATGTGTGCCAGTACCCGGAGGTGTGGGGGAAGGAGAACTCTGATCATGGAATCGTTTGTGCCTCGACGGAGACTACGGGTGGAAGGTCTCGCACTATTGCGTTCCAACTGTCTCCATCATCTAGTGAAGCGTATACTTGGCCGCCCGTTGTGCCAAAATATATGCTTGAGTCTGAGGAGTCAACCGTCATAGCATCCCGTAACACGTCTACGTAGCAGTCGCGTTGCGGCAGGCCTTTAGTGAGCGCTTCCCATTCGTTTCCGCCTGTCCGGCTGCGGTAGACTCGGAGTTTTCCGTCGGGTGGGTAGTGTTCTGCGTCGCTCTTGATTGGGATAACGTAGATAGTTTCGGGTTCGTGAGCATGGACCGCGACAGGGAATCCGAAGTCGGAGGGCAGGTTCCCGCTAACTTCCTGCCAAGAGTCGCCGGCATCATTACTCCGCATAACGTCCCAGTGTTTCTGCATGAATAGTACGTTCGGACGCGATGGGTGCATGGCGATTTTGTGAACGCAGTGGCCAACCTCGGCATCTGGCTTCGGAATAAACTTCGAGTATAGGCCGCGGTTGATGGGCTTCCAACTCGCACCCGCGTCATCGCTTCGAAACGCCCCCGCGGCAGAAATGGCGACGTAGATTCTTTTCGAATTCGTTGGGTCGAGGATGATTGTGTGGAGACACATGCCCCCGGCACCTGGCGCCCATTGCGGGCCCGAGGGGTGGCCGCGCAGAGCGGCGAGCTCATGCCAAGACTTTCCACCGTCGGTCGTGCGGAAGAGCGCAGCATCCTCAACCCCCGCGAATGCCGTATCAGGATCAGTTAGGGACGGTTCTAGATGCCAGACACGTTTGAACTCCCACGGGTGCTGTGTGCCATCGTACCATTGGTGCGTCGTGAGCGGTCTTCCGGTTGGAGAAGTATCATACACGAACTTGTTGCTTTCCGCAAGGGGCATACCCTGCTCGTTCTTGGTTTGTTCCCCAGGTTTCAACCCGGGTTGATGCCACGTTTCCCCTCCGTCATCGGATCGCTGAATGATTTGACCAAAGAAACCGCTACTCTGGGACGCGTAAATGCGGTTCGGGTCGGCGGGTGATCCTTTCATATGGTAGATCTCCCAACCGCCAAACTGCGGGCCTTTCACGTCCCACCGTTCACGTTTCTTGTCTGATGTCAGTATAAAGGCGCCTTTTCGGGTACCGACCAGAACTCTTACGCCGCCCAATTCAATCACACTTGAGAGCTTCGCCCCTGAGTTTTTGCAGGGCTCGTAATAAAGTCAAAGGGTTCTCTTAATAGGAAATGATTTGGTCCCCTACTTCACTTACCAACGGATTCAGCCGTTCTTCTTCGCAACAGCGAGGACCACTTGATTTCGTAGGGTGCCGGTTTCACGTCAGCTGCAAGGCAATTGCCATGTAAGTCGTAAATTAGTGCCCTTCGCGTGGGCGAGAATCAGTTCTTTCTTGTCTACGACCAAGGGGACCGTAAAGGAGGAGGGCGCTTTTTGAACTCACGGAGAGCTCGTCATGTGCTTACTCGAAGATGGAATCAACGTTGTGTGGCTGTTTTGTGTTAGCGTGGTCCGCCCGGGCTAAGCGCGGGTGAGTGCAAGCGTGTGCTAGGAGCACGGGACATTGCGTTAACAGTTTACAGGAACCCTTGGTTACGGGTTGGTCCGTCATTTGTAATGTGGGTGTCCTCACCGAATGAAGAGGAACACGGTTACGTCGTTGAGCCTGCTTGCGTGTTTCGCCGTAGTCTGCTTCCTGCTGACACCCGCCCTCTCCAGTGAGTCCATCGCTTTGCCTGTAGTTATGAATGATCAGGGTTTTGTGATCACAATCACGGACTACTACGTGAGCTCCGCGAATACGATCGTTATGGTTGGGACCGTGATGTCGCCGCAGGCAATGGTACTGAAGTCGTTAACTGGCTTAGCGTTCGTTAACGGAATGGTCGTGGGTCGGGGCATATTAGACGAATCTCCACTGCAACTGATGCCTGGAGTGCCCACTCCAGTGTCGGCAACGGTTACAACCAATTTCAACATCTACTATGCCCTATGGTTCGGGCAGATTGCGGTAGAAGATGGTAGAACAGTTCCGTTCCGTTATGAATCCACGCCGATCACCGTCATACTCACCGGCCAGCTGTGCGCTCTGCCTGCGGGGGACCAATGTTTTCCTTGGCCTGACTTCAACCAGACAAGCACACTTCAGCTACTCTGAGGCGCACCTCCGGTAAGGGTGGGATACACCCGTCGTTTGAATGTGTATCCCGGTCAACACATTCGGGCTGGGAGTGTGTGACAATTCGGGTGCGGGGTAAGTGAGGCTTGGATTGTGCGTGTCTTGCGTCATCTCTGTGGTAGCACTGCACTCTTCGGGGCTTATGGCCATGTTCGGGGATAGTGTCGGACGGTGTCTTACACCGCTAGTTCGAATGTGCATCGTCGTCAACACATTCGGATGAGGGATGTAATACACACGGAGGGCCAAGCTTGGGCTATACTCGCGTAACGCTCAGAATACCGGAACCGGTGGCACGACAGGTTAGGGAGGTCGCTAAGTTTTCGGGATGGCAGCTAGCCGATCTCCAGAGGACTCTGATCTGCATTGGCGCTGTCATCTTCCTGCTCTCGTATGGCAACGAAGCGAGGGAAGAGGCCGCAACCACCCTCATGGACGGAATGAAGCTGCTTAGGCTATCCAAGAGTTTCAGCCTACGAATCAGTCACAGGCCGTACCCTTTCAGATACCGCTTGCACAAATCAATCTTTGCAACCCTGAGTCTTCCCGAGTCCGTCTGCGACGTGATAGCCGCCTATGCGGCTTTGAAGCGTGCCTCACGCAACCAAGTTTACAGCAAATGCTTGCAGCAGGGTTTACTGATCTACCTGAAAGCCCAGACAACCGCACTCGGTGCCACACGAAATCTAAGCTGATCTCCACGGCTGCCCACCAAATCCTAAGGATCGAGAAGATTAGTGCTGAAATACTTCCGCTAACTCGGCGCCGGTCAGCTCCTTCAGATCCCTCGGGTTGATTCCGAAGACGGCGTTGGGTGTTCCAGCGGCGGCGTAGACTAATCTGAACTTCATTAGAGTGGGATCCAAAATAGTTCGTAATGGATGACTGTGCCCTACCGGGGGGACACCGCCGACCGGGAAACCTGTAACCCGCTTCACCGTCTTCGCATCCGCTATCTTCACTCTCCTATTCCCAACCCGCTCAGCCAACTTCTCGGTGTCGACTCTATTCCGTCCACTTGCGATAACCAAGATCGTTTCTTGGTCATCTGCGATGAACACGAGGGATTTGGCGATCTGAGCGACCTCGCATCCGATCGTCGCCGCAGCCAACTCAGAGGTTCGGGTAGATTCATTGAAAGTTACTATCTCAGCCTCAACTCCGCGGGATTTTATGAACTCCTTAACACGCAAGACATTGTCGTTCAACGTCATTCTCTCAGCTTCTCCAGCGCAGCAATTGTTTCGTGCGTTTCGGCTCGCGCACTGAACTGACTAGTCTTACTATTCCAGAAAAATATGGTAGGCCCGACTTGGGCCAGGCCTTTCACGCGCAGCTTCCCAAATCTTCGCGGTTTTCTACTTTGTCGATCTCGAAAAACGATTTTTTGAGTTCGGCAATGGAAGCCACATTCCGCATGATTTTGCGTTTTCTTTCATAAGCCACTTTATACCGGGAAAACAACACAATCGTCGCTTTCCAGATGCAAGCATGGAGCAAGCTTTCTCGATCCGGCGCCTCCGCGTTTCCGGTTGCTTGGCTGAGCTTATCGAGAAGATCCAGTCCCGGCGCGCCATCGGTGTAATATCCGCCCACGATGCCTGCGCCAGCGGAGCAGCTGCAAGGGCCTTGCGTA
Organism: Bathyarchaeia archaeon; assembly: GCA_049521055.1. GTDB lineage: Archaea > Thermoproteota > Bathyarchaeia > 40CM-2-53-6 > 40CM-2-53-6 > FEN-987. The sequence continues at coordinate 4,021 of JBEKPE010000159.1, forward strand.
GATCCATTGGAACCCTGGTTTCCGGTTCTTCTCCGGCCCGCGTGATCTCCACCGTTACCGTGTCTCCAGCGTCTGCGCCTACAGCATCGCGCATGGCTTTGTTAACCCTGAGCCGGTGATTTCCTTTGCCGTTTGGTTCGAGGGCGGCTCGAAAAGGGACGCTATTGATAGTTCCCTCAACCATCGCCATACCTCGTGATGGCAGCTTCGCACTCGCGCTCTTGGGCAGAGTTAACAGGGTCCACGATCC
>JBEKPE010000160.1:0-4257 GCA_049521055.1 Bathyarchaeia archaeon
TCCCGCATCCTCCGTGAACATCCACTCCTCCCCCTTGACGCCATCGCTTCGGTAGGCGAGAAATGCTTTCGGCGAGGTCTCAGATTCGGTGTACGCTAGGATGGGGATATCGCCCTCCCAGTACATGTACGCGGTAAATAACCCGAGAATATTCTTCCCTTCATGTTTGAAGTACCATAGGATCTGCGATCCTTCCGTCAAGCCCAACGCCAATCTGGAAAAGGACAAAATGTCTTTGACTTGTACTGGGACTGGGGGTTTAACTGACTCCACAACGAACACCGATTTCTCTAGACTCAACGAATGGAATACTTAAGGTTGCGAAATCAATCCCTCTCTCATCACGACTTGAGCGGTGGACTAACTTTCAGCCGAGTTAGTCACCGACAGCAATCTGCGTATGCGCAATGCATTCTTCTAGAGATTCATCCCGACTCTCAATTCTACCGAAATAAGTCGTCTTGTTCCGGCCGGATCAAATCTCGCACTGACCCCTTTCCTGCGGCGTAATCGCAACCCCTAACGATAGCCACGGGAACACCGTCACTCTTTCTCATCACCAACTCCGCTGCCGAAGCCAACTCATCCGCCACGGCCATCTGAGTAACATTCAGGACATACCCGAACATGTCCTTCTTGCCCCGGTAATCTACTACTGGCCGCAATCCATCGACCCCAATCGCAACGTTCACCTGCCCAACCCGCCACGCGCGGCCAAACGTATCGGAAATGATGACTGCCACATCCGCGCCTGTGAGGTCTCGAATCTTCCGCCTTATCTCGCGGGCTGACTTATCCCCGTCGATGGGTAGCACGGTTATTGTGTCGGGATCTTCAACGTTTGATCTATCGACGCCGGCGTTAGCGCAAATGAAGCCGTGCCGGGTCTCGACGATTAGGTGGGCGCCCTGGAATCGGATGACCTTCGCACTCTCTCGAAGTATAACCTCGACGTGCCGTGGATCCTTCCCACTCACTTTCGCGATCTCCTCCGCTTTCTGCGAGGGAGTTACGGTTTTGAGGTGAACGACTCCTCCCTCGGCCTTGGATATTATCTTCTGAGCGACCACTATGACATCGCCGTTTGCAATTTCGACTTTTTCTTCTCTTGCGGCTTTGACAATGTGCTCGGCTACGTTGTCACCTTCTTTAATCAGCGGTAGCTTCCGTAGTCCGATTATCTGAATCATTGTTCCCTACCCTGAGAAGAAAGATTCGAGTTTCTTTACCCCTGCCAGGTCTTCCCATTCAACGCCCAAGGAGTCTAGGACCTGTTCGAATGTGCCTCGGATGTATTCGATGTATTTTTCGCTATCAACCTCTTCCAGCCTGGCCAATTGAACTGGTTTAACGCTGGGTTCACCGCGAACCTTCACGAAGGAAACTATGTCCCCCGGCTTCATCTCCGTCCCCGCCTGCTGCAACTGCCTCGCCGCTTTCACATGTTGAGGAGTAGTTTTCGTGTAATTCTCGGGCGTCCGACTCATCATCATTGAGAACGCTAGGTCAGCGAGGGCGTATTCTTTGTTTCGCAGTTTCACATAGCATTCTCGAACAATCTCTGTAATCCTAACTTTAGCTGTCTCAATGTCTTCAGGTGTCTTAACCTGGCTTAGTGTGGACACCATTTGGTAGAAGGCACTGTGCAAGAATTCGGGGATGTGCCTTTTCTTCCCGGTTAAACCCTTGATGTCTACATTTCCGTCAGGCAATACCCCGAAATAATTCTTCTTTCTCGAACTCAAGGCCAGATATCGGTAGGTCTTATCGATCTCAAGCTCCATCTTCAGCTCGCTCGTCGACCATTCGATCAACTTATTCAACGCGTCCACATCGCGCGCCCCAAGAAAGATCGAGTCAGTATCCCCGTAAAACACTTCAAGATTCAACTCCTGCGCCTTCTGAAGCGCCTGCGTTATCACATGCCTACCAATCGCCGCAGTAGCCTCAGCAACAGGCGGACAATACAATGCGAAGTTATCTGATCCGAAGACACCGTAGCTGGCATTAAGTACAACTTTGGTTGCGTCTGAGACAACTTTGTACCAGCTTTTAACGGTGGGTGGTAGGGTGCGGTCTTTGGATCTTATTTTGTAGCGGTTTACTCTCAGATCCCTCAGCGAGCCTATGAGCAAGCTCTCTAGGCCTCGTTTCTTCTTGCAGACCCAGTGTGGTGTTCCGGGGACAAGGTTTCTTCTGCAGTCCTCATCTTTGTGTGAGCAACGAACGGTTTCGTAGCCCAGGTTCCACACTTTGATTATCGAGGGGTATAGGGACGCGAAGTCTAGGACGGCTACGTTGAAGTGTACGCCAGGCTTTGGTTCAACTACAATCGCTCCCTTGTACTTCTTTCCTTTAATGACCGCCTCAGTCGCCGTTTGACCCTTAACCTCAAGAATCTCATCCCTCCTCGGGATTAGGTACCCGCGTTTTCGGTGGTGGCAGAACATGATGCTCCTTATCCACCCCGATACGCCCTGCCTTGACACATCATCCATCGTCATGTAGCTGATGCGTGAGAGCGCGGTCATCAGCTTCATCACGAGGTCATCGTCGAAGGAGGTTAATTTGAGGACGATCTCAGAGTCACGGTAACAGTAGACGGCCAAGTCGGTGTACGGCGCTTTCGTGAAGAAGCCTGTTCTTTCGATCTCAACCTTGGCGGTGTTGATTAGCGCTTCTCCGACGGCGTCGAGCGTATTCTCTCGGTACTTCTGCCCGAAAGCGTAGATTTGGATGGAACGGTTGAAGAAAAATTTGTAAAGGTCCACGTGAACCCCATATTTCAAAAATGCGACATCACGGCCAAGCTCGATCGGTATTTCCTCGTTCTTGAATCCCAACCTCTGGGCGCGATGGTAAAGGTACTTGAGGTCAAAATCGTCGCCGTTGAAAGTTACAACGATAGGATAGTCAAGTAGTGCGAGGAAAAGGGAAGTTAGAAGTTCTTCTTCTGTATCGTAGAACTCCATACTCGCGTTCGGGGGGAGCTGCGCACTACCATCGGCGATCCCTTGTCGGCGTAGTAGAAGGATTCTGCTGTTGCCGTCAGAACCGGCGAGGCTTGCGCATATGACCTTTTGTTCTGCAAGCTCAGGGTCGGGTACACGAGTTTCAACTGCTTGCATGACCTCTATGTCGATAGCGGCCCTACGGTACTCCGGTACCGGGCATTCGAGTAACCTCATCCACTCTCGTGCCAATTCCCGGTATTCAGGAGAGTCGTCGCGAAATAACTCATCAATATCCTTCGATGCTTGCTCCGGGAGTCGATACTCAACCAACGACAGTTGATTATTCTTAACTTCGTACATCATTCCGGGTTCAATGCCCTGATCGTAGATGTAGTTCTCAACGTACTTGATATCCGCCTCCCAAGCCGTAATCGCATCCCGGATCGAACCGGTTGGCTTTCCACCGATCGTTAACGGATCTTTGGCGACGATCTTGGTCACTTTCGTGGATTCACCACGCAAGGCGTCGAACCTCTCCCCCGCTTCGAAATGATCAAAGCCAAAATTCTGGGCCACATCACGGATCTTCTGAAGCTCAGGAATAGTCTGCTTGCTGAAGCAGTAGGGTTTGTGGCCAGAACGGTCAAACCAAAAGTAGATTTTATGAGACTCCGGTTCGTAGAGGCGCAGGAAACACTTCCTGGCGTCTCCATCATAACCTATGGAGACCAAGTACGACGGGGGAACTGTTGATGGAGTAGAGGGGCTGAATATGAGTGCTTCTCGTTTGGGCACTGGTTTGGGAAGCTGCCTGAGTGTAGGAGCCGGTTCCGTGAAAAAGCTTTCAAGCGTCCTCGCCGTTCGCCAAGCCTCCGAACAAGTCGCGTAGCACGCCAGCTTCCTACTAAATAAATGCGCAGTGCAAGTTCAACCCAAGGTTTTGATTTATCCTTGACGAAAGATTCTCTCGCCCTAGCCATCGAAGCCCTTAGCTGGATGGCCTACACAGGAATCGGGGAGAGAAGCGCCCTCCTCAAAGCATCCAAGCAACTCGGACTCAACAACCTCAACGACCTTCGTCAAGCTCACGGCTTGATAATGGAAACAACGAGATTCCAAAATCGGCTCGACTGGTTAATCTTGCAAAGTGTACCCGAGGAAAAAACCAAACAGGCATCCCACGGAATACGAAGCCTGCTGAAAATCATAGCCTACACCAAATACGTTGACGCGAAATCTGCTCACCAGTTGGAAACTACTGTAGGTTGGGCTAGAATGATATTTGGTTGGAGAGACCTCCAAC
>JBEKPE010000161.1:0-4256 GCA_049521055.1 Bathyarchaeia archaeon
TAAGTCGCTCAGTGCCTGACGGCATTCGGTGGTGATTTCTTCGATTATAGGACCCCACGGAACGACTTCACCTACGGGGTGGTAGCCTAATCGTGCGGATACTATTCCATTGACCATATGAGTGTCGGTTGTCATGACTTCTCCGTCATCAAACCCTAAGCCTTTGACGCTCTTTAGAATCTCCTCCCTCAGCCCTCTAATCATGTTGTTCCCATCGATCGTTATGTAAGCGAAACGCTGACCTTCGACTTCGAGGGCGATTACTGAGATTCCGCCTGGCCCGAAGCCATCCTTTAACGTAAATCCCTCCGCCGGATTCTTATGCGCAACTCCGACCTTGAAGTTTCTTGGCTGTTGCTCTGAGGAGATCTGTAAAGAAGCCAACGCCGCTTCCTGAAGCGCACCTACCTTCTGAGTGGTCATAGTTGTAGGGCCAGTGAGGCAATTGTGGGCGTCAATTAATGCCAGGCTCCGAAACTTGCCGTGCGTGAGTCCGGATAGGTTCTTTGCTAATTCAGATGGAACATCCTCCATGTCGAGGGGGGAAGTGGTCATCGTTACTAGGGCGCATCCGTCGAAGATTTGTGATGTTGCGGTGGCTATTTCGTTAGCAGTTCTTTCAACGGGCGTCGCCTCCTTGTAATATTCAGCCTTAGTGAGATTAGTGAACACCCAGTTGAGGACTCTTTCATTCTGCTCCTGGGAAACCAAGTTCAGCTCATGTCCGGACACACCGTGTGGAACCATCGCGACCGCATTGAAAGTCCTCTGCATGATAGATCCGAATAGAAATGGCAAAACACTGCTACCAACGTTTAGGAAGGGACCTGGATGCAGCGTGGATACTAGAATCATGCCCTTAACGTTCTGACTTCCTTTCTTACGAAACGCAAACGCGGCCGCATCTATTTCGGTTTCCACACCCAGCTCGTGGAGATACAATTCTAGCTCAACGTTCTGGGCCTCTAGCCAATCAGTCAGAAAGGCGCGAAACATACGGATGGGAGAGAACCCAATGGCTTTGCGGCCGGTTGATTCAATCGTGAAGATCAACGCAAAAGCGAACGCCAAACCAACAGTGGAGGCAAGCAAGAGACCCGTAAGCATTCGTCCGGCCGGAAGGCCGAACACGAGTATCACCGTCAACGCCACTAGGCATGGCTCGAGGAGGGCGAATACCAATCTCCTAGCGAAGCTGGTCATCGAAATCGAAAACACTGCCAGAGCCCTAGGCGGAATAACAGCGAATAATCCAACGATGATCGCGAAATCAGGAAAGATAAACCTCGGATCGAGAACCGCGATGACCGCGCTGATCAAAAACACTGAGACCATCGTGATCGTCATGAAGAGTGAGAGAGCGAGGCACCGCCTGAGGTAGAACAGGGTGTCTTTCTTCATTATTGTAAAGTAGAGAACGACGTCTGACGTGAAAGCCGGTATGGCGAGCGCCATTACTCCCCATTCCATGCCATACAGGAAAGACGCTAAGGTACCTTTGGTGATTAGGAATGACAAACCGATTCCGAATGTTGTAAAGAGAACCGAATTGAGAATGATTGACCTCGTAGACGGAAACGCTATACGCCTAATCATATTGTAGTAGGGTGTCGTACCAGTGATGCGTCTTGAGAACGAATGCGCCAAGCGGCCAGCCTCGCCAACTGTCACTGTATGGCTCTGATAATCTCGCGCAGTTTCCTCACAGACGCATTTTCCGCAATTGTACCCGTAACAATTAGATCGACCCCCGCCTTCACGAGTTTTACGGCTTGGGATGGAGATCTAATTCCCCCGCCCGCTATGATGTGCATCCGGCACGTTTTCCGCACCGCCGACACCATTTCCGAGGAGACAATCTGCCTCGCTCCTGAGCCAGCTTCAAGGTAGACGAATCTCATCCCGAGATATTCGGCGGCTAGTGCATAGATTGCTGCGAGTTCAGGCTTGTCGTAGGGGATGGGGTTTGCGTTACCGACAAAACCTGCGGCACTAGCGTGTTCTCCAATAATCAAGTACGCCAAGGGAATCGGCTCGATACGGTACCTCTTCACTAGTGGAGCGCCAAGCGCTTGGGCTCCCGAGAGGTAGTATGGATTTATCGAATTCAACAGGGACATGAAGAAGACGGCATCGGCATTCCGGCTCAACCCCGCGACGTCGTTCGGAAAAAGGATGACCTTGAGCCCGGATGTCTTGATCGCTTTGGCGATGGCATCGAGTTCATAGACCGAGGTGGACGTGGAACCTCCGACCATAGCCGCGGCCGTGCCAGCCTTCTTGGCCTCGGATGCTAACCTCTTGGCGGCAAACGGCGTCAGTTTTTCCGGATCGAAGAGGGTCAGGTGGGCTACTCCTTTTTCTTTAATCACAGTCAGTAGATGATTCTCTACGGTCCCGATCTTGATTTCGGACAAGGAATGAGGCACCCACAATCTTGGAGTGTTGAGCAGATTGATTGTTGCTCAAACTGAGCGTGATACTATTAAAATGGTGGGTTAGAGAGTTGGTCACGCAGTACGAAGTAGGCCCGAAAGCGTTGCAGTCAAGCTCGAATTACTCCGCTGTACAGAAAATCATTGGACTCCTCACCATGATGCGCTTGCCCAATTGCGTGATGATAGGGTTCGCAGTCATCGTGGGAGAGATCATATCCTCTTCAATTCTTCCTGCCAGGGCCGTGTTCTATGGGTTCACGGCTGGGTTCTTCCTGTTGGCCGCGTCAATGGTAGTAAACGATTATTTTGACCGCGAGATCGATTCGATCAACGACCCGAAAAGGCCTCTCCCCTCGGGCGTAGTTAGCGCGAAGGAAGCGCTCTCTTTTGCTGCTATTCTGGGATCCCTCGGGCTTCTCTCAGCGTCGAACACTGGGACACCAACCCTCGTGCTCGCTTTGCTGACCCTAGTGATTATGATGTCTTATAATGCAAGGTTGAAGAAAACGGGTCTACTTGGCAACGCGTTAGTGAGCACAAATGTTGCGATACCGTTCGTGTATGGTGGGTTCGCTGTTGCCAGCCTGAATTGGTCTCTCGGCATATTCGCATTGCTTGCTTTCCTCTCAAGCGTGGGAAGGGAAATTGTGAAAGGAATCGTTGATGTTCCAGGCGATACCTCGAGAGGAGTTCGGTCGGTCGCCGTGACGAGGGGAAATGTGGTTGCCGCGAAATATGGCGCCGCTCTCTTCTTAGCCGCGGTTGCACTGAGCGCTGTCCCATTGTTATTCGGTTTGGTTACATACTACTACATACCATTGGTTGCGATCTGCGACATTGGGTTTGTGTTGACCGCATACTCTATTTTGAGTAATGCCAGCCCCAGAAATGCAAAGCGTAACAAGAAGTACGTTCTCCTATGGATGACGTTCGGCCTGCTCGCCTTCGTGGTCGGATCGATGTAACCAAGGGGCCATGGATGGAAGGGAAAACACTGGTTCACAAGCCTTTTATGAGATAAAATCCGTAAGCCCTCTTGGAAGGGTATGTTTTGAAAGTGAATGATACCCGAATTACTCGAGTTGGCGGGATTGAATCTCGCGGAAAACGAAAACTTTCCAAAGAATCCCTGACAGCCTTTCCGAAAGAAATTGTTGGAACATTTGCCCACCTACCCAAAGTCTTCAAGAAGGTTGACATCGACCGCCTAATGGGAGACAAGATCTCGCGCAGCATGAAGTGGCGCTATATTCGCCGGATGGAGCGCCTCGGAATCGTAAAGCACGCAACTAAAAAGTATTACAGAAAGATGTACGATACCATTTCCGAGTGGATGGAGAAGGACGCGATTCCGAAGGTCCGCCGTCTCGAAATGCTAGTGGAAGTTGAGACGTCTCCATCTCCAACTAACCCTTAGTTAGCTCTTCCAACAACTCCTTCGCACGATCCACTCTTACTTTTCTTTCCGCGACCATGCGCGCTGAAATCTTTTCGATCAGATCGCCCTTCGCGCCGACGCTGATTGCGACGTTCCGCGCATGTAGACCCATGTGTCCGCGTTGAATGCCCTCAGATGCGAGAGCGCGTAGCGCAGCTAGATTTTGGGCTAAACCAACCGAGACAATCACTTCCGCTAGATCCCTCGCAGTCTTTATCCCAAGAATTTTCACGGCGATTTTCGCGATTGGATTCGATGCGGTCGCTCCGCCAACGATTCCGACGGCCATCGGCATCTCCAAAGTCCCTACCAAGTCGCCGTTCGCGTCCTTCTCCCATGTTGTTAGGGACGTGTAATGACCGGATCTAGCGGCGTAGGCG
>JBEKPE010000162.1:0-4164 GCA_049521055.1 Bathyarchaeia archaeon
CAGGTCGGCGGTCAGCCGCGGATACTATTGCTTAACTGATCGTTTTCTTCGCCGAAGCCCTACCCAAGCTACCAGTGTAGCAGCCGCGACGACGAGGATGCCAGCTTTTGTCAAGCCGCTTTCCTCCGTCAAAGGCGAAGTGTGGCGCATGGGCACGTGTACGCCTAAAGCGGCGCTAACCAACGTTAACGGGAATTCTTCGACGACTCGCCATTACGAATTTTGAGCCGTTTTCATTTGTGTGACTCTATTAGTTCCAGCCAGTTTCCGTCTGGGTCTTTAATGAATGCGATTTTTGATGTTGAGCCCTGGAGTGAGAATGGCTCCATAGCGATTGTTACTCCGTGACCTCTCAAGTCTTGGACGGTTGAATCTATGTTGCTGACTCCGAATGCTATGTGGTCGAAGTTGTCGCCTTCCTTCAACTCTTTCTTGTCCCGCCAATAAGTCAACTCGATTGCTGCCCCGTCCTTATCCTGCAAGAAGGCGATCTCGGCGTTGTTTTGCTTGACCTCGCGACGGCTAACAAACTGCAAGCCGATCTGTTTCGTGTAGAACTCGATCGAGCGGTCAATATTCGAAACGTTCAGGCAGGTGTGGAGAATCCTCACAGGTCGATACCTTAGATGCGATAGGAGCTGAAACAGAAAAAGGTGACGGGGGCTTGAAAGCCCTCGTGAACTTGGTCGCTTGTTGGTATTTGTTTAGACCAGGCCTTGGTCCAGCATTGCGTTAGCTACTTTCAGAAATCCTGCGATGTTGGCGCCGTTAACGAGGTTGCCGGGAGTACCGTACTCTTTGGCGGTTTCGAAGCAAGCTTTGTGAATCTTCACCATGATGTCGTGTAGTCTGCTGTCGACTTCTTCGCGCGTCCAACTTAGTCTTAGACTGTTCTGTGACATCTCGAGACCAGATGTTGCGACTCCACCTGCGTTCGCCGCTTTCGCTGGGCCGTAGAGTATCTTATGGTCTAGGAATGCCTTCGTCGCCTCAAGTGTGGATGGCATGTTGGCACCTTCAGATACAACGTAAACCCCGTTCTTCAGCAGGTTGGCTGCATCCTTCGCATTGATTTCGTTTTGGGTAGCGCTCGGAAATGCGCATTGAGCCTTTATGTCCCAAATCGGGTTGTGCTCAAGTTTCGGATCAACCGGTGTGAACTTTGCGCTCTTGAATTTGTCAGCATATTCCTTAATTCTTCCGCGTCTGGCATTCTTGAGATCCATAACAAAAGCGAGCTTCTCAGTATCGATTCCGGCGCTATCGTAGATGAAGCCGCTTGAATCGGATAGTGTGACGACCTTCGCTCCTAATTGGTTCAGTTTCTCGACAGTGTATTGGGCTACGTTACCGCTACCGGAGACTAGGGCTAGCTTTCCCTTCAAGTTCTCGTTGCGGGTCTTGAGCATTTCTTCGGCGAAGTAGACTGCTCCATAGCCTGTGGCTTCTGGGCGAATCAATGAGCCTCCCCAGCCCAAACCCTTCCCAGTCAATACGCCTGTAAACTCATCCTTCAGTCTCTTGTACTGTCCGAATAAGTAGCCGATTTCGCGCCCACCGACTCCAATGTCGCCGGCTGGTACGTCCGTGTTCGGGCCAATGTGCCGGAAGAGTTCGCTCATGAAGCTTTGGCAGAAGCGCATTACCTCATCGTCGCTCTTGCCCTTCGGGTCGAAGTCGGATCCTCCTTTGCCTCCTCCCATCGGAAGAGTGGTCAGGGAGTTCTTGAGGACCTGCTCAAAAGCAAGGAACTTGAGTATCCCAAGGTTGACTGTGGGATGGAATCTGAGACCGCCCTTGTACGGCCCGATGGCACTATTCATCTCAATTCGGAAGCCGCGATTTACGCAATAGTTGCCTTTGTCATCTTGCCATGGCACCCGGAACATCAGGACTCGTTCCGGTTCAATTATACGCTCTAGGATCTTGGCTTTCTTGTATTCTGGGTGGCGTTCGAGGACGATACTAACTGACTCGGCGACTTCCTGAACTGCTTGATGAAATTCAGGTTCGACGGGATTTTTTGCTTTAACTTCGGCCATTAATTTTGAAGCATAGTCGTTCATTCACATTCACCTTTCATTTCGAGTTAAGTAGGCCGCAAACAATCATTATGTATAAAGCCTGTGGGAAGCTTTTATTTCACGAAATAAGAAGACATCGAAGACACAGGTGTAGAACGCTGGCAGAAAAACCGTCCCGGAAGGAAAGCGGGCTCCGAAAGGCTATACTCATCTTGGCAGCTGCGGCTTTAGTAGTTTCCCCAAGCTACATCGCATATTACCTAATGAGGCACGGGGGATTGAGCGTTTCGATTGCTGCGATAGTCGCTCTCGTAATGTTCGTAGTTGGTGCGTTTCTAATCGTAACCCTACTCAAGGAGTAATCGTTCAGTCCCTTCATAATCCTAGCAAAATGTACGTATACGCAGTGAGCGCCAATGCGACGATGAACAGTATTGCCCAGTACCGTCGATTCCACACGTACACTTTCCGCCCATCGAAGATTGCGAACGGAATCATATTGAACAATGCTAGGAAAGCGTTGATGGCCGCGCCGTAGAGCACTGCCAAACCAATTGAACTATGGCCAAGCACTGGCCACGCGACAAGAAGGCTCATCGTGATTACGATATTAACGATTGGCCCAGCGATCGCCGTCCAGCCCATTCGATCCTTGTCCGCAAACCCGGAAATCACCACGGCGCCAGGTGCGATGAACTTCAGGGGGGAAACGACTGAGATAGCGGTCAATAGTACACCCATAGTGTTGACGCGGAACTCAGCCCAGAGGCCATACCGTTGTGCCACATATTTGTGAGCCAGCTCATGCAAAATGAAGCCCATAGCGAATATCACGGTAGCCACTGCCAATGCAAGCAGCGAGAACGAGTTGCCGATCAGAAATGAAACGCCCGCGGCGGTTACCAATACGGTGCCAAGCAGCAAGTGCCGTATTTCGGTGGGGCTGAATCGAAGACTACGAGTTCGAGCGGGCAATAACATGCTACGGGCACCAGTGCCTACTTGAATAGGACCCGCCATCGCTCTGGCGGATTTGAGCGCTTTGACACGCCAGTTTTCACTGCAGTCATGGTTCTCAGGAAGCCTATGGTCTGGACAGTAATAGTTTCCGCAATAGTTACATTTGAACGGAAGATCGCATTCTGACCCGCACGTGGCGCATTTCACAAGGTGAGGCTCCCTGGTGGCGGGAATATGTCCCTACTTCTTACTTTTAATCTTGGCACCTCCTTTGGTTGTCGACGTGGTAAATGTTGCCTAAATGCGCAACGTGTGGTAGGGAATTTCCGAAACTCGAAAAATGCGAGTACTGCAACAACCTGTTCTGTGCAGAGGATTATTCACCGCACATGGCTTTGGAAATGCGTCACGCCGGTATCGCAGAAGACGAAGGAAGGTTGTGGCGAAAACGAAGGGACTCACCGGAGTAGTCCGGAACCGAACTGTTCAAGCATGAAGCAAGGGATAGTTTATTAGCGAATCAAAATCGTCTACAAGAAGAATCCAATGTCAAAGTACCTCAAACAAGCCGAGAAAGTCAGCGTCCCTCGTCACAGACACTGCATCGTCTGCTCCACTCCTATCGCCGTGGAGAAGGAGTTTTGCAGCTCAAACTGTGAAGACGAATTCAAGCGCTTGGAAAGAAAACGAAAGTACCAGCTGCTAATCCCGATGCTGATCATGTTTCCTATACTGTTCCTAGTCCTGTTCCTAATGCGCCGGTAAGCGGCCGACCAACCGTAAGCATACACGTCATTGGTTAGTCGCGCTGGACTTCCTCAACCACATTATACCATTTAGTTGAGGTTCCGACTTTGGCGCGGAGCTTCCATCTCAACGTTTTCGGCTGTTTCTCAGCCATATCTCGAAGCCGGTCAATTCTTTCTAAAACTGCCTCGTTATCTTGCTTACTTAGGCCGTACTTGCCTAGGAACTTCTTCAGTTTGGCGAGGTTCTCTGATACTGTGTAGTGGAACCCCCATTCATTTCCTAAAATCTCAGCGATGTATCCCCCGTTGACTTGTTCCGCGTCTCCTTTCCCGATGTCGTGTTCGCTCAGAAGTATTATCGCGTCCTGGATGTCTTTTTCATTCGTCTGGACAATCTGAAGCTTTTGCAGAAGCAGCTCCGCCAACGGTAC
>JBEKPE010000163.1:0-4138 GCA_049521055.1 Bathyarchaeia archaeon
GTTTTGCTCATTATAGGTGCAATGATGTTTCCTCCGAAGGCAGGTTTCAGTTGAATCAACTGCTGTTGAGCGTCTAGTTCTAGCCCTATGCAATCACTCGTCATCCCGAGCCCGAGACGCGCGGCAACTCGAGGCATGAGGTCCCGGCCAAACGAAGTTGAGCCTCCGATAACTGCGAAGGGGTTGAACTTCACTATGGTTTGAGCTAAGGCGTCGGCATATGCGTCATTTGAATACTGAGCTAACTGCGCATTTTTTAGAACGTAGACTTTGTCTGCGCCGTGAGTTATGAGGCCTTGAATTTGGCCCTCAGTTCCTTCGTTGAAAACTAAGGCGCATAGCTCACTCTGGAGTTTGGTTGCTAGTTCGATTCCTTTGCCCAACAGCTCATATGTTACGGGGCGTACTTGCCCTTGAATAAGTTCCGCGACGACCCAAAAAGGCTTCTTTCCGTTAATTTTGCGTGATTCCTCGGGCATGATACTGGCAGCCTTTTCGTCTTTCCAGCCTGTGAAGAGTCCGTTGTCGCTTAGGGTCTCAACGAGTTTTCGTGTCTTTTCGGCTAGTGTTTCGCCCTTGATGATCTCGCACTTTCTCTTCGTTTCAATGGAGTAGATCTGTGAAACAGAGGTCGGTGAGCCTTTGAAACCGAATAGTGAATCTTGGCCGAGTTCTACTGCTTGAACAACTCGGTAGGGTTTGCTTTTCGCATTTTCAACCTCTTCGGGCTTGGGAGAATATGGTTTGATGAGCCTCTCAGCCGTTGTGATTAGCAGCGGCAAGCGCGTTTCGATCCTTTGTACACCGTAATCAGTTTCTGCTTCAACCATAACAGGACCAGGGGGGGTCCCCAGTTCCACTCTAATTGCTCCGCAAACATGCGGCATGTTGAGTAGTTCAGCAACCTCAGGACCGACATGTCCCGTTTCCGCATCGACGCTATATTTGCCGCATAGGACAAGGTCGACCGGCATCTCTTGCCTAATGGCCGCAGCCAGCGCTCTAGCGGTCGCAAGAGTGTCCGACCCGGCAAAGGCACGGTCCAGAAGATGCAAACTCCTATCGGCGCCCATCCCCATTGCTTCAAGAAGAGCTTCCTTGGCCTGGGGTGGGCCCATCGTCACAACCACGGCCTCCCCACCGTACTTGATCTTCAGTTCAACGGCGAGAGTTATAGCTCGCCGGTCGAACGGGTTAATTTCATTATGTACCCCTTCCCGGATCAATGTCTTCTTCGCAGAGTCGAATCTTAACTCTTCAACACGTGGGACCTGTTTTATGCAAACTATGATCTTCAACGATCAATCAAACCCGGACAAGTTCTACGTGCCAATGATGCGAGAGTCAAGTTTGTCGAAGATAAGGCGCAGGTAGAAATGTAGAAGTTTCTCCAAATTATTATTTTCCTCCAACGAGCTATATATACTCAGAAAACCCGAAGATCGATTTGGTGTACATTTTGGCTATCTACTTTCTAAGCGAGGGAGGCAGCGTCGAGAGACGTGACTTTCGGTGCTTATTCTGCGAGGCCGTTTTTGACGAGAGGAAGGTGGTGAACCTGCACTATGTCGACGCCCATTCGCCTGCATTTTCCGCGGAGGAGTTGATCATGGTAGCCGCGCGGAGGGCCTATCAGGTTGCGGAAATGGGTGGCGCTGCTTCGTTGGCCGATTTTTGAATCCGTCATCTTGTTCAATTGGACTGTTCCCTAGTCGCCCTGTACTTTCAGCTTATCCAATTTTCTTGCCGGTATTCGGTCCGAAGCTAAGTGATTGCACCTCATCGATCTTGATGCTAACCACTGCCTTAGGCTTGAAACCCATATTCTGCAGTTGGCTTGCTGCCTGTTGAAAGAGCGGGCCGAAGGTTTCGAGAATGGCTTGTCCTCTCATTCTAAAGCCTATGACCGCCTGCGGGTCGATGAACGTTACCGTCACTTCAGGTGTCTTCTTCAAGACGTCGCCAAGCGTTTGAGAGAACACATCCGTAAACTCTAGGTGCTCGTCATCTCTCATTCGGAAGTGTTTCGGCGACGCGTTTGGTGAACCGTCAGTGCGCAAGGAAGCCAGAACGCCGACGCATCCATTGTATTCCTTATCAAATTTTTCCAACATGAATTTCTTCAGAGTATCGGGAAGTAATTGCTTCATCCTCCGGTTCTTCGTGGGAACTTAACAGGTTTATGTCATCAACCATATTTGAATACGTATTCTCACTTCATGAATTTATCGTGGGAAAAATTCAATAAGCCTCCCTGCGCTGATGGAGGCCCAGAGGCGCTAATCTCAGGCGTGAAGAACGGTATTTACGTCTCTGGACTCAAATACGCAGCAAGCTTCGACCATAACGCCCTCGTCTCTGGCCTCGCGAGGACTTATTCTCAACGAGGAATTGCGGTCAGACCCGAACCCTCTCTTCCCGGCGGTAAGCATGCGGACCTTGCAGTGTCCCTGGGAAACTCTTGGACATACATCGAGGTCAAAACAAGGGCGAACGGCTTAGTTCATCGAAGAAAACAATTATCCTACCGTCAAGATTTCCTCAGAGAATTGTTACGTTTGAGGGCACATTCACTCAAGCAGTTACCGAAGAAAGAGTCCTCGCTCGTAGTCGCATCCACCTCAATTTCCTCAAACCGCAGAAAGGCATTCGGTAAGATCGCGCTCGCCCGCACTTTCACAAACAGGATTTTCGATCGTGACACAGAGAAAACTCTGGGTTTGATGATCTTCGCGCCCTTTAGAGGTCCAGCCACCGCCGCGCCGGGATGGCAGTACGCGTCTACTTTGATTCCAAACCCAAATCTAGACCAGAACGATGGCTTCGACAAGCTCACAAGCGTTCAGCTTTAAAGCACACTCCGACACCCTGCACGGTTTTATTTACTTCTATCACCAAACCATGAAAGGAGAGCGTTGCAATCCCTTACTTCATTCCAAGAGAGACTAGCAGAATCCCTTGGCACTTTTCGTCAGAAATATCCAGACTTCGAAGAAGCCTACGCCTCGTACACCTCACAATACGGAGATGATGCGGTAAGAGTTCATGAGCCGTTCAAGATCAGCAACACGATCGATCCAGTCATCATAGTCCTTGGACGGACTACGCCACTTTTTTACCGTGATTCTCGAAGGGCGCTGACAGGTAGCCTGGGGTCAACTGTACTTGAAAAGGGACTCGTGTACATCTTGGGTAGGCGCCAAGCTTCGGACTCAAAGCTGGTTGTTTGGTCGACTAAAAGTGAGAGCGAAATCGAACAATTCGATAGCCGAGTAAGAATAATTCCTTCACGAATCCACGCGGCGCTCTTCACGTCGGAGAACGGCGAGGTGTTATTTGACGATCTGGGAAGCTCATCCGGATCCATTTTGGCTGGAGAGACAACGAAACCGGAGCCATTCATAACCCTGTATGCGACCCCGCGGATCGGAATCCACAGAGTCGCGATCAGAACAAAATACGCTGGTCCCCTGAGTAAATAAAGAGACTCAGTTCTGAGCGTTAGGCGCGAAAGCTAAATCGGGCCATTATGACCGTCCTGGGTGAAGGTACCGGGGGAGCTGGGTGTCCCGGCTGAGAGGACGGTTGGAACCGTCGACCCCGAGAACCTGATCCGGGTAATACCGGCGTAGGGATGGTGCTAACTGCAAATGGACAAGTATTCCGTTTTCGAGCCAACGATAATCAACATCATCGTCCTCGGTGACCTTCACGCCTCCTTCGGAGGTGAAGTTGACTCGTGAAGATACCAACTAGGATTCTAACCGAGGTCGTAGCCATGGTCGCGCTTGCTGGAGTACTCGAATTCATTTCAGGATTCATGTCTTTCCTGCAAATGCCACAAGGTGGCAGGGTAACCTTCGCCGCTATGGTCCCCATCTTGTTTGTCGCTTTCAGAAGGGGGGCGCGCGTTGGCATTCTAGCGGGGATTGCGTTCGGTTTGGTCGTGCTTATCATAGAACCATTCGTCTATAACCCCATCCAGTTCCTGCTTGACTACCCGCTAGCTTTTGGCGCGCTCGGCCTCTCCGGCTTCTTCCGCAAGCTGCATTGGCCTTTAATGCCTTTGATCGGCGTTGCCGTGGGAATCGGCGGCCGGTTCATTTCCCACTTCATCTCCGGCCTCGTCTTCTTTGCT
>JBEKPE010000164.1:0-4074 GCA_049521055.1 Bathyarchaeia archaeon
ACTCGCGTAGGCATATCCGCCGTTCCCAGGGTGAGCTCTCTGAATGCGGCTTCCACTGCCTCTATACAATCATGCATTGAGAGGACAGAACGTACTTGGCTCTTTGAGAGAAACAGAACCAATGCTGATTCTCGCTACCTCCAAGTGGGAATTAATTGTTTCCTCATCAATATTGAACGGATTTCGTTGGGCGCGGTGTCTTCTTCCTGCGGGGTGCTGACGATAACCGTACCGACGATCGCTGATTCTAGAACTAAAGAAGAGAAAAGCCACGTTTGAGTCCAAAAAGCTCTTTGTGAAGCGCAGGGGTTCGTTGATATGCGTTGACGGGAGTTCACGGGAGCCTGCTGGATTCCGGGAGATAATTCCAAGTATATCGAATCCGAGAAGAAGAGGACTTAAGTCTACAAGTAAATTTATCAGAACGCCCCTCGGCATGACTTATGTTAATCTACTCGGAGCCCAAGGTACATTCGACTCAGTTCGCTATGAGAAAGTAGAACCCTGCATGCACCCTCGAATCCCTTCTTTCCCCCTACCAAAAGGTGGGCCTTATCTCCCATTTGAAGGGCTTTCCTCGCGTTTTGCTCGACAAGGAGAACCGTCAGTTTATGGTCCTTGGCCAATGACTTCACCGTGTCAAGGACGAGAGTAGCTAATTTTGGAGAGAGGTTGGCAGTGGGTTCGTCGAACATCACCACTTTGGGCTCTCTCATCATCGCCATCGTCATTGCCACCATCTGTCTCTCCCCGCCGCTAAGGTTTTGCACCCGCGATTTCATGTACTGCCGAATTTGAGGGAACAAATCGAGCGATTTCCTCAACCTGGCTGGATAGTCCGCCTGAGTCACGGAATAAGCGGCCATTCTGATGTTCTCCTCCACCGTCAGCTGAACAAAGACGCTTTCCGTTTGTGGTAGATATGCAAGCCCTGAACGCGCGATTATGTGTGGCTTCATACCGGATATTTTTTCGTCGTCGAGGAGCACTTCACCCTGGTAGATGTTTGTCAGCCCGGCGATGGTTTTTAGCAGAGTACTCTTTCCTGACCCATTCGGCCCCACTATGACGCTGACCTGACCCTCCTCAGCCTGTAATGAAACATCCTCCAATATCTGAAACCCTCCGTACCCTGACGAGACGCCTCTTACTTCGAGCATCTAACCACCAAGGTAGGCATCGATCAATCTTCGATCGGACATTAGGTGCAGAGTGAGTGTGAAGTCATCTACTTGCTAGACCAGTTAACGGTGGCCCTGCTCACTGCGACGATCGAATACGGGGGGATTCTATCAATTATGTGCATTGGACTCACAATGACCACGAAGGTGCCAAATTTCGCATTCGCTGACTTCGCAGTCGTTGGCATGAACGCATCATATTTTTCTTTCATATTATTCAAGCTTAGCAGCCCTTACTTGACCGCCCCCTTCTCAGTTCTAGCAGGCGGAGGGTTCGCAGTCTTAGTGTACTTGCTTGTCATGAAGCCGTTGATCCGCAAAGGGTCGAGTATCTTGCTCCTGATGATAGCTACACTCGCGGTGGATATCGTGTTTACAGGTGTGCAGGCTGATATCGTCACAATAGGCCTCGCGCCCTTCAGTGCCTCGTTTATTCACGCAGGATTTCCATCACTCGTCCAGGCAGCACCTTTGCCTGACTTCAACATCCATGGACAATCAGGTTTGTTGATCGCATCACCCGTCATGCTGGCTGTTTCCACTGCATTGATGTACTTGCTTCTGAAAAGGTCCAGATTCGGGATCGCCATGAGAGCTGCGATCGAAAATCCTAGTCTGGCCAGAATCGTGGGAATCGATGTTGAACGCGTGTACCTTGTTTCGTGGTTTATCGCAGGAAGCTTGGGAGGGCTGGCGGGTTGTTTGTACGCAATCGGGGACGGTATGACTCTAGGCTTGCAGAGCACGCTCATACTCGATATCTTCGCGGGCAGTGTGCTAGGTGGACTCAGTAGCGTATATGGTGCCGTCATAGGTGGCGTTCTCGTCTCTGTTGGAGAGAACTATGTGTTGGGAGTGCTTTCGACTGCGGTGAGTTCTCAGATTTCTCTGCTAGCCATAGGAGGGGTTTCCATGATAATACTGATTGTCACACTCCTCATCGCTCCTAAGGGGTTGGCGGCGGTGAACTGGAAGAAGGTTTTCTCGCGGAGGGG
This sequence comes from Bathyarchaeia archaeon, assembly GCA_049521055.1. Lineage (GTDB taxonomy): Archaea > Thermoproteota > Bathyarchaeia > 40CM-2-53-6 > 40CM-2-53-6 > FEN-987. The sequence goes on from JBEKPE010000164.1 coordinate 2,177, forward strand.
TTAATCAATGGCGGACGTTTTCGGTCCACTCGTCCTCTTTGGGACAATACTGAGCCTCTATGTAGCGATTGGCCTAACCCTAAACCTCGAGTTCGGGCTCACGGGTATTCCGAATTTCGGCAAAGTACTATTTGTTTCGGCGGGCGGGATGCTAGGCGCCAGTGTAATGTACAGAGTGGCACTTTATGTTTTCAACTTAAATTCGAACGACATCTTCGAAGCTAGCGACACCTTCACTAATATCATCAACAGGCACCTTGTTACCAATCCTCTGCTTGCGGCAGAACTCGCCCTCGTAATGATAACTGTCGGGGGACTGGCGGCGGGTGTACTTGGATACCTTTGTTCATATCCTGCGATCCGGCTTAGGGAGGATTACCTTGGTATGCTCTTACTCGGTTCAGGCGAACTCTTCAGCACCATCACTGCCTACTACATTCCACTAGTCGGAGGCCCTGAGAATCTGACTGTGCCGGACCTCTTGGTGGGATTCGGTCGCTCTGAGAGATACGTGGTTTTGGTGACGTTTGCTCTGTTCGCGCTGGCCCTGTTCATCTATTCGGAAAGGGTGGTAAAGTCCCCTCTGGGAAGGACGCTCAAAGCGGTAAGGGACAACGAGGTGGCTTCGGAGGCTCTCGGAAAGGACAACATCAACATCAGGCGTAAAATCCTGGTTATTGCATCGATTCTCTCTGGTATTGCTGGCGCACTTTGGGTAATTTACTGGGCTGAGATAGGCGGGTTGATTGGTGGAGACGTCGCATCTACGTTCCCCAGATTGCTATACACATTCTACCCTTTTACGATCGTGATACTGGGAGGAGTTGGCAGCGACTACGGAGTCGTTATTGGATCGGTGGCTCTCTCTACGGTATATTTAGGGACTACGGTATCTCTTCCTAGCTTGGTACGGAAAGTGCAGGTCTCTTGGGTCGACCCCAATCTGCTCAACAACTTCATCAACTCACTGCAGTATATCATCATCGGCGTCCTACTGCTTGTTATTCTTCTTGTTAGGCCTGAAGGACTTATCAGAGAACGCCCCGGGTATACAATACCGAAAGCGAAACTACAGCAAATCGCGGATTCTGTTGCTTCACCAAACGACTCGAAGGATATGAAGTAATCAGGAAATCGTACCATCTTTAATCTTGTGTCTCAAGTCACGCTATTGTTAACGGCCGAGCGTTCCTAAGGAGACGTCTATCCCTCAGTATCAATCGAAGACGTACTTTCTTCGCCTAGTTGCTTGCTTCTTTCGTATGCTGCTTTGATTGCCCTTGAAATGACAGTGCGTAAGCTTCCTTTCTCCAGTTCGTAGAGAGCTGCCGCACTCGTACCTCCTGGTGAAGTGACCATATTCCGTAGTTCGGCCGTATGTTTGGCGGATCTCATAGCGAAGAGGGTTGAACCTCGCATTGTTTCTGTGACTAACTCGTAGGCGATATGCCTTGGGAACCCCAAATGAACGGCGGCGTCTATCATTGCCTCCATAACCAAGAACACGTACGTCGGTCCGGTGCCGCTAATCGCCGTAGCCATGTCGAGAAACTTCTCCTCCTTCACGTAGCGTTCCTTTCCTAGAGCCTGTAGGATTGTTCTTGCTTGCTCAAGTTGTGTTTCGTTTACGCCGTGGGTCCCAGTCCAGACGCTCATTCCTTCGCCAATCTGCGCCGGAGTGTTGGGCATCACCCGTACGATCGCGTCGTGCGCTAACCCTTCGCGGAAAGCCTTAAGCCTCGCACCTGCCACGATCGATATGACCATTTGTTGCGGCTGCAAGACACCTTTGAGCTCATTTAAGACGGTCCCTAGATCCTGCGGCTTCAGAGCGATCACAACAACTTGAGCAGACCTTACAGCTTGGCGATTGTCTGCAGTGACTTTAACGCCATGCG
>JBEKPE010000165.1:0-4050 GCA_049521055.1 Bathyarchaeia archaeon
ACAATGATACGACAGACTCGACCTGACTGGATAGGAGAGACTCCCGTCGTTGTGCATTCGCATAATCCTTTACTGTAAGCGACCCCATGTGACCGCCCACATCCTCCACCCGGAGCATTCTGCTGACGTCGATCGCTCTTGAGTACCAATTGAATGCGTATCTTCTCATGTTCGAAGATGGATGCAGTAGAAGATTACTGTTGTATGCGATGCCGCCGGTGAAGCAGCTTTGCAACATAATTCCATACTTCTTGCATGCGTCGAGTGTTCTTGGTATAATCTCGTTCAATGTGGCTTCATCAACCATAGGGTCGAGCAGATCGAATGAGAATTGTATGAGGTTGACATCCAATTTTGTCGCTGCGATTTCCACCCAAACCTCGGGTTCAGTGAATCTCTTCACAACCCACCCGTTATTGAGACCCAGTAAGTATTTCCCCAATTTGATGCCTTCTCGAAAACGAAATCTCTTTCGCTGATTTAAGCCCAAGGTATGCAGATTCACTCGAAACGTATACGAGAAACTAGTTGCACGCCATGCACTAACAGCTAGACAGCCTTTCCAAGTTATGATTGCACATGGGGTTTGAGGGTCTAATCTTTTAACTCCAAGCGTCGCGCCTGAACATTCTGATGGCCACTCTTGTCACAAAAAGTGAATGTAGGTATTATAGGAACAGGTTTCGTACAGAACACTTGCCACATGCCCTCATACTCGGAACTTAGACTCGCGAACGTCGTTGCCGTTGCAGGCAGGGGAAACACGGTGGAGTTCGCGAAGCGATGGGGCATAGGCAAGGTGTATCAGGGCAGTGACGCTATAGACAAGATATGTAGAGATCCAAACGTCGATGTTATTGACATTGGAATCCCCAACAATCTTCATCTGCAAGCGATCGTAACTGCGGCTGAAAATCACAAGCATGTTATTTGTGAAAAACCCCTCGCCCGCAATGGAGTCGAAGCTAAGAAGGCTCTGGACGCTGTAAGAAAGTATGGCGTTCTCAACTTCTACGCAGAAAATCAGGTTTTCATCCCGCAAATAACTCGCGCTTTCGACTTCATCAGAACCGGCACGATAGGTAAGCTCACTTGGATTAGGGCGAGAGAAGCACATTCGGGACCACATAGTAAATGGTTCTGGGATCCCAATGTCGCGGGTGGCGGAGTTCTGTCCGATATGGGATGTCACACAATAGAAACCGTGCGATATTTGACCAACAAGAAAAATCCGGTTGAGGTCGCGACGTGGACAGCGACCCTCGTTCATGATACGAAAGTGGAAGATAATAGCCTTGTACTCTTGAAATTCGAAGAAGGCGCCCTTGGACAGTGTGAAAACAGTTGGTCGGCCAAAGGAGGATTTGATGTCCGGCTAGAAATCTACGGAAGCGACGGCGCAGTCTTCATCGACATCACCCGAGAAACTGGCATTAAGCTCTTTACGACCGCAGAGCGCTCTGGCTATGTTGTAGAGAAGGCCGATGTTGGGACGGGTTGGTTGTTTCCAACGTGGCGTGAACATGAAACCTACGGGTATCTGTACGAGCTACAACATTTTCTCGAATGTGTTGCGAATGGGCAAAATCCAAGAGAGAACTTTACGGACGGTTACAATGTAAATCGAATCATGGACGCAGCATACACAGCGTCCCGGGAGAAGAAATGGATTACGATAAATGGACTTACATAGCTATCCGGTTAACATCTACTCCGTCCTTTCCCTTCTGAATCCTAGACATTCATGCTGTTTCTATTTCCGCCCGGTTTTTCTTTCAATTCCAGCTATCGCACTAAGTCGGCGGAGTCTTGATCAATGTATAAGGTTGCATGAGGCTGTGTACGTAGAATTGATGCAGGACAATCTGGAGTAATAGGCCCCTTTAGCGTCATCTGAATCGCAGTAGCTTTCCTTTTTTCTGGAACGATCGCTAGCACATGCTTCGCCGCTAAGAGAGCGGGTACTGTCAGAGAAAGTGCCTGTTTCGGAACATCATTGAGCGTGGGAAAATGACCTTCATTCACTTGTTGCGTCCTACACACTAAGTCAAGGTCCACCACGTGTATCAATTCTTTCGTGTGAAAGTCGGCAGGGGGGTCATTGAACGCTAGGTGCCCGTTTTCGCCGATTCCCAAGATGCATACATCCGGAGGATATTTCCTCATAAGAGCCGTGTAACGTTTCAACTCAGACTTCACATCCGATGTGTTGCCGCCCAAAGGATAGAAACCTGCGGGGTGAACGATATCCACCAGTTTTTCGCGGATGAAGCGGGCAAAGCTGGCTGGGTGCTGGTCAGACATTCCCAAGTATTCATCCATATGAAATACGACAATCCTGTCCCAATCAATTCCTTTCAAGGCTTTCAGAGCGCTGAGAAACGTCAGTTGAGAATTTGCACATGCGAATATTACCGCAGCCCGATCCTGTTTGCTCAAAATCTGAGCCAGGATCGCCGCTAAGTCGTTTGCGGCCGCTTGTCCCAGCATCTCGTTCGATTCGAATATGCGAACGGTCAAGCGGTCTACGGACTGAGTCTCTATGGGTTGAGGAGTCATCTTTTGTTCCTGTGCTTCGAAAGCTTAGTCCACTGCGTGCCGATGAAGCGGTCTATATTGGCCTGCTGCCCGATTATCGCTAATCCACTAAGTCGCTATGCGGAATTTGGACATCGCTTCCCTTACGTTCCGCGGAGAGATAAGCACTGTAGAGTGCGGTGACTGTGTCGCGGGCAAGCTCAGCTCCGGAGATCGGAGTGCGTCCTTGTGCGATACTTTCCATAAAGTCCTGGAACTCATGTGGGTAACCGTGTTGCCAGTCCTCGTCTGGAGATGGATGACTCCATCCCTGCTTGGTGCCAATCTTCTCCGTAACGAAGACATCTTTCAGAAGTTCTTCTTTGGGGTTGTAAGTTGTCAGAGCGTCGATCGGCGTTAGTTTACTTCGAGTCCTGTGGTTGTTGGCATGGACTTCAAGCCAGTTACTAACCCCGCCCAACACAAGTTCTGAGGCGAAGACGTCCGCGATGGTTCCATCTTCAAACGTGACGTGAACTTGGCAGTAATCCTCGCTGTCCTTGTAGTCGGTACGAAGGAGACCTGAGTCGCGGAAGGTTGGAAGGCGAGTGATTTCGTGCATGTGCGCGCTTACAGAGGCGGGTCGAATCGGTTTTCCATTTCGTGTCTCGCCTTCAACACGTTTCAGATATAGCGCGGCGCTCAACGGGTGGCAACCTTTGCCCATTAGCGAGCCCCCGCCGGAGAATTTCCAATCACCGTAGAAAGGCGAGTGTGAGCCGCTGTGTGACTCGTCGCCAATCATCCAGAGAATTTGGCCACCGGTCTTAGTCAGAATCTCCCTCTCTTTCTGGATGGCAGGCGCATAAATCCAGTTCTCCGCGTAACAAATAGTCTTCTTCGAATTCCGCGCGGCAGCCAGGATTCGATCACAGCTTGCGATCGCTTCACGCAACATGATTTCCTTCGGAAATGTGTCACCTCGGAAATCCCCCCCGGTGGCCGGCCCATAATATCCAGTGAAGGGTTTCTCAATCACCACGTGCTTGCCGCGTTCAAGTGCGGTAACTGCTAGAGGCTCATGGGTTCTAGCGGGGGTGCAGAGATCGATAATATCCACGGCGTCGCAGAGCGCTTCGAGAGTGGGAAAAGCTTGAATGCCGTGATTGCTAGCAAATTCTTCTCGAGCTTCAGGATGGATATCGGTGATCCCAACGACCTTCACTGGTACGCCGTAAACTCGCATGTATCCCTGGAAGTGAAATCGGGATGCGAAGCCTGCGCCAACGAGGCCTACGCGAATCATTGTCACCATGCTCAACGTCTACTTGCGGGCGGCTTCGATGAGCGCCAAAGCTTCTTTGATTAGCTGCGAGATCTGAGCAAAATTAGATGATTCTATGAATTCCTTCTTGCAGATCCAAGTGCCTCCCACAGCCCACGCACCACCCCTAACGTATTCAGCAACGTTCCCTGGGTTTACTCCTCCGAGAGGCAAGAAACGGACGTCTGGAAATACGGCTCGCATCGCCG
>JBEKPE010000166.1:0-4040 GCA_049521055.1 Bathyarchaeia archaeon
CACCCCGGACCGCGCCGACCGACACCTGACCCCGCCCCTACTCGCCTACCCGAAGGACCCACTTATCGCAGCAACCCAGAGGCTCAGAGTTTGGACCCTCGCTCAAATACCACAATCCTCCCGAATGATTGGCGAGGTAACTATCAACCGCATCTTAGAGAAGCCCTCCGCAATTTGTGAGTACCTACCCCTTCCCGAAGCGCGAGCCAGTTGATCAGTACTCGCCTCTAGCCTTTCAGGTATTTGCCGATCATTACAAGGTCCGTATGAGTCTCGTAACCTCGCGTCTTGAAGAATCTCAAAGACTTCTCATTCGACTGGTAAATTTGAGCATTAACCTTCTTCGCCCCTTTCTCAGCCAGACGTTTTTCAACCTCGGTTAGGAGGGCTGTGGCTATGCCTTGTCTTTGGCAAGATGGCTTCACGGCTAGATGATATATCCATCCGCGCCGCCCATCCCACCCTCCCATAACGCATCCTACAATTTCACTTTCCATCCGTGCGAGAAGGAATAGGTCAGGATCTCGTAGCAACTTCATACGGACCCCACCAATGTCGTCTCCCGGCCTGATAACCAAGCCAGCCGCCTTCCATAGCTCCAGCGTCGCGTCGTAATCCTTCATCTGAAATTCATGAATCTGCACTCTCGACAATCCAATCATCTAGAATTCTGCGAAACATGCGCCAACGAGACACTCTGGGCGACAATTTAGCCTTTGGACTCTAACTAATTGCTGTCAAAACCCGCAGCCGTAAGTTGGAAAGCAATAGCATAGCATAGCAATAGCATCGTCCCTAGATCCAACTGATTATATTGGGACTCTACCAGGCTACAATTCGGAGTTTGGCGTTTCACTTTGACTTATGATTGGCGAAAGTTACTTGTGGGAATCGCATTAGTTGCTGTTGCAGTCGGTACTGCCACCAACCTTGCCTATGGACAAAATCCTCCCACCATAAGCTATTCCCCTGCGACTCCAATGGCAAATCAATCCATAGAATTCTATTACTCTGGCGGAGGTCCAACTAATCTCGCTATCTACCCTGAACCTAGCTGCCCAGGTTTGGAAGGTTCCGGCGGTTCCAACGCAATCGTAACTCTAACTGTCCCATCGGGGCAGTACAACGTGACTTTAGCTGGAGGATTGCCTGCGGGATCCTATAGCGTAGGAACCATTTCGACTAGCCAAAACCTACGGGGATATGTTGCCTGCAAGAACTTCCTAGTGTCTACTCACTAGAAGCTGAGTTCAGCGTAAGGACTATCGTCAAAACCGTATACGGCAAAGTCAAGAAACGAGGTCGTTCATGTGTATGGTAGCCATCGGATGCTTATCATATGTTTACAATTGTCAAACCATACAGGTGTAGACTGACAGGGCGTCAGATTTTTTTTGGGCTTATCAACGGATTTTAGGATTCCTTCATTCACTGGCATCGGGCGGCTAGTGAAATCAATGGCGCCGCCGGCAGGGCTCGAACCTGCGACCAACGGGTGTCTGCCCGTTTAACAGCTTCAGCTCCTTCTTGCGAAGGATCCGCTGCTCCACCACTGAGCTGTCGTCTGCGCAGTATGTGCATACGGCGGCTAGGGTATACGTTCGGCGGCGTTCGCGCATTTCCAGTTAGCTCTTTATTTATTCTCCGGAATCGGTTGTTGCTTCTGCCATGAACCGCAAAATGCACATTTGCGCGCACCCTCCGGCATCAGCGATCCGCACGATCTACAATTCACCAGTTTCTCAAGCTCAATTATGGGCTCAGCTGTCTTCCGGCGTAGTATTCTGGCCCACCAAGCTAAACCCGACAATAGGGCTACAACTGCCGCGATAGAGAAAATTGCGACGGTAAGGGTTGCGGGCAATTGCAAGGGCGTCAGCTTGGGTTACATAGGGCCGGAATAATATCTTCGTTTAGGAACGTGTAGGATTGGAGTCTATGCAAACCAAAGGATTCCGGCAACTCACAACGATAGAAGATGCGACCCAGGTCTTTTTGCAAGCCGTTGGCGATATGAAAGAAAGAGTCGAAAGCATTCTCATTCAGGATGCCGTCGGCAGGATTCTGACGAGAGATGCCATTGCCCGAAGGTACCTTCCAGCCGCCGATCTGTCGGCACTGGATGGTTACGCGGTTCAATCAAACAACCTTCAGGGCGCTTCTCAGAATAGTCCGGTAGTATTGGGGATCGTTGGGGAAAGTAGACTCGGCCAGCTTTGTCACTTGAAAATTTCCTCAGGACGAGCGGTCGCGGTTGCCACGGGAAGCCGCATGCCACAGGGGGCTGATTCTGTCGTGATGGTTGAGCACACCACCCGACTACAAGGGAACAGAGTCGGGGTACATTCTACTACAACTTCGGGTGAGGGTGTGACACGTAAGGGGGCAGACTTTGCGCCAGGTCGGCTGGTTCTTCGTAAGGGGAGAAGGTTAAGGCCGGAGGACATCGGAGCACTCAAGGCATTGGGCCTGTCCAAGGCCTCGATCGCAAGAAGGATTCGGGTAGGGATCGTATCAACGGGGAGTGAACTCGTGAACTCACAACCCGCTAATGAGAGTGCAAGGATCGTTGACATAAATCGTCCCATCATTTCAGCGATGGTGCAGGAACTAGGGGCTGAACCCGTAGACCTAGGCATAGCCAGGGACGAGCCACGAGAAATAAGACAGGCACTCAAGAAGGGTTTACGGACCTCAGACGTGGTTCTCGTCACGGCGGGGTCTTCGGTCGGCAAGAGGGACCTCGTCCCCGGCTGCATCAACAGCCTCGGAAAGCCCGGAATGCTGGTGCATGGCGTCGCAATGCGACCGGCGATGCCAACCGGATTAGCGGTCATAAACGGCAAGCCAATTGTTTCACTACCAGGTTTCCCAGTCTCAGCAATAGTCGCCTTCAAGACTTTCGTGCCCAGGCTCTTGGCTAAATTGTCTAGGTCTCCAATCCCGATCGAACTTTCCGTAAGAGCGGTGCTTAAAGAGAGAATTTCTGGTGCACCAAACCTACGAACATTTGTCCGCGTTAAAGTCGAAAGGGGGCAGACAGGGTTTCTAGCTGAGCCATTGAAGGTTCAGCGTTCGTCAGTATTGGCAAGCATGGTCGACGCTAACGGGATCGTGACGATTCCCGAGTCAGTTGGAGCCATTGAGGCGGGTGAAGAGGTGGACGTTAATCTAATGGGGCCCATTTGATGCGCTAGGTCTTCTTGTCCTTCTCCCTCGTGACTCTCTGCTTTCGAATCTCAGTTGCGAGGGAGCGCAGGAGCGTGGATCGAGGAGTCGCTTTTGGGACAATGAGGTAGCCTCCTTTGTCCCACCAAGTGTTAGGTCTGGACTTCCCAGATACGATTTCGTGTTCGATGGAGAGCTGGGTTGCTGCGTCTCTTAGTTCTTCCAGCTTAGGAGTTTGCAGAGCGGGGCCTTTCGCGAGTTTTCGTCCGGCTTTTCTGGATTTCGTTGAATCAAGATTTGCAGGCCAGATCACAGTCTTTTCATGAAGTTTCAAGCTTCACGCCTCGGGCACGGCGCGAACTCTTACTTCTGTGTGCTCTGGATGAGAATCGCGTTTACAACCCCGTGTTGTCCAGGTCTCGATGTGACGACTGCCTGACCAAGAGGGGTATCGAGGACTGCGCCTTTGGTAATTACGCCACGGCGCTGGTAGTCGACGTTGGCTGGGTTCTTCACGACTCCTTGAATCTCTGTCTTCTGACTCTTACCCGTTGCCGGGTCGGTTATGTTGACAGTGTCAAGTGCCAGAGCGGCCAGTTTTATTCTCCCGCCGCGACCTCTCCTTACCGAAAACCGTTTCTCCCCTACAATAGTTTGCGCGGGATCGCTGCCCATCTCAAACGCGCGCTTACCGCGGAAGATATGTTTCTTACCGCCGCTCTTCTTTCTCTTGTGAAGATCTCCATGCCATTGAGGCATTCAAAGCAACTCCTGATCGCGATTTCGATCACAGGCATGGGCGGTTCATTTAAGCATTGTGAGGTCGGGAGCTTTGCTCCCCTTCTCGTCGGATGGGTTAGCTTAGGGTAGTT
>JBEKPE010000167.1:0-4719 GCA_049521055.1 Bathyarchaeia archaeon
TGGTTGGCGTTCAATGTGACCTCAGATCTGCGGGCGGGAAATCTAAGCTACAACACGATAGGAACTCGCTACTTTGCACCCGTAGTCGCATATTATGCAAACGCAAGTCGTCTCGTCGGCCGCCCGAACGCGACAGTCAATGGCGTGACGTTCTTTGTTAACGGGACATCTTACAACCCGACGCAAGCACAGAATTATGTGGACAACTTCACCATGCTTCAGTTCGGCTCGCTCAGGCCGACGCTAGCTCAGTGGAACCGTACCTACACCCTCACAAACAACACGACGACATGGCGATACTCCCCGCCCCAACTCTTCAATTTCTCTATGAGAATACAACACAATAACGTGACCACGACCTATGTAGCAAATTATGCCTACAACGCTATGATCTCGGTCTCAGGGCTTAGTCGGGCGCAAGGGCACATTATTCTGGTCGACGTTGGCACCGGCGAAATGGAATGGGTGATGGCGGCGATAGTAATCTTGGCCGTCTTATCAGCCATTAGCGTCCAAGTCTTCTATGGGAAAAGAAGGAAGAGACTTGGAAAGTTTCAGCGAAGATAGGATTCAGCCGCGTACTCTCTCTTTCGCGACTTTCTCCAGTTCAGCATTATCGAAGATTCCTTTGAAATGATCCTTCAGGATACCAAGGTAAAGGGCGACTTCATCGTCGCTCATGTACTGGAACATGTAATCGCCTCGGTAAGGAGAGGGTTCACCCTCTCGGGAGATATACTCGATATGCATCAACGGGTCTCCCCTTTTGATCGTGATAGGCTGTCGGCCGTTGTTTAAGTTGACAATGGGAAACGTAGTTAGGGGGTGTGAAAACTACTTCGTAGGATATGACGTTCCGATGTTCAAGGTAATGCAGGGTCGTCTCGTCGCGTACCGTGAGAACATAGCCGTCGCCATCTAACAATGCATAATCGAACGGATGAATGCAATTGTAGGTTTGAATGAGCTTCGTGATCTGTTCTCTTCCCGCAACACCCAAGGCAACAACCTCCAACATGTACCAGGATCTTCAGTATTTCTGCGTTAGCATTATCGCGTCTCAGGCGGTGAGCGTGGCACTCAAGGTAGCGGTGTAATACTCCGAGTTGGCTATGAGCTCCTGCTGAGAAGTGAGCGTGATCAAAACGTTTGTGCCTTTGCCTGCTCCGACCGTGAAATCCAAGGTGCCATCGATCTCTGGAGAGGCGATTCCAAGAGGCGTCGTTGTTTTGTTAAATACCCAAGTTACGTTCGACACCTCTATCCTGATCGAGTCGTAGTCTCCGGAAGCAACTTGTCCCGTCCCCAAGAGGTTGGTGGAATTCTCAAGCGAAACCAAGTCCATATTCACTGATTGGTTGGATAGGACCTTCCACCCTTCACCGCTAGCTTGGCCCTTTGGGTGAACCCAGACACTGTCGATCGTAACGTAAAGATGGTCAGCCTTTGTTATTGCCGCGGAGCGTAATGAAACAGAAACGTTCCCCATTGAAAGTGCTGGGTAGACTAAGATAACAACTAGGATAACCGCGGAGATTGCGGCTACTATTTGCTTCGAATTCACTGTGAATCAGCGTCGCCCTATAACGGGCGTTTTCTTAAAAGTGCATTGGATTCGTTCAATTTCTTCTACTCATTACATCCCAAGGCTGATCTTGACGGCGACGTCAACTTGCACCATCTTAGCTACAGACAGCGTACCGACTTTTTTCTGAAGACGTGATTTATCCACAGTTCGTATCTGGTTCAGGAGGATTTTTGATTGATTCGGTAGACCGCTATCTTGCGGAGTCACTTCGACTTCGAAGGGATACAACTTTGCACCCGGGGACACGCTCGTTATGGGTGCGATTATGGTCGTGGGACTATATTGGTTGCCGGTATCATTCTGAATTATTAAGGCAGGGCGTATCTTGGTATTGATTTCAGAACCTTTTGCGCCAGAAAGATCTACCCAGTAAATCTCTCCACGCCTGATCATGGTCATTAAGAATCATTTAGGCCATGTTGACTCGACCGATGACCACTCTGCCATTACCCGGCGCGTCTCGGCTGCGGTTTTGAGGTATCCCTCCTTCAGGAGTTTCTCACTTACGGTCTCTTTCGACGGAACCTTCTCTTCAATAGCAGGAATTGGAACGAGAGACTTCAAAGAGCCGCTCAACAAGGAGTTGAGGTATTCTGACACACGTACCTCCAACTTCCTGCCCTTTTCCCTTCTAATCTGTGGAAAGAATGCCACCGGGTCGTCTTCACTCAGAACCAGAAGGTGCGGATACAGAGACTTGCCCTTAGCACTCTGATGGACTCGAAGCCGTTCGCGGACGGCAAGAGGGAGCAACTCCATCTTGACTCTCTGTTCATCGCTTTCGTTGAAGAGCGGATGATCCTCGAAGGGAATCGAAAGGGTTTCACTGACGCTCGTAAGGAGCCGAAGAACTTCGCGATGTTCCTCCGAATCCCCAAACCCCTTGGGCACATAGTAGACATGTCTTAGAGCCAATTGCCCCACAGAAACCCCATTAGTCGCTTGGCTTTAAATAGGTTACCCTCGGTAGGGAACCCGGGGGTTAGTTTAACGAGTTTTGAATCGTTACCCCAGATCTTCATTGTTTCTTCATCCTTGAGCGTCTAATCATCCCCGCTCCCACTATGACCCCAACAATCACAATCGCCACTAACGCGCCAAATTCTTGCGGGTTAGCAATTGCTGGTCCACCAAACGACTTGGTGACCACCGTGACATAGTTACTATTGGGGGAAAGCGTATTCGTGACTCGTATAGAAAATGCCTCAGCCGACAACGAGCCGCTAACCGCATTTCCAGATGAGTCCACAAACACGGCAGAGACTAGGAGATCGCTATAGTCTGGGCCAGTGGTTTCTACGTTGAGTCTAAATTCCACATGTTCCGAACCAGCCCCACTTATAGCGTCGGTAGAGCAAGCTGCCAAAGAGGATGACATACATGTGTTGGGACTGTCGCCTACAACCTCGCCCGGAACGTATGGGCTTACGTCGAAACTAACGGCTATTACAAGAGCATAAGCCTCGCTCGTTGAGTATGTGACTGTGAAACTCATGTCGGCCTGACCTCCTGCCAACGCAGCGGTTGGATAGGTTAGGTCTGAGATCGATGTGGTCTGCGCGTGCACAGGTACAGCATAGGACGCTAGAGTGAACATCACAACGGCTATGGTTAGGATAGACGACTTGCTCCTGCGCAAAAGAACACCGTTCTACGTATTCGCCAGATCTGGTTTAACACTATGGATTATGGCGAACCGAGATATTGAATGACATCATCCTTGGACTTGCCCTCATTCATCAAATCCACGTAGGCGACCATTCCCGCTCGCAGAAGCTCCTCACATTCCGCCACGAAATCCGGAAAGCGAGCGGTAGGGAGTTGGTCTTCGTGAGACTTCTTGAGGCGTCCCTCGTGAACGATATCGTTGCGAAGCTGATATGCAAGCTTAAGGGAAGCCATAGCGCGGTCTTCCGGGTAGTGACTCTTCCCCAATTGGAGTTTGCCTAACCTGTGAGCAATGAGTTCGCCTTTGTCACGTTCCCCTGACAAGACCAGTGCTTCGCAAGCTATCATTATGTCAATCAGTTTGTCTTCGAATACGGTCTCTCCCACCCGTTGCTGTGTCTGTAACAACCTGCTGCCTGCAACGATTAAGGTCGGATGCCATGTACCGTTACACACGTCCCAGGACTTCTTGAAATTATCGATTTCGTCGAAACGTAGTTCGAACCCTGGAAACTTCATCTGCTCATGGTCGAGTTCGTCAGTTCGCAAGGTTGGAAGGTCGGCCGAATCCCATGTTCGACTTCCCCCAAAGTCAAGCCGGAAGAAGGGTAATTGGTCATTTTTGATTTTGTCTCGTTTGAACAATAGAAGGGCGATTGCAAGTTTCGATATTGTAGACCGTGCCTCGTCTGAAGTTGGAGCCACACATTCGATCGCGAACGACAGCGGACCCCCCAGGCCCAAACCGTATCCATGGTCGGCATCGGTCAGTTCACCGTAAGATTGCTTTTCTTGCTTTTTGACTCGGCGGATTCGCAAGTCTCTAGAGAAAGGTAGCTCATCTAGGACATCTGAGTAGAAATAGTACATCACATCTGCTCTCAATTCTCGCACTGACGTAACGCCGACCATTTAAGTTCCCCCGGGATTCTGCATACGCTCAACCATAGCTTTTACGAAATGTAGGCTGGATTCAATTCAAGCACGATACTTCTCTTCAATATTTCGAATATAGTGAAGAGGCTCTCGATTGTGGACTTCAGATTAGGTTTGTTTGCCTTAGTGATCAATTCCTCTATTGTAAGTTCTCTTCTATGTAGTGCAGAATGGAATCCATTCTTATCATTGGAAACTGTGTCATGGAATTGCAAACGGATAAGCTCCGCCAAATTCTCCTCAAGAAACCAAACCAATTCAGAAGTGTATTGTCCAACGGTTTACCCAAGCGGTGAAACTGCGATCTACGTCGCTTCTGTGACGTTTAATAAATCTGGAACCGACACAAGCTACATCCGCGCAGGACCAGGAGACTTCTGGATCAATGTGATAACTGCAAACCTAAGTTCGTGGACAAATGAAGTCCAAATCCAGCAGTAACTCCAACTTGTCTTCTAGTCTCTCAGCAAGGGCGACATACGACCGTTATCATCCTAATCCGTAGTCAGTATTCTCGAATCATGGTT
>JBEKPE010000168.1:0-6143 GCA_049521055.1 Bathyarchaeia archaeon
AATACATACCACTTTAGGTTGGTTTCTAGTTCGTGGAAATGATTAAGCTGTTTTTGATAGCGAAGGTTATCGTCAGGCCTGCTTGGATCGACTGCCGCCAATGCTCCATAACATCTAACTTGGGCAATTCGACGATTGGGTTGCAGCTTGGAAATCATCGTGATGAGTGACGGACCTTCGTACCAAAACTTCTTACCGATTCGGTCGGAATAATCTCGGCAAGCATAAGTCAAGTTCTGCTCGTCAAGGAACACCATCACATTTTCGAGGGGAGAGGTCGTCAAGGATATTGAACCTGGCTAAGTAAGAGTTTGTTTATCAATATAATGTGTTATTTTTGTAAATTCTAGATTGAGTCGCTCGCATTTTGGATTAAGGTTAGCCATTTGTTCTTGCCTTTGACGTGTATGCCTGCGGCTTCTGCGGGCGTTCTCTTATCGAGGGATTGATGTGGTTTAATGTAGTTGTGATAAATCTGGTAGCCTGCCAGTATTGGACTGTCTTTTCGTTCCAAACCTCGCATGACCTTTTCCCTGTCCCTAATTTCTCCGTTCATGCGCTCCATCTTGTTATTGTTAAAATCGCCCTGTAACCGAATGTGTCGGATATGTTCGGTTCTTGTCTCTAGGTTTGCGGTGCGAAATTCTTGGTTGTAGGCTTCATGGAAATTAGCCGCACCATCCGATACAAGCGTCTTAGGAGTTTTACCTGCAATCGCTTTTGCCGCTTGGAATAGTGGGCGAACATCAGCCGTGTACTTGGTGTCGGCGACTTCTTGTGCTATCCAGAATCGTGTTTGTTCATCCATCATCGCATATAGGTACTTGAGATTTCCTTTCACCTTGAGGAATAATTCGTCAGTGGCCCAAGTGTCGCTGACTTGCGGAGTTAGCTTGTCCACATACTTCTGCATCAGTTCTGTGTATTTCGCTATCCACCTGTAGATTGTTTGGTGGCTGACCTGTGCCCCGATTAGGCGTAGCGATCTAGAGGTATTTCTGAGGCTTTCGCCTGAGAAGTAGAGTTGCATCGCTGTCGTTATCGCTTGTGGGCTGTGCTTCATCTTCTCAAAGCCTAAGTTCACCGTGAAGAATTTTTCACATGCCTTACAGGCGAACTTCTGAATGTCTCCATATTGGTTGTGACGTATGCCCCACCTGATTATGCTCTGAGAACGGCAGTAGATACAAGCCTCGAAGCTCAGGGGTTCTATTACGCGGGCTTGGACTCGTTGCCGAACTGCAAAACTAATTTGAACGGCCCAAATGTGCTTGCATCGCAGATTTCTATATTGAAAATCTGGGCAAGTGCATAACCAAGCCGCACTCTCTTTCTTCTTAGTTACGTCATACATGCCATGTCCGTTCTGAGAGGCTACCTTGTAGAATCGCTCATCTAGACGCATTATCTGATTGGGCTTGTCTGCGATGAGTCGGCCTCTTTCTTCACGGGAGAGAACTTGAGCCATACCACTAAACCCCTTGTGTTACTATCTATGTCGTAACCTCTTAATAATCCTATCCCACTACGGTTTTATACTACTAAACCTATATTCTAACCGTGATAGGGTATGCCTGAAGCCCAAACTGAAGAACGTGAATCCACATCCATCAAAATCAAACCAAGTAAGTGGAAAGAGGCGAAGATGGAAGCTATCAAACACGACAAGACCGTATCGGAACTTGTTGAGGAAGCGATTGAAGAGTGGATAAAGGCACACAAAAAGAAATGGACAGACTAGGCAAATTTACGAAACGGCAACGGCGTGAATATGTCGATAGAATGATTGCCGCACGGTTGAACGGAAGTACCGTAATTCACTCATACAATCGTATGCCTGGCGCTCCACTCCCTCCAATTCCGCAAGAGAGGAAGAAAGGCGTAACACTGGGCGAAATCTTGATTATGGAAGATCATGTTTGGCTGAACGAGAGTGAAGCCGAGCAGTACTTCAGCCATTTAGTCTCAATCGTTACAGAAGCGAGCAAGCCAGACGATCAAGACATTTTTCAAGGCATACATAGCGTCGATGAGGCATACGAGCAATTATGGATTGCATTTAATCAAATGCTTCCAGACATCGAGATGCGAGAAAATCCCTTTGCGGATAACTCGAAGCGACTAGATACTATTGAACGAGATATGACCGCGCTAAAAAGTCAAATGGACAGGAGAGATGCGAAGACAGAAGAGGCGTTGAAACTAATTCTGAATTGGAAAAAGATGCATGATCGAGTACATCAAAGAGACAAGGCAGGCTTCAATCGCATCGTAAAGAAGAGTTGAGTCCTTGCGAGATAAAATCTACGAGGAACTTTGCAAAATCTGTGATGAGCTTAGGGGCAACCTCAAACAAGATAAGGCATCTAAAGAGTTTGAAGATGGACAGAAGATTGGTCTGTGCTCAACCGAAGTACGCAGGTTACTCAGGAACGAGCCTGATTTCACCAAACGAATTGTTACACCACTAAAATCCAACCGTACCAAACGCAGAAGTGACGTTACCCAACTGAGGGTAACGGCAAATTATCGTCTGCTTCTTCTTCGTGTCAAAAATCGTCTGCTAGACTAGCAGTCCGATAATCTCTTGATCTCCCCATCAATTTTCGATATAACTGGTTGGATAGATTTCAATAAGCCACTTTTTTCATCTTCGCCAATTTGAAGAAACAATTGATTCCGATGGGCTACGATCTGTTTAGTCAACAAATCTAGCTTTTCGTTCTCGGCTCGTTCGTAATAGGCGTATATCAGTTCACGGTAGAGCGCAACAGTCCGATTATGCGTTTCCAGTTCGTAGTATATCGTTGTCATATCTGTTCGAAGTTTCTCTTGAACTGAAGGTAGGCGGCCTAGGAATGTCCGCCAATTCGTAAATCGCACCGCAAAGAATGGCGAATCAAACTCACCTTTTTTCAACGCATCCGCTAGGTAACGGAGCGTCTTGCAATTGTCGTCTAGCTCCTTCTTTATGAGTTCTAGGAACTCTATAACTCGAACTTTGTTCAAGTGGCCCTCGTATAACCTATCAATTCCGAAAGCTAGAAGCACACCAACGACTACAGCAACAAACTCAAGGAATGTCTGTAACCAGTCAACCAATGTCGCATTACCGACAACAACTTAGGAGGTGGGTTCTTTTTCTTTCTTGCTGGCGTTCTGAATCAGAGTCAACCATTTGTTTTCGCCCTCGATTTTGATGCCTGCGGCCTCAGCTGGGGTCTTACCATCTAATGCCATATGTGGCCGTATGTAGTTGTGGTAGATTTGCATGCCTGAAAGAATCGGAGTATCAGATTTCTCCAAGGTTCGCATACAACGCTCCCGATCGCGTAGCTCGCCGTTCATGCGTTCCATTTTGTTGTTGTGAACCGTCCCGTCCATGCGTATATCACGGATATGCTCGGTTCTTGTCTCTAGTCGATTCGTGTAGAACTCTTGTTGATACGCTTCGTGAAAGTTGGGCGCTCCGTCCGTTATCAGGGTCTTAGGTTGCTTTCCCGCAACTTTCTTGCCAAGTTGGAATAGTGGTCTTAGGTCGGCTGTGAATTTAGTGTCAGCGACTTCTTTCGCTATCCAGAAGCGGGTTTGATCGTCCATGAGGGCTTATGGACGTTTGTTTAGAGTAGGCTGAGGTAGCTGAGTTTTTCTTTGGTTGGGACTCCTTGTTCGTCCCATCCTCTCATTTCGTAGTACGGCCCCAGCATTTTGCTCACGTCGCATGTTTGCCCTTTTGCGGTTCCTTCGGGCATTGGTTCTAGGAACCTGTCTGGAACCGTGTCGTCCTTTCTCGTGTAACCTTCCCGCAGGTTGAACAATCTCTCAAGGTTCACGATCCTCTCACCTACCTTAACCATCTCTGCGTAGGTCTGCTTCATGCCCGTGGCATCACGGATCAACCGTTCAATTACCTCCGGGCTGAAACCGAAGTCGAGGCAGAAATCGCAAAACACGGCGGAATCGATGTGTGCGGCCGTTGAGCGGCATACCAAAGAGTTCCACGGCTATAGTCCAGCCGTCATTATGATCGGCGCCACGAGATGCGGTTGCATAGTTCAATCCGATCCCTTTGGCACCTCTAGGGTCGTAGCCCGGCATCTCAAGCCCCTTGACGTGCATTGCGAACTTCCAAGCGTCGCTACCCAATTTCTCCGCCGCAACTTTGACTCCGTCGGCGAGTGTATTTCCTATCCCTTCCCTTCTTGCGATTTTCTCTACGAGCCATAGGAGAGCATCATCGTTTCCAAAGTTCAACTTCACACCTTCAGTTTGTTGATCGGTTATGATGCCCCTCTCGTAGCATTCCATTGCGAAGCCCGTGACCACGCCGGTTGAAATCGTGTCCATACCGTATTGGTCGCATAGAAGGTTAGCGTGAGCTATGGTTTCGAATGAGGGGATTCCGCAGTTTGCTCCCAACGCGAATATGTTCTCGTGTTCTGGCCTGTCGGTTCTGACGCCGGCGTGTGGGCCCTCTTTTATGTCGATCCACTTTGAGCAGAGAACCCTGCAACCCCAGCAATGAACGAAGCCTCGGTTCGGGTATCTGGATTTTATGTAGGTGGCGTCGATCTTGTCAACTAAATCGAAGTAGCCGCTCTGGAAGTTTCTGGTGGGCATAAGGCCCATCTCGTTGACGAAGGAGACCGACCCCGTAGTCCCATCCTCTTTGAACGCTTTCACGACCTCATTGTTGTCCACGATCTTTCCTATCCAAAGTAGTGTCTCCCGCCAATGATCTCTGTCCAGAAATGTCTCAGCCTTTCCGGTTCCTTGGACTGCGAAAGCCTTCAGGTTCTTTGAACCCATTACGGCTCCCGGCCCGCATCTGGCGGCGGCTGCGTGTTTGTCGCTCATTATTGCCGCAATCTTGACTAAGTGCTCGCCCGCGGGCCCGATCGAAGCAACCCTAATCGTAGGCTTCGAACCCAGCTCCGTCATGACCGCGGCTTCGGTGTCATGAGTGGTCTTGCCCCAGAGGTGGGACGCGTCTTTGATTTCTACTTGGCCATCATGAAGGTAGGCGTAAACTTTCTTCTCGGATTTTCCTTGGATTATGACACCATCATAACCCGCGAATTTGATATTTGGGCCAAGGTGTCCGCCACAGAAGCCAACAGAGATTGTCCCGGTCGAAGGGGACTTCATTCCGACCGTATATTTCCCGGTCAGCGGGACATTGGTTCCGGCGAGAGGGCCGGTCATGAAGATTAGTCGGTTGTCAGGCCCCAGTGGGTCAGCATGTGGCGGCAGTTCATCGTATAGAATCTTTGCAATGAAACCTCTGCCGCCCATCCATTCATCCGCAAAATCATTGTCAATTGCCTTCTCTGACGTCTTGCCAGTTGTGAGGTCGACCCGCAGAAGCTTTCCAACATACCCTTTGTAGTCTGTCAAAGGCGACGCGTAGTGAGGGAAAACAACTCTATATAACCTATGCCATACGCATCAAACATAACTGTATGCAGCGCCTGCGTTCCATGTACCAAATTCCCAGCAGAAAATCCAGCAAAATGGGATTTAATCCAATTTCTGCTCCCCGGCCATCTGCCTTAGACCGACCACCCTTGGGGTTTCCTCCACTCACCATTAGACATTGTTGCCTTCTATAACCGCGGATCAGCGCACACGAGCGTGACAATCTGAACGTTTAGAGAACGGGTTGATGTACGTCGTAGGTCCAGAGGCTTAGTTCTTACTTTCTCCGTTGGTTATCGGAGTTACCTCGAAAGTTGCTGGATCGTCAACACATCGTCAGCAGTTACAAGGCTTCTGATTTTTCTCAAATTTTTGGAAAGAGAATTGATGCCATAGTGGCAAATGCTGACGAGTTTGCGAATTTAGACTATATGCCCGCATATATTGTCTCAGTAGAATCATGATAAGCTATATGGCCAGTCTAGTCCTTACGGTGAAGACGATGGTAATCCGTAGGCCCCTCGAATTGCAATACTCAGAGCCCCCAACGCTGGAAGAAGCGTTTACGATTCTGACCAGAGATCAAGGCGCTAGAATTCTCGCTGGAGGAACTGACGTAATCGTTTCCATGAGGGAAGGAAAGATTTCCCCATCTCATATTGTGAATATCAAACGAATTTCCGGCCTTGACAGAATAGGTCCAAGCTCAGGAGGCGGGCTCAGCA
>JBEKPE010000169.1:0-7358 GCA_049521055.1 Bathyarchaeia archaeon
CGGATCTAGCAGCATAGGCGTGAGCACCGGCTTCGATTGCTCGAGTATCATTACCCGTCGCCAGAACGACAGCCGTGACGCCGTTCATGATACCTTTGTTATGAGTTGCGCATCGGTAAGGATCGGCGGCTGCAAAAGCATAAGCGTTGACGATTCCGTTGACAACATCCTCTCCTCCAAGTGCCTCTTTCGGGAAGGTTGCTTTGGCACGGGCGAGTCGCTTCACGGCCAAGTTGGAGATGATTCGCAGATATACCCGTCCTCCTGAGATCTTCTCAATGAGTGGAGCAATTGCTTCAGTCATAGTGTTAACGGCGTTTGCTCCCATCGCATCGCGACAGTCGACCAATAGTTCAGCTATGATCATTTTTCCTTGGAAAGTGTCGATAATCCGAACCTCTAGGTCTCGAGCTCCGCCGCCTAGGGATACCAAGACAGGGTCTTGCGCGTTCGCATGCTTCAAAAGCTCCGCCTTTTGTGCTAGAATTTCAAATCTAGCCCTGTACGCGTCTTGGACTCCTACGACTTGGATCTGTCCAATCATGACGGGGTCGGTGGTTGTGGCTTGGAACCCCCCTTTCACCCGAGTCATCTTAGCCGCGTTGCTGGCGGCTGCGATAACGGACGGTTCTTCGATCGCCATCGGAACAATAACCTCCCTTCCGTTGATGATGAAGTTCATTGCGACGCCCATCGGAACCGGCATTACGCCGATCACGTTCTCAACCATGCGATTCGCAACATCAAACCCCAAAGGACCAGGCTTCTGAAGCAAAGCCTCCTCCTCCTCGCTAAGCCCCGCGAAATCCTTGATTGCTTTTACGCGGTCAGCAACGGTGAGCTTATAGAATCCGGAAAGTTCGGAACTCTTGGCCATGGTGCATCAAGTGAACCCCAAGCACCTACTTACCTTTAGAATTTGGGATCGCAGACGACACGAAGGCTACCTCAAAGTGAACCACTCTTATAGCGCGAATAGTTCGCTCGACTCACCTGTTAGCAGTTGACCAACAAAGACAATTATCCGAGCATCATAGGTTAAGCAAACTAGGTCAGTTTAGTGATCGTAATTAAACTCGGAGGCGCTGCCATTACTGATAAAACAAGGCTCTTCGCCATCAAGCGAAAAACGATCGCGTCGACAGCAAGAGTTCTTGCAAATCACCGCGATTACCTGCTCGTTCATGGAGCGGGATCATTCGGTCACATCCTGGTTAACAAATACAACCTAATAGGCCCCGTTAGGTCACAGCGGCAGTTAGTCGGATATGCCAAAACTAAAGCATCTCTTCTCAAGCTAGAAAGCGAGACGGTTTCGATCTTATCCGAAGAGCATATCCCTGTCGCCCCAGTCGCTGCATCCAGCTGTCTGATGGCCGACCGGGGAAGGATCGCTTCACAGAATTTTGAAATAATAGCAAGCATGCTCAAACTTGGTCTCGTTCCGTGTATTGGAGGCGATATAGTCCAAGACATTTCGCTTGGCGCAAGCGTAGTCTCCGGAGACCAGATCGCAGTTAACTTAGCTATGGCCTTTCACGCTCACACTATCATTTTCGGAACTGATGTTGATGGATTGCTTACGGCAGATCCGAAACTTGATCATAAAGCAAAACTGATCTCAACCCTAGACATCGCGGGACTCCAAGAGTGGGCGGAGAAGGCTGGGCCGGCAAATGTGCCTGATGCTTCTGGAGGAATGAGAGGGAAGCTTACTGAAATCTTGCCGGCTGTGAGAGCGGGCATCAAGGTCATGATAATAAACCTCAACAATCCCCAAAGGCTGCAAAGAGCTATCTCTGGAAAACCTGTCAAAGGAACGATAATTTTTGGGCAACCCACGGGAGCTGAGAATACTCACCTATGACCAATTATCCTTGCGGACAATGCTAGAGGATTATAGAATCCGAAAGCAAAACAGAAAGCACCAAAGGTAATGCTTGAAGGTCTGCATGAACATGCGTCCTGCCGTTGCGTTCTGAACTCGATTGTTACAGATCAACTCTAAGGAAATTCGCAAGAAAATTCTTCTTCAGTTTCACTGTTGGAGAACAGGCCCACTGCTTAAAGCCGATCGAGTTCGATTTTTTTCGCGGTTCGGGGTTCATGATTGAAAGTTGTTCTGGGGATTACTGGTGCGTCAGGCGCTGTTTATGGTGTAAGCCTCGCATCAGAATTAGCTAAGGCTGGAACTGAGCTAACAATCATCGTATCTGACGCCGCGAAGCTGGTTCTATCAGCTGAGACAGGGGACGGGTTAAAGCGGTTGGAGGGCTACGGTAGGCTACTAACGGAACATGACATCGACGCTAACATCGCCTCAGGTTCAGCGAAGACAGATGCGGTCGTAGTCTGCCCCTGCTCCATGAAGACCATTGCCGCCATCGCGAACGGGTACGCATACAACTTGATTTGTCGAACTGCGGATGTGGCGATTAAGGAACAACGTAGGTTGGTTCTTGTTGTGCGGGAGATGCCGCTCAGCGCGATTCACTTGGAGAATATGCTTAAGCTTGCAAGGTTGGGCGCAGTGATTCTACCCGCCAGCCCCGGTTTCTATCATGAACCCAAGACGGTGAACGATATGGTGGACCATGTAGTGGGGAAAGTGTTAGATATGCTAGGCGTCGAGTCGGAACTCTACAAAAGGTGGGTCGGTTGAACTTCAGAGAATGGGTTGAAAAGCTCAGGGCCAACGGAAAACTGACCGAAGCCAAGAAAAACCTCTCAAGCCACCTCGAAGCTGCAGCTTTCATCAAAGCACTAGAACCGAAACCAACCCTACTCCACATAGAGGGTTCTGAGATTCCCGTTGCCGCGAACATCTGCGCCTCCCGTAACCTCATGGCCGAATACTTCAACATTCAACCTAGCCAAATTGTTGCAAAGCTACTCGCCGCCATTGAACATCCAACCAAGCCCCAACGGTCCGACAACCCCGCGTGTTTCGAAATATCGGAAAAGCAGGTGGACTTGAATCGTTTACCGCTTCTCTTTCATGCAGAGAAGGACGGGGGCAAGTACATCAGCTCGGCAGTTGTGATCGCACGCAATCCTGAAATCGGTCAGAACGTCAGCTTCCACCGCCTGATGCAGATTGGTAAAGACGAATTGGCGATAAGGATCATTCCGCGTCACCTGCACACTTTTCTAGAGAAGAGCAAAGGCGACCTGCCGATTGCAATCTGCATTGGAAACGCCCCGAACGTTCTCTTGGCAGGGGCCTGCTCCGTTGAATTGGGGAGGGATGAGCTTGAGATCGCAAATAGCCTCGAACCGTTACAGGTCGCAAAGTGCGCTGAAGCTAACTGTGACGTCCCAGCGGAAGCCGAATTCGTGCTCGTTGGGAGGATTACTAGTAAGATGCATGAGGAAGGCCCCTTCATCGACCTAACCGAAACCTACGACCTAGTTCGCTCACAACATGTAGTGAAAGTAGACCACGTATACCACCGTGAACGGCCAATTTACCACGCACTCGTCCCCGGCGGCCTAGAACATAAGATGCTGATGGGCACGCCACGCGAACCCACAATCTACCGGGAGGTTTCCAAAGTATGCGACTGCGCCGATGTGTACATCACGCCCGGAGGCGCGTCATGGCTCCACGCGATTGTGAAGATACACAAGAGGCAGGAGGATGATGGACGGAAGGCGATTGAGGCAGCCTTCAGGGGCCACACCTCCATGAAGCATGTGCTCATCGTTGATGAAGACATCGACCCCACCGACCCGATGGACGTAGAATGGGCCTTTGCAACACGTTTTCAAGGCGACCGCGGACTCGTAATCAAGGCCGGAGAGACAGGATCCTCCCTAGACCCATCAGCGGACCCAGTAACCAGGAAGACAACAAAGGTTGGCTTCGATGCAACGAAACCGCTTGAAGTGAAGGGCAAGGATTTCGGGAAAGCCAAGTTTCCTGAAGTGGATTGGAGAAGATTCACCTAGCGAGTCGGAAACACCAGGTTTCCTCCGTGCAGGTGGCTGGCGTGTCGTATTACAACCTCGGCGACGCAGGCCTAGAATACTTAGAAGATCTAGCCGGTAAAGGGGCGAAGGCTAGGGTGAAGTCGACGCTGAACCCTGCTGGCATGGATTTGGAGAATTGGCGTGAACTCGGAATCGACGAGGAGTTCGCACGGAAACAAGAGCTGGTTATCCGGGCTTTTGTGAAAATGGGTGTAACGCCTTCTTGCACTTGCACCCCATACCTCGTTGGCAACGAGCCTGGCCGCGGGGACCATATTGCGTGGAGTGAATCTTCCGCCGTCACATACGCCAACTCAATCCTCGGTGCAATGACAAACCGCGAAGGGGGACCGAGCGCGCTCGCTGCAGCGATTACTGGGCAGACGCCTTGCTACGGCATGCACATTGAAGAAAACCGCAGGCCCCAAGTCCGCGTCAAAGTCGACGCCAAGTTAGCCGTCGTCCCAGATTTCGGGGCCCTCGGCTACGTCGTCGGGAAGAAGATTGGGCCGAAGATTCCATTGTTCGAAGGAATCGAAGGCGCACCTGTTGAGCAACTCAAGAGTTTGTGCGCTTCTATAGCGACCTACGGTGGGACAGCCCTCTTCCACATCCGCGACGCGGCCTACCGGCAAAAGGAAGCGCCCGCGGAAAGTCTCACAATCGCGCGGGCCGACATCGAAGGCGCACTTCGAGCGCTCAATGACGAAGCGGCGGAGGTTGATTTCGTTGCGCTCGGCTGCCCCCATTGCACGTTGGATGAGATCAAGAATATCGCAAACCTCCTAGAGGGTAGAAAGGTGACAAGGGAGTTTTGGATTTGCACAGCCAGGCAGACCATGAAGGAAGCGGAGAAAATTGGTTACGCGCAGAAAATTCGTACAGCAGGAGCCAAGTTCGCATGCGACACATGCATGGCGGTAGCACCGCTCAAAGGGCGTTTCAAAGTTCTAGCTACCGACTCCGCGAAGGCATGCTATTATGGGCGCGGTACGAATGATTTCAAGACCCGCATCGGAAGCGCCGAGGAGTGTGTAAACGCGGCGGTGACTGGAAAATGGAGTTAGTACGAGGCAGAAAGATATCTGGCGGAAGGGCCGAAGGCCTAGCGCTCGTCTCGCATGAACCCATTTCGTTCTTTGGAGGAGTCAACCCTGACTCAGGGATAGTTACGGAGAAGGGACATGAACTTGAAGGAACAAGTGTGAAGGACCGTGTGCTCGTCTTCCCCCGCGGAAAGGGCTCCACGGTAGGTTCCTACACAATGTACAGGATGAAGAGAAACGGCGTTGCCCCCGCGGCCATAGTAAACGTTGAATGCGAACCGATCGTAGCAGTTGGCGCAATAATATCAGACATCCCCGCTCTCGACAGGCTGGAGAAGAACCCGTTGACTCTCTTTCAAACCGGGAAACGGCTCAAGGTTGATGCCGACAGATCGCTTGTAGAAGTTTCAGATTGAGGCTTCTTGCGGGAAGTGATGTTTCCCCTCCCATGTCCACGAAAATCGTCAAACTTGAATGGTGTCTCGTGCGCAATCTGGACTCACTAACATACGCGTACCCTTAGGGTGTTAGTTATCGGAACGTGAACCCACTATTGTTTCGCGCGAACTCTCTCATATGATACGAGGAGTTCTTGATGAAACACTTGCTGGAAAGCAAGCTTCAATAACGTGACTCATAATCGAAGCGGCTTAGGGACCGTTTTTTGGCGAAAGCAACTGGACGAGCTAACGTCATTCAAGGCCTAATCAAATACCATGGCCTGAAGGATAAGAAGAGGAGACTACCGTTTCATGACAGCATCTCAGTGTGCGCTAAGGAACTCTACACAACAGCAACAGTCGAATTCGATAAGAGCTACCCGGAAGATCGCATAGAAATCAACGGTGCCCCGGCAGCGGGCAGGGAAGCCGAACGAGTTCTTGATGTGGTCAACCACCTCAGGAAGATCACTAAGACAAAGGAGCATTTCAAACTCGCGAGCAGGAACAGCATCCCAGAGGGAAAGGGGCTAGGTTTCTCCGCTGCCGCTTTCGCATCTATAGCTATGGCTGCAAGCAGAGCCCTAAACCTCAACCTCAAAACGGAACGCCTAAGCGAAGTCGCCCGGCTGGGGGCCGGTTCAGCTAGCCGAAGCGTCGCGGGTGGGTTCGCACTCTGGCATGCAAACAAGAATGGGAGGTCCTACGCAGAGCAGCTTTCGCTGGGTGAAAACATGAAATTTGCCATGGCTATCGTACCAATCGCCTCATCAATCAAAACA
Source organism: Bathyarchaeia archaeon (assembly GCA_049521055.1). Taxonomy (GTDB): domain Archaea; phylum Thermoproteota; class Bathyarchaeia; order 40CM-2-53-6; family 40CM-2-53-6; genus FEN-987. The sequence goes on from JBEKPE010000169.1 coordinate 6,241, forward strand.
GACATGGCGCATGCCGAATCTGTCTCATCACCGTTCTTCAAAGCGAGAGTGAAAGAGGTCAACGCCAACCTGAAAAAAATGCGAAGCGCAATAGTGAAGGGGGATCTTGCGAAGATAGGCAGCCTAGCCGAACACGACTCTCTAAGTCTACATGCCGTCACAATGACGGGTACGACACGTCTCTTCTTGATTACGCCCAACACGATCCGAATAATCGAAAGAGTAGTTGACCTACGAGAGAAGCAAGGAATTCCGGTATGGTTCTCACTCGACACTGGTCCGTCAGTCTGGATGAACACAAACCAAGAATCCGTGGACCGAATCGCAGACGACATTCGACAGCAGGCTGGACTGACTGTACTGAAAAGCAACATTGGGGGGCCCGCGATCGAGGTTAGCGATCATCTCTTCTAGAACGAGAACCTACCCAGCTCCAGTACTCCTGCGATCAAGAGAGGTTATGCAGTAGTCTGCCAAACTGGCAGAAACAGAATCGCTCAACCCGTATGCTATGACCAACTACGTCAGGCGCGCACGAACTCCTCGCATCTCTTCGAGAACGTCAACGTAATACGAAGTGTCAGGTCTTTGCCTATATGCCGATCAGAGTGCGAAGCGCCTGAGAACCGTTCCGCTCGATTTCGTTCGCCACCCGTTCCTGAAGACCTCGCCCCGGCGTCAGTGCAACCATATAACCTCCCCTTCCCGTCCCGGTAAGATTTGCCCCTACGGCGCCGGCGTCTCGGGCCACTTTCACGAGCGCATCCAGCTCCGGGGAGGACACACCTATTTCCTGGAGCAGCCGGTGATTTTCGTTCATGTACGCACCCACTCTTTCGAGGTTGAAAGCCTCAAGCTGCGTCCTAGCATCCCGTACTAGTTGGTCTGCGTCCTGAAAGAGGCGCCCGTACTTTTCAGGCTCCTTTTCTTTCCGCTCCTTCACACCTGCTACAACCATCTTTGTATCTGCAACTTTCCCCGTATTTCCCATCACGATCTCCACGGGCTTGCGGAGGCGCATGCGTTCCATCAATTGCGCCGAGCCCTCTCGTCGGTACCAGATCAAGCCGCCGTATGTTGCCGCCGTGTTGTCGATTCCAGATGGCGTTCCGTGGTAT
>JBEKPE010000170.1:0-3961 GCA_049521055.1 Bathyarchaeia archaeon
GAAGGCCAAGTTACAAGCACAACGCCGTTCGGGAGAGACGCTCATCTGACGGGAACAGAACTAGACGTGTCAAAGCTAATTTCTGGAATGGATGGCGCCTCCTACGTGAAGCGCGTAAGCCTTGCTGTTCAAGAGCTCTCCACTCCAAGAGGTAAAGTGTACACGATCAAGAACCTGCTTGATGCAAAGAAATCGGTGGAGAACGCATTCAAGGTTCAAGCTCTCGGCGGGTTCGCATTCGTGGAACTTCTGAGCACATGCGCCGTCAACTGGAAGATGCCAGTGCTTGACGCCAAACGTTTCGTTTACGAACAGATGGTGAAGAAATTCCCGTTGGGGTTATACAAAGACAGCCTTGGAGTTGAGAAAGAATGACCAAGACTAAGATGCTGGTAGCAGGCCACGGTGGCCAGGGCGTCCTTCTGTTAAGCGACTACATAGCCTACGCGGCGATGCTGGAAGGGAAACACGTGGCATATACGCCGTCATATGGGCCGGAAACACGCGGTGGCAAAGCAAAATGCTACGTAGTAATTTCAGATGAAGAAGTTGACAACCCAATCGTAGAAGAGCCTGATGTCGAATTAATCATGAATCAGCCTTCGATGGAATTTCTAAACTACCTTCGTCCCAACGGGCTAGTCCTATACAATTCGTCGCTTGTCGAAAGCGGAGTTGACCGCGACGACGTAAAGAGCCTCGGGATACCCGCAACCGAAATAGCCGACGAACTGAAAGCCGAGATCCAATCAATAGGAATCAATGATACCAAAATATTCGCAAACGCAGTGATGTTTGGCGCTTTCATCGGCCTGTGTGCCCCGGAGATTGACGACGATCGAACCAAGGAGTCGATTAAGTACTTCATGTCTGGCAAGAAAGAGGAAGTGATTGGCCTGAACTATCTGGCGTTCAAGAAGGGCAGGGAATTCGTTCGGGCAAACCCAATACCAGAATTAGGCGCCAAATCGCCATTCCACTGCATTCCGTCTTGGGCTGAACAATAAAACGGCGTCATCCGCACCAATAACGCTGAGCCCCTAGCCTTCTTTCCTTTTCTTCATCTGTTACTCTGCCGATGCATTGGGGGCAGAAGTGGTTATGTCCTGTCTCATGAAGGCCCAGCGATCGTTCGTGTTGCGAAACCCAGTAAAGAGCCTCACATCGGATGCATCCTCTCTCGCTCGTCATGACTGTTGTTGCGAACTTCTCGGATTTCTCAGTCGCGATGGTTCGAGCGAGGCTCTCTTTGACGCCAAGGGCTAAGCACTGTTTCGGTTCATCCGATGGAAAACCCATGTCCGTGATGAACACGTCGTTACGGTCGGTCAGCCATACGTCAAACTTGCCATGAAACTCGCATTCCCCATCAGAATTCTTCGCTGTGGCGCCGCGCTCGCCTAGGAGGCATTTTCCATCAATGAGGTGGCATCTTCCGCCCTCCACAAAATTTAGACACAAGAGCGATGCACCCGACTCGATCCTACCTTCACCAAGATGTTTCCGTCACTCCCTACTCGTAATACACGTTGGTTATCAAACTTGACACGTTATCGCACTGCATATACCTTAAGTTTGAAAGTACGCACCGACGCACAGAAAGCCAGCACAAGATGGAGGGCACAGAGGTATGGTAACTCTATCTGACCGCGTCGCCGCACTACACGTCTCCCCTATCCGCCGCGTCGCCGCACTCCTCGCGGAAGCCAACGGACGGAAGGAGATAATTTCCTTCGGGGGCGGTGCTCCAAGCCTACCTCCACCGAAAGAGGTGTCAGACGAAATCATTCGAATGATGTCTGAAGATCCTCAGGGAACAATCGTTTACACGGGAACTAGAGGTTACCTAGACCTCAGAAGGCTTATCGCGGACGATTGGACTCGACATCAAGGCGAAACCTATGACCCCGAAACCGAGGTAATATTGAGCGAAGGAGCCACCGAAGCGATCTTCGCCGCTTTCCACTCGATACTCAACAAGAACGACGAAGTAATCCTTACGGACCCGACCTACCTCGGTTACTTAGAGGCAGCGCAGCTTGCTGGGGGACGGATCGCGCGGCTCCCAGTTTCCGTGAAGGATGGATACCAGCCGAGCCTCGAAGTTCTGAAGTCGCTGGTTAATCGGCGGACTAAAGCCGTGGTTTTACTCAGCCCCGACAACCCAACAGGAAGGATTGCTCGCCTCCCGTTTGTGAAAGGCTTGTTGGACCTGGCCGTTGACAACGATTTCTGGATCATCTATGACGCAACATATCGCGACATAGTCTACGGCGAAACCATTCAACCCAAACTCACCTCTCTACCCGGAGCACACGAACGTGTCGTCTCAGTTGGAAGCTTTTCGAAGGAAGCTTCCGCGCCGGGGTTGAGGCTAGGCTACGCGCTGGGACCAGCCGAGGTCATCGACGCCGTAGAGAAGATAAAGCAATACACGACGCTGGCACCAAACACGTTAAGCCAACGTGCAATGCTGCAGTTCTTGACCGGAGATGTCAAAGAGAAGTATCTGAGAGAGATTGTTATTCCAACGTATCTGGCGCGAAGAGATTTCATGCAACAATCTATCCTCAAGTACTTGCCTGACGCGACTACCGTGAAGCCAGATGGAGCGTTCTACTTTTTCGTTGATGTGAAGAAGTATCTGACTGCCATGGAACATAGCGACACGGAGTTGTGCGACCATTTGCTAAAGCAGAAGGGCGTCATCGCAATACCCGGCTCATACTTTGGAGACAAAGGTGCAGGACATATCAGGCTGACTTTCGTCAGTGAACCTGAGCAGCGAATAGACCTCGGAATGAGGCGGATCGGGGAATTCGTTTCGTCCTACGTATTCGCCATAGCGAAGTAACGAGAATAATCACACACGCCAACGGTAGCGTTTCCTCAGTGCTGTAAGGCAGTCTCTATAGTTGACTTAGGTTAGTTTAGACTCTGAAAAACACTATAGAAGCATATATTCTACTGCTTAGAGTATATTCGCCGAGGCGAGATTTTGGAAGCTCGTAAAGTGCAACGGGTTGGCTATTCAACTCTCACCGTCTCGCTGCCTCGAGACTGGGTTGAAGATGTGAAGCTCAAGGCCGGTGACATCGTTTCCATTAAGCGAGAGGACGATGGTTCTCTGAAACTCTTCCCCGGCACCGAACACAAACGGGACGAAATCAGGAATTGCATAGTGAACGCTGATCTCTGCAACTCAACCCATCTCCTGACCCGCGTTATAACCGCCAACTACATTCTCGGTCACGACACCATCCAGATCCTCGCAAAGGACGAATTGAAGAAGAACCATTTAGAAGAGATACGGGCGACGACACAACGCCTCACCGGACTTAGTATAGTAGAGCAAACAATCAAACAGATAACCCTCCAGAGTTTCGTCGACCCCACACGCTTCCCTATCTACGGTCTTATGCGCCGCCTGCACATTATCATCACGTCGATGATTGACGTTTCAATCAAGGCCTTGATTGAGAGGCGGCCGGAGCTTGCGTCTGAAGTCACGCATATGGAGGAGGAGTCAGATAGAATATACTGGCTCATTGTGCGCCAATTGCTGCTCGCCATACGAGATCGGAGCGTAGGCATGAAGATCGGAATCGAATCCCCCGTCCACATCGCAGGGAACAGAGTTGTTGCTAAGACCCTTGAAGAAATGGCTGACTCGGCAGAGAACATCGCAAACGAAGTCCTTGCCTTGAAGGACCGGGAGATCACCAGCGACACCGTTCTGAACGATATAGCAAAATTCGCAACACAGACAACCAAGATCTCAGAACAAACCATCAAAGCCCTTCTTACCGGGGACATCGCCTTATCCAACGAGGCGATAGAAATGGTCGAGTCCGCGGAAAGCGACGAACGAAAACTGACTCAGAAGGTTCTCGCCTACGTGAAGGACCCAGTTATCGCAGCTAGCCTGAGGATCATAGTTTGGAACCTAGCTCAAATAACA
>JBEKPE010000171.1:0-3878 GCA_049521055.1 Bathyarchaeia archaeon
GAGGAAGGTCGAAAGAATGGCCAGCGATGTGTATGAGCAGCTTGCGGATGCTCTGAACAAGCTTCCTAACGGCTTTCCTCGAACAGATTCTGGAGTTGAGATCAGAATTCTCAGGCTTATTTTCTCCCCTGAGGAGGCGTCTCTGGCTTGTCAACTAGGGGAGGAGAGTCAACCGCTCGACGCAATAGCGAAACGCGTCGGGCTCGCGACAGAAGAAGCCGAAGCCAAACTCTCAAACATGGCGGAGAAGGGGATGGTGTTTCCATGGGAGAAAGATGGGAAGCGAGCATTCAGCCTGGCCCCTTTTATTGTCGGAATCCTGGAGAATACGCTTGAAAGGAACTTAACCACCTCCCGCAGGCTCAGTCCGATGGATCACCTAGATACACACCAGTTTATCCACCTCGTTGAAGAGTACTTGGCGAACGGTGGGGCCGTCGGAATCATGAAACCGCAACCAGCCCTTCACCGCGTCCTGCCCGCACAGAAGGCTGTAAAGTCGGAATGGATCCTTCCATACGATGACGTGCTCGAAATCCTAAGATCGGCCAAGAGCTTCGCATTGCGCGAATGCATTTGCCGTGTCCAGCAGGATCACATTGGCCATCGCAAATGCGACTTTCCCTTGAGAACATGCCTCTTCTTTTCTTCATTGGAGGCCCAGCCCTACGAGTATGATGTGATGAAGGCTAGAAAGACCATGATCTCAGACAACATATACAAGCAAGAGGCACTTGAGGTGCTCGACAAGGCCGAGGAGATCGGCCTTGTTCATTGTGTGAGCAATGTTATGAGCGGAGTTGGCTATGTGTGTAACTGCTGTGGCTGCTGCTGTGAAATACTGCGAGGAATAACACAGTTTGGAATCGAACACTCGGTGGCCCAAGCTAACTACTTCTCAGAAATCGACCCTGACAAATGTAACGAATGCGGAATTTGCATCGAAAGATGTCAAGTCCACGCTATCTCCTACGAGGGTGGAGTAATAGTCGTCGATCGCAATAAGTGTCTAGGATGCGGTTTATGTGTTACAGGTTGTCCGATAAATGCGGCAAGACTGGAGCCAAAACCGAAGGCTGAAATGGTTCACCCTCCGGCTGACTTTGCAGAATGGGGGCATCAACGCTTATCGAACCGGCTTGATGACTGAATGGTACCACGTAACTCCTTATTACGAGAACCAACAAATCCAGACTTACTCTCCATACGGCTCCGTCAATTCCCGCCCGAGGCTCCAAAACACTGCCGGCCTCTGTTGAAAGGAATCGATGTATGAATTGCAGTATACGGGGATTCTCAGCCGCTCACGAGCGATCGCGCAAGTAGGAAGATGTTGCTTTTGTGTTCGCGAATTCTCCGGACCGAGTATGCCCACCACCCTTTCCCGTATGGTATGTATTCGCTGACTCTGTATCCGCGTCGGGCGAGTTCAATCTTCTTCTTGTCCCTAATTCCCATTAACATCTCAAATTCGAAATCTACCTGTCGAGTCTTACTCAGCTCCGTTGCTTCCTCAATCAATTTCTCATGATGCGTGGCAATAGCGAAGCCTTCCCCTCGCTCAAACATCAATCGCATTAGCTTTGAAAAATTCTCGTTAATTTGATTCTTCCTTTTGAAAGCGATCTTTGGGCTCTCGTTGTAAGCGCCTTTGACTAACCTTATCATTCCTTTTGAGTCAAGGATTCGGTTCACGTCTTCTTCGCTTCTCTTCAAGTATGCCTGAACTGCAACTCCAACGTTGTCGAATTTCTTCCTAAATTCTAGATATTGATCGATCGTATCAGTTGTGTATGGGGATCCTTCGATGTCGATCCATACGAAGTTCCCGAGTGATTTTGCGGTGCTTAGAATGCTGTTCAAATTATCTTCGTAGAGTTTCCTGTCGATACTCAGACCGAGCTGAGTTGGTTTGATTGAAATGCAGCTTCGGATCTTCCGTGCTTCGATTGCCTTCAGGATCTCTAGATACTCTGTCGTGGCTGCAGCCGTTTCCTCACGAGCAACAACCTCCTCTCCAAGAAGGTTAACGATTCCCAGCATTTTGTTTACGTTCGCTTGCTCAGCGCGCTCTAATGCCTCCTGGTAGGTCTCGCCAGCTATCCAATGCTTGGCAATTTGGAATAGCAGGCCATTCCACAGCGTTGTCGAGTTAGTCACCGCTCAGGCCCCTGGATAGTGCCGAATAAAGTTGATTGGTATTTCTTGCCGTAGACAACATCTATTCCGCATACAATAAACTGGGCGTAGGGGTCGCAGCCTGATGGACATGTAATACTTTGAATCCGAATTGGACCGCTGGTCCAATCGCAATCGCGGCGATCAAGGTTCCAAGCCACGCTGGTCCGCCTAAGAGCCAACCTATGGCGACTACTGTGACCTCTATGCACGTTCGAGCTACGCGAACGCTGATCTTTCCAATCCTCGAAAGGGCCAGCATTAGAGTGTCTCGAGGACCGGCTCCCGCGTCCACCCCGATGTATATGGCAGTTGCAAACCCCATTACCAGCGTCCCAAGGAGAAGATACGCCACTTGAATTGGGAATAGGTGCGGAACTGACGGAACGTACGGTTTCATGACGTCTACCCATACACCGATGAAAATCATATTCGCGATGGTTCCCCAACCCAATGGCTCTTTGAGAGCTATGTCGACTAAGATAACGAGGAAAGCGACGACAATGCTCGACTCTCCAAGAGTAAGAGGCCAGTGGTAGGTTAATGCCATTTGAAGCACATCCCAAGAATCCAGACCTACACTCGCTTGAACCAGGACATTGATCGCAACCCCGAAGAGCAAGAAGCCAATCTGAATGATGAAGAAATCACGTGCAAATTTTTTCCAGCCCTTCCACTGACCCTTGATGAATTGCAAGCTCTATCTCCCGTTCCCTTGCCGCAAGACTCTGTTTATGCGCTACCGCTAATGCTAGAATCCACTAACGCGCCTGGACAATCGCAGTCCACTCAACAAGATTCTCCAGCAGAGCTCTCAACGTCTTTTTAGTGCCTTCGTCTTTGAGTCGAAGATTATTGTCAAACGCGTCCCTAGCCATCCCTACGAATAATTCCGGACCGGTCATCGCATAAATGTTCAGGTCTACCAAAATCTGCCGAAGCTGCATTTGCGACCGCACGCCTCCCCTCAGGCCTGTCGAGGCGCTCACTCTAGCCGGGGGTTTCCCATCCCACGAGTTATCGGGGCGGTTCCCCCACTCGATGGCATTCTTGAGCAACGCCGAAATTGAACGGTTATATTCTGGTGTAGCGAAAAGTACAGCATCGGCCTTCCTAATTTCCTCTTTGAACTCCCGGACCGCCGGCGGCGGTTTGTCTTCTGAATAGCGGGAATCCAGTTACATCCGCTATTTTGAGAGTAGCATTCTCCGGCAACATCCGAGCAGCCTCCTCCAATAAGGCTCGATGGTAGGATCCGTTTCGTCCGCTGCCAGATATTCCAGGGATTTTCATCGTCATTTTCACAGGTCTTTGATAGGGTTGGTAGTACTAAGTCTTATGACACAATGAAGCAAAACCTATCGTTTCTGACGTAAATATGTCACCGTTAACTCGAAACGCAAGCGAAATCGTTCGCGAGGTAATGGAAAGGACGAAGCAACGAAACATGGCTTAGCACGAGGACTCATTATTGTACGCGCGTTAGAGAGATACATTCAGCAAACGCCGCACGAGAAAGTAAGTTTTGAAACCGCTGTCAGCGCAATCTCTATTTGCAAGTTGTAACCTGCGGTGCGAGACTAAATATGAAACGAACCCGTGTTCCCCTCATTCGCAGAGCTCTTTCCTTTGAAGTTGGAGCATTAGCGATCATTGCGGTTATCATTCTCGCGGCGGCCTTCTCGCTTGCATATCGACCG
>JBEKPE010000172.1:0-3851 GCA_049521055.1 Bathyarchaeia archaeon
GTGCCTACGTTCAACACGAGAGCCTCGTTTGTTCTGATCTTCTCAACTGGAACGGCCAATTCAGTCCCTACGACCTTCTCGAAAAGGCTGACTTCGAGGGTTATCTTCCCCACAGTGGGTGGCAGCGTGTCAACTTTTCCGGCGACGCTCCCGACAAGCCCGTCGGACTTTGTGAGTGAAGGATCCAAGTCAGTCCCGAGGCCCACCAGTCCTCCGCTTTTCGCTTCTGGCACCTGTCCTCTGCTAACGCTAAGGCTTCTTACGGTCGTGAGTAACCTCTCGTACCTGGTCTTGCCCCCTTCTTGAATTGGAATGCCAGGTCTTATTTCGATCTGATCGCCGACACGAAAGAGACCCTGCACGATCGAACCTCCGATCACTCCTCCAACCAGATCATCGATTTCGGTGCCCGGCTTGTTTACCTCGAAAGAACGCAAGACGTACAATCGAGGCGGAGCCGTAAGATCCCGTTTCGGAGTAGGAATATTATCCTCGATCTCCTTCAGCAGCACGTCAATGTTGGTGCCATGCTGAGCAGAAATCGGGACAATGGGGGCTCCATCCGCGATGGTCCCTTTAACAAACGCCCGAATCTCCTTGTAATTCTCCTGCGCTCTCTCTTTCGTCACAACATCAATCTTGTTTTGCACAATCACGAGCTTCTTAATACCAACGCTCTCTGCGGCAAGCAAGTGTTCTCTGTCTTGAGCCTGTGGACATTTTGCGCTGCTTGCCAAGACAAACAATGCGCCGTCCATCAGTGCCGAACCTGAGAGCATGGTGACCATGAGGCTATGGTGTCCGGGGCAGTCGACAAAACTCACTGCACGCATGAGTTTTGCCTCGCTACCACAGTTGGGACATTTCGGCTGCACCGTGTAGTTGGTTGGGGATCGACATTTTGGGCACTTGTAGATGAAGGCGTCAGCATATCCTATTCTAATCGTAATACCTCGTCGCAGTTCTTCAGAGTGGCGAGCGGTCCATTCTCCGGTCAGAGCCTGAACTAGCGTGCTCTTGCCGTTGTCAACGTGCCCAAGCGTTCCGATGTTCACTTCGGGTTGCACTGCTTCCTCTGTTTTCTTCTCAGTTTTGAGAATCGCTTGAGCCATAATGATAATCATCTATTTTTGCAGATTGGAACCGATCAGTTCAATATATGTGTGAGGGTAAACGAGTACCAGTAATCATCGCACGTCGAGCTGACCGACCTCCGATTGCCCCCAGAATCGCAATTTGCTTAGAGTCCCTTAGATTCCGATTTGATCAGAAGATTAATTAGATCTCCTTGAACCAATCGCAACTAGTGAGGAAAAATGGGTGACCGGATTTGCTCACGAACCCTTTTCCCTGCGACTAGCTAAGGCGAAGTTGCATACCCCGCCTGTCCTTCTTAGACGAGAGGTTGTTTGACATGGGCCTCAGAATATACAACACCAAGACGCGAACCGTCGAGGAATTCAGACCTGAGCACGGAAATAGAGTCCAGATGTTCGTATGCGGTCCTACAGTCTACGACCACAGTCACATCGGTCACGCGCGCACTTATCTTGCTTACGACATAATTGCTCGATACCTTCGAGCTAGAGGATACAGTCTGTTTTACCTCATGAACGTCACGGACGTTGAAGACAAGATCATCAACCGAGCAAATGCTTCGGGTGAGGACCCATTGAGGATGGCTGACAAGTTCACGAAGGAATTCATGAGCGACATGGGAGCCCTGGGAATTACAAGCGTCAACCTATACGCGAAAGCGTCTGAACATATTCCAGAAATCATTGCACAGATCTCCACACTCATCGCTAAAGGCTTCGCATATCAAGCCGAGGGCGACGTCTACTATGACGTCTCCAAATTCCCTGACTACGGCAAACTCTCTGGCCAGAAAGTTGAACAACTCGTCATACACAGAATCGACCCCGACCCGCGGAAGAAAAACCACGTCGATTTCGCGTTGTGGAAAACCGCGAAACCAGGAGAACCTTGGTGGGATAGTCCATGGGGAAAAGGCAGACCTGGGTGGCATATCGAGGATACGGCGATAACTACCAACTACTTTGGGCCAACTTACGACATCCACGGAGGCGGCCTCGACTTGATCTTTCCCCACCACGAAGCCGAAATTGCCCAGGCTGAAGCAGCTACTGGAGTATCTCCCCTAGTTCGATTCTGGGTACATGGTGGGCTCCTCACGATAAGCGGAGAACGCATGGGCCATTCACTGGGCAACTTCATTACAATTGCAGACACGCTTCGCAAGCATGACGCAGAAGCTCTTCGCTTGTATTACGGAATGAGGCACTACCGATCCCAACTCAGCTTCGACGAAGCTGACATCCAACAAGCAGAGGAAGTTCTTGACAAACTAAGATCCGTTTACAACCAATTTAGGATGAAAGCGGAATCGAATGAACACGAAGAACAGGAGGCCGCGGAGCCTATCGAGAAGTTATCCACGAAGGCAATCGTTGAATTCAATGGCGCGATGGACGACGACTTCAATACACCGCGTGCTTTGGCCACGATGATCACCTACGCAAAGGATGCCGAGGCATATGCGGCTCACAAAATTAGCCGGGCTTCTGCTGAGCTGGTCTCCAAGACGCTTGGCTACTTCGGCAGCATCTTCGGAATTCTCACCTCCAACCAAGTCCACCAACACAATGTCATCGATGACTTGTTGAACATCGTCCTGCAACTGCGAGAGGACGCCAGAAAACGGGGCGAATGGACCACGGCGGATCGGTTGAGAGAAGAAATCACCAAGTCGGGGATTGGACTTGAAGACACTCCCACAGGAACACGCTGGTATCTCACGTCTGCTGATCGGAAGAAATCAAGCTGAAAGTTTGTAACCAATTTTCCTAAGGAAATCTTTCCTATCTCGTGCGTCCTTTTCCGTCTCGACACCCTTAGATGAGAAACCGTCGACGACCCCTAAGATCCCTCGTCCCTGGCTCGTTTCTGCTATGATGACTTGGAAAGGATTTGCAGTGGCCAAGTAGATGTTACAAACTTCCGGGACAGACTTCACCTTGTCGAGGACGTTTATTGGAAATACGTTGCGCATGAATATTATGAAACTATGCCCAGCCGAGAGTTGAAGCGCAGTCTTCGAGGCCAGTTGCTTAAGGTCGGAGTCGTTTCCCTCTGATCGAATCAGGCAGGGTCCACTCGATTCACAGAACGCGATTCCGAATTTCGCGTTCGGAACGGCATTCACCATGGCCTCATGAAGGTCTTCCACAGTTTTGATGAAATGGCTCTGCCCAAGGATAACATTGCAGCCGTCAGGAACCGTTACATCAACGATCAGGGTGTTTAAGGGAGAACACCTGGATTAGTTAAAGCTCCAACTCCTTTTCAACCTTCGCGAGGATCTCCACTCCCTTCGACTTGACCGCAACAGTGTCCTCGATGCGAACGCCACCGTAGCCGGGCAAATAGACGCCTGGCTCGACGGTGACGACCTCTTGGCTCTGCAGGGAGTCTTTGATCCCTAGGCTAAGGTAGGGGCTTTCCCCAATAGTAAGCCCAACCCCGTGCCCCAGAGAATGAATGAAGCCTGTCGATAGGATCTTTGCCTTACCTTGAAAAATCTCCCTCACTGTTCTGTACCCAGCCCGTTCTATGACCTCGCAAGAAACGTCCATTGCGGACTCGCCCGTTACGCCAGCGGTCAAGAAATCAAGCGAGGCCATTTGCGCGCCTTTGACGGCGTCAAACATTTTCCTTGCTCTTGCATCGGCCCTCCCCACTACAAAACTTCGAGTCATGTCGAACCAGTACCCACTCATAGCCTGAGGGAAGATGTAAAAGACAATCAGCTTGCCCTTTCTAATCTCGGC
>JBEKPE010000173.1:0-3840 GCA_049521055.1 Bathyarchaeia archaeon
ACGTGGCCAGTTTGGCAATCAGTGAGTCATAGTACTCTGGGACACTGCAACCTGAAAACAGTGCGGAGTCGATGCGCACGCCGGGTCCAGTCGGAGCGTGATATCGAATGACAGTTCCAGGAGAGGGGACGAAGTTCGCTCGAGGGTCCTCTGCATTGATACGGCAGTTTATTGCCCAACCGTTTACTCGGATCTCGTTTTGTGATAGCCCCAATGATTCGGTGGAGGCAACTTTCAACTGTTCCTCTACAATGTCAATTCCCGTGGTGAGTTCGGATACCAAGTGCTCGACTTGAAGTCGTTTGTTTACTTCTAGGAAGTAGAATCGTCCAGTCTTTTCTAGAAGAAACTCCACCGTTCCGGCATTTGCGTAACCCGCCGCAGTCAGTCCCTTCGCGGCTGCGGAGTTCAACTTATCGCGTTGATCCGCATCTAAAGCGATCGACGGGGCTTCTTCCAAAAGTTTCTGATGTCTACGTTGAATGCTGCATTCACGCTCTCCGAGACTAACTACCTTTCCATGTCGATCCGCAATCGCCTGAATCTCCACATGACGGGGACTTTCGAGTCGTTTTTCGAGGTATATTTCTTTCCTGCCGAAGGCCGAGGTTGACTCTAATGCGGTAATCCGAAAGAATCTGCGAGCCTCTTCGGCGTTGTCTGCCACACGCATGCCGCGTCCCCCGCCACCATAGACCGCCTTCAGGATCACTGGGTACCCTATTTTCTCGGCGACTTCCACGGCCTCATGCTCATCTGCCAGCACTCCCTCAGAGCCTGGGATGACTGGAACACCACAGCCTTTCATGGTCATCCGCGCTTGCAACTTGTTGCCGAGCTTTTCAAGCGCGGCCCTAGTTGGCCCGATGAAAGTAAGTCCGTTTTCGTCGCAGGCTTTCACGAAATTCGATTCTTCAGACAAGAAACCGTATCCTGGATGAACTGCATCGCAATTAGTGTCCTTGGCTGCTTTCACAAGCTTAGGAATGTTGAGGTAGGTTTCGGCGGGTGTCGAACCCGAAAGGGGATAACGCTCGTCCGCGTATCGCAACGGTAGTGATTCTCGATCAGCCTCAGAATAGACGATAACAGTGCGTACGCCGAGCTTGCGGCAGGTCCTGATAATCCGAAGCGCGATTTCTCCTCTATTGGCGATGAAGAGTTTCATTTTCACATCGAATCAACCAATTCCTTATGGTAGCGGAATCAAGCACAGTTTCGGCAGCAATTGAAGCGTAGGTCACAAGGGTGGGTTACCGTGTTTTCTGGGCGGACGAGTTTCGCGCTTGTCGAGAGTAGTTTCAAGCGCATGAATGAGTCGGGGCCGTGTTTCTCGTGGTTCTATCACGTCGTCGACGTAACCTCTACCTGCCGCCACGTATGGATTAGCGAACTTCTGTCTGTAGTCCTCGACAAATGCGCTCACAGTCTTCGGATCCGGGTTATTTGCAAGCTGCTTTTTGTAAATGATTTTGATCGCGCCCTCGGGTCCCATTACGGCTATCTCCGCAGACGGCCAGGCGAAGTTGAAGTCTGCATGAATATGTTTGCTTCCAAGCACATCGTAAGCGCCACCGTATGCTTTTCGGACTATTACCGTCAATTTTGGTACTGTTGCCTCGCAGTATGCATAGAGCAGCTTCGACCCATTCTTGATGATTCCTGAGTGCTCCTGGTCTACCCCAGGCAGGAATCCTGGTACGTCTACGAAGGTTACGACGGGAATGTTGAATGCGTCACAGAATCTGATGAACCTCGCAGCTTTCACTGATGAGTTGTTGTCGAGCGCACCGGCATAATGTTTTGGCTGATTTGCTACTACGCCAACGCTGTGGCCGTCTAGGCGTCCTAGACCAATTATGATGTTTTGAGCCCATCGGGATTGGATTTCAAGAAAACTTCCGAGATCTAGGACTCTCTGTATGATCTCCTTCATGTCATACGCGCGGTCTCGATCTGATGGGACGATTGAAGCAAGTTCCTTGTCCATGCGATTGCGTTCGTCACCAGTTTTGACGATCGGCGGATCTTCCAGGTTATTCTGCGGCAAATACGACAAGACTGCTTTGATGATTTGAATCGCGGCTGGCTCGTCGGAGGCGAAAAAGTGCGCGACGCCTGAGATTTGGCTATGGACGTGAGCTCCGCCAAGCGTCTCGAACGTCACTTCCTCATCAAGCACCGATTTGACAACGTCAGGACCAGTAATGAACATGTAGCTGGTTTTGTCGACCATGATTACGAAATCTGTTAGAGCAGGTGAGTATACCGATCCCCCCGCGCATGGGCCCATGATCGCTGAGATTTGTGGGACAACCCCACTAGCCAAGACATTCCGGTAGAATATTTCCGCAAAACCTCCAAGGCTAACGACCCCTTCTTGGATTCGAGCACCGCCTGAGTCGTTTAATCCGATTAGAGGTGTACCGGTCTTCATGGCTAGGTCCATTATCTTGCAGACTTTCATCGCAAAGGTTTCTCCTAAAGATCCACCAAAGACGGTGAAATCGTGAGCGAAGACGAAAACAGGTCGACCATCGACCGTGCCATGGCCGGTCACGACGCCATCTCCCAGAATTCTCCGATCGTCCGGGGTTGATTCAAGGCTCTGCGACACGGCGAACCTATCCAGTTCAATGAAACTTCCCTCGTCCAAGAGTAGGTTGATCCTCTCGCGTGCGGTCAGTTTTCCTTTCTTATGTTGCTCGTCTATCCGTTCTTTTCCGCCCCCAAGTAGTGCCTTCTCAGAAAGCTCACGCAGCACGTCAACGTTCTTTCCATTGCTTGAGTCCAATGCTGTCAAATCCTCTCAGCCAAACCACTGCGCTTGTGAAATCTCGTCTCCCGTCGTCATGGCTTATTAGCCTGTGGCAAGGTGGGTGACATGCGCGGTTTAGTTGCTTTGGTATTCAACGGACAGGAGCGTATTAGTGTCAATAGATTGTGATCCCTGCAGTGTAAGTATTCGTACACGCCCAAGATTCTCGTAGTCGTCCACCGTTCCCCGAAGTTCGCGACCCTGCACTTTTACCCTCACGCTCTTTCCCCGAGAGCACTCACGCTCTCTGAGCAGTGCGACAATGTTCTCTACCATACCTGCACACAACAATTCGTACAGATTCTCAACCTCAAAAAGGGCACTGGAGATTAAGGCCACCCGGTCAATCGGTGCCCCACGGAGGGACTGAAGAGTAGCCACATTAGTGAACGCGCCAATCTCGTCTACGCTAAAATTCGCGTTTATGCCCAACCCTAGAATCGCATAAACCAATTCGTTTCCCTTCGACTTTGCTTCGGCCAATACGCCAGCGATCTTTCGGTTATCCACCACGACGTCATTCGGCCATCGGACGCGCGCCTTGATTCCTAACTGTGAATTAACCGCCTCGGCGATTGCGAGAGCACCTAACAAGGGAAGTGAATCTAAGAAGGATTGATGACTCGGAGGTCTAAGCAGAATACTTAACCAAATTCCTCCGACTGGGGAAACCCAGGATCTACCCAAACGTCCTCGACCGGCCGACTGCGTCTCTGATATCGACACGAAACCATGAGGTGCCCCCATCTCTGCAGAGCGTTTGACTATGTCGTTCGTTGATGTGCATTCAGTTGCGATTGAAATTTCTCTTCCGAGATGACGAGTTTTCAGGCTCTGCGTTATGGCTCGTTCCTGGAATGGGTATGAGCTTCTCAATCTGGCGTGTCCCTCACTTCTTAGCCCCGTCTGGTCTGTCCTTACTAATCGTCGTTTTCGATAGTCACTGGAGGCGTCCAGATCTGTTAAGATAAAACCTGAGCGTCTGCAGTAGGAATATTGGCATGGTCCTGCACATCTCGATG
>JBEKPE010000174.1:0-3820 GCA_049521055.1 Bathyarchaeia archaeon
CCGATGCCGACCAAACGTAGACTATCCGTTACCTTACGTAACAATATTTATATCGGACTGTTACTACGGGTAACAAACTAGACAATCAGGAGAAGTAACAAAATGAAAGCATCGCGGCTAATACTTGTTTTTGCGATTCTGATGGTGGCTCTATCAGTTGTAGTTGTTGCGCACGCGCAAGCAGCTCAAACTAGCTATACAGTGAATCTGAGTTATTTCACGGTTCAAATGACCTACCCTTCACAGGTTAATCCAGGCGACCTTGTGACGGTCAACATGCAAGCCAATGCGAAAAACAGTTTCAGTAGCGCCAGTTTAACGGCACAGATTTTCTACGTAGATGGCAACAGTCTTCATCCGTTGACATCGGTGACGTTAAACAATAACGGATACGTGAACAGTGGGAGTGCTCTCAACAAGCAGATTACGTTCACGGTCCCGCAAAATGCGCCAAGAACTTCACTGTTCGCATCCATAACTGAGAACGTTCAGACAGCCTACGCGAACTCCTACTATTACCCGGCCAACTACAATTACTCTAGCCCCTACTGCTATTACGACGTATACTGCGGTTACGGTTACAATTACTACCCATACTCGTCCAGCTACTACGCCTACCCATCAAACTCCTACTCCACCGCGACAGACAGCGGAGTAGCACCCCTATCATACATCAAAGCCCAAACCCCCGAATACATTGCCCTTCAATCACAGTACCAAACAGCTGAACAGCAATTGAACCAAACTCAAGCACAGAACCAACAACTGCAACAGCAGCTCCAGAACGCCCAAAACACACTCGCACAGAGAAACGCGACCATCGCCAACCTGAACCAACAACTCAACACAAATCAAAATACTAACACGACCCTAGAAGCAGCGGCGGTCGGCCTTGGTATCCTCGCCATAATATTCGGCGCCTTCGCCGTTCACTACAGAGGAAAGAGCAAACCGCAAGCCCAGCCATCAAATATACAGACTCAACAGTCAAAGACCAAGTGAAGAAAAACACCGAAAACCTCCCTCTCTCTTTTTCATAAACTGTTTGTAAGATAATGAGTACAATCGTCGGAATTACCTACTAATTTCATCATCCACTACTCCGCGGTCCCTCAGGCTTGCTGAATCACCCTCGGCTCAAGAGCCCACCTTCACGATTCTGGTGATCGTAGGCATAGTGATTATTCTAATTCTCTCCGCCGTTATCCACTTCATACTACCCAATTATTGACGCGGTCGTCGTGTGGTTTCTCGCGGGAAGCTTAATTTACGCCGGAACCGCTTTCTTGGCGGTCGCGATACTGCAACTTTTAGTAAGGAGATAGTTGATGAGGAAGGGCTGGGATTGTTCATGCTGCTCTCACCGAGGCTGCTGAGTGGGATCCTCTAGTAATCATGGTGCTTGTCGATGCAAATTCCTACGTTTACAGACTTGGAACTTTTCCTCTTGGCAGGGTGGGTAGCTTACATTCTAATCAGACTGTTAGCAGACTCTGTGAGACTAAGGATCTTCATCGATTTCAAAGACCGAAAATTCAAAATTACGAGGCTGCCGCCCACGGCCGTGGCCGGGAGTGGGGTTCAAAAATTGAACACGAAAATGTTCGGAGGAAAGGCAACCGCCCCTACAAGCCACATCCATCACTTCGTCTTCGGAATGCTTCTGATGCCGATCACATTCATTGCCCTGTACTGGCGCCTTTGGTTTGGGCCGGTGTTGGTGGGTATTGTGATGGCTCTGATATTCTCCGAAATAAAAGAGCTAGTTCTGATGAACTGGGGGGCATAGCCCCGCCGGCGTCCACATGGTAGAACGCACAACACCTGAGCAGATTGCCCAACTATAGTAGCGGTCTGCTAGGATTCCCCGCCAAATCTACTACCTTTTGCTTCGCTTCTCATCTTTGCTACGTAGATTCATCTGGAAAGTTCGGCGCGTTGCCGCGATTGTCCAATGGCCGACTCTGCTGCTCTCGGATATATTGTACCGCTTCGCCGAATGAAGGAGGTAGGTAGATTGGGTCTAGGGTTGCACCGTGCAATGCATAGCCTTTGCGAGCTCCAATCAAAAACAGGATCGCTGCCAGCGAGATAGGAACCACCCATAGAAGGCCTACGGCGGTCTCCACTCTCGTTCCAGCGTTCGGAACTAGGCTCGAGGCAAGAACGACAAGACTCGAAGTTAGTGTGCGGGATATGATCGGAGAAACGTAGTGCTGAATAACCAAGAACGCGGAAAGGATTCCGCCTGTGAGTAGTGCCTTCCAGCGATACTGCCTAACGTGTTCTATCGAATGAATACTGGAGTAAGATAATTCCAGAGTGCTCCTGGACAAACGGCCTCGCTGAATAAACATCCTCCTCTCGGTGACCGCGACCTTCAGGGTGCCATGTGACCACGTGCGAACGACATACTCAGGTTCAGAAATAGTAGACCTAACTTCTGAGGGTAGGGTCGATGTTCCAGTCTCATTCTCGATTTCCTTCGTAATTGCGGAGTCAAGTTGTCCCATGAGATTCGTCAAGGTGTATTTGCTTGCCCTCTCTTTTGCGTTAGACGAGAGTTTTTGCCACTTTGACTTATCGTCGGCGAGCTGGGTGACGGCATTAACCGCACCGTCGATATCGTCGGGCCCTTTGACTTGGATACCTTCCTCTCCGTTTCTAACAATCCACGATTGTCCTCCGACACCTGAAGTAATCACTGGGACTCCTTCAAACATAAACTCAAGCTGGGTTAGGCCCAACGCTTCCATTCTGCTGAGTATGATATTCAGGTAGGAGTTTTGGATTAATTGCACCTTTGCTTTCTCGCTAAGCTCGCCGGTATACTTGACGTTAGGCAGTCCCTCCGCCTTCTTCCTCACCGTGTCCGCATATTCTGAATCGCCCCGGCCACCTATAACGAACTGAATATCGTTTCTGTTAGTCAACCTCTCCGCGACTTCAGCAATCGCGGCCGGGTTCTTTCTATTCTCGATCGTTCCCAGGAAAGCAACAATCTTAGAGTCTGTTGGGATTCCTAGTTGTTTGAGGAACACCTGTGGGTCCGATGACGAAAATTGACTGAAGGAGACGTCATCGATCCCGCCGGGAAACAACAAAATTCTGTTCTTGGGCGCGCCCATTTTCACCTTTGCTTGTTCCTCGTACGGCGTCACCACTAGGATGAGGTTGGCCACCCGGAGTATCGTTCTTAGAGAGAGACGGTTCCAGGCCATTCTGAAAGAGCGTTCGGCGATAGAATATCGTCTGGGGGAAGGTTCTTGGAAATGAGACATGTGACAAAATATGAGTGGGGCTTGGTATCCGCCCAAGGCCTTGATGTTGCGCCTCCACTCGACGAATTTGGCTACTTCCTCTGGGCCATTCCAAAGTGTGCTGTGTGTGATCAATACGTTGAGTTGAAAGTCGTTGACTATTCTCTCTAAGGTGTGGACTATGTCTTTGAACCCGACTCGGCGCGGGGGCCATTTTGTTACTAGGCTCGCGACGCGAATGACTGGAATGTTGAGTTCAAGGTCATTAACTAGAAAGTAGCCTTTTTCTCCCATCTGTTGTTCGCTAACGGTTTCCTTCCCGTCGTGGTATACGCTAGTGATCAGGTATGACTCGTTTCCGAGGTCTCTGAAGTATCTGACCATTCGTTGGGCGACGAGTTCCTGCCCCTTTGTCCTACTCGTCTGGTACATTATTACGCCGATACGCTTCTTCAAACAGGAAGTCGCCTCAACCGTGATTGGCGATAGATAGTATTGGGATGTTGCTAAAGTCTGCGCCGTTTTCCGCGAGGACCGATATGGGGCCGTTTGGTGGCGGG
>JBEKPE010000175.1:0-3561 GCA_049521055.1 Bathyarchaeia archaeon
GTTGCTTTGCCGTCTCCGCTTCAGGCGCACTGCCGCCGGCAACCATTTTGCCGTCCTCAATGGCATCGCGAACAACGCATAGTGCGTCGTGTAGTGATCTTTCCGCCTCGTCTACCACGTGTTCTGTTCCGCCCCGTATGACGACAGTGACGGCCATCGGGTTTTTGGCTTCACGTACGTAGGTTAGTTTGTCGTCGCCGATCTTTATTTCTTCGATAACTTTTGCCTCTCCGAGAGATGCTGAGTCTAAGTCTTTGACGCTGGCTACGATCTTGGCTCCGGTGGCTTTGGCGAGTTTCTCCATATCGCCGCTGCTCATGTTCTTGACTGCGGAAATCCCCTTCTTGGATAGGAAGTGCAGGGCTATGTCGTCGATTGATTTTTCGCAGAAGACGAAGTTAGTCCCGCTCTTGACAACGTCGTCAACCATCTCCATTAGCATTCGTTCCTCTTCGTCGAGGAACATTTTCATTTGGTCTGGGCTGTTTATGTTGATCTTCGCATCGAATTCCGTCTTCTCTATTTCGAGCTTAGCGTTTAGGAGTGCAATCTTGGCGTTGTCGATGTGTTTTGGCATCTGCGGGTGAGCGATCTCCTTGTCGACCACGATGCCTCGGACGAGCTCTGTTTCTTCAAGGCTTTTGCCGTGTTTCTTAAGCACCTTAACGAGGTCTACGTCGACCTTAGTCTTGCCGTCCCTCGTCTCTTTCACGAGGAGAGCCGCATCGACCGCAATCTTCGCTAGATGATCCTTAGAACCCGTGACACCCTTCGTGCTCATGGCGGTCATGGCGATTTTTCCAAGTGTTTCGGCGTCGTTGGGATCTATTTTCTCGCTCAGGCTTTCGAGAATTTCTCGAGCCTTATCCGCCGCCTTCCTGTATCCTTCGACGATAACGGTCGGGTGAACGTCCTTGTCTAGAAGCTTCTCCGCCTTGTCCAGCAATTCACCGGTCAAAACTACTGCGGTAGTAGTCCCGTCGCCCACTTCGTTGTCTTGTGTCTTGGCGACTTCGACAAGCATCTTAGCTGCTGGGTGCTGGACGTCTAATTCCTTCATGATCGTGGCACCGTCGTTTGTGATCACGACATCCCCGATCGTACTGACAAGCATCTTGTCCATACCCCGAGGGCCGAGAGTAGTCTTAACGGTCTCGGCAACGACCTTCGCCGCAAGTATGTTATTCCGTTGTGCGTCTTTGCCGGTAGAGCGTTGAGTACCTTCCTTCAAAATTACAATTGGTATTGATTGTTGGTTAGACATGTGAAACAATCACTTTTGTTACGGCAGGTAAAAAATCCTATATAAAAATTTCGGGGGCGGGTTCTGTCAAAGGTACGGGACACCTCATTTCTTGTCAATTTGCGGGACATCAAGCTCGCGTTACCTCTTTGGGACTCAAGATGAGACTATCAATAGCGGTATCCCGCGCGTTCTTCCTCAAGCATAGATCGATTCGTAACCGTGATTTAGACAGTGGGGAATAAGCGTGAATGGCTCTGGGGTCTGGGTTGTAAACTAGAAAGTGGGTAGAATCATAACCAACTACTGTTAGCATGTGCCAATATCTGTCACCCATGGGTACAGAAATGATGGGCGGTTTGTTCTCGTCTACATATTGTTGAATGGAACTAAGGAACTTGTCAAACGACAATTGGAAGTCGGTATCTCTCAGATACGTAAGTGCCGCCCATGAGTATTTGTCGTCTCTTTCCAGAACGCGCTCTTTCATGGAGCCAAGTCCTATTTGCGACATATCTCCGAATTGAGTCACCAGATAGCCCTGTGTTACCGTTGAATCAGATTTGTGATATTTCGTCACTGCTTCTATGCTTGCAGGGATACACCAATCAGCGGTTTCTTGACGTATCCTAAATGGAAAACGTTCAAGCCTCTGAATTAGTTTGAAAGATGGAGTCTGTTGCAACTACGGAACACCTTTTTCCTCAGTTTTGGGCTTTCTATCCCCTAACTCAGCATCAATCAGAGCTATGACTTTGACAATCTGAGGCAGAACGAAAGTCGTTATGTAGTTCACGAAATGGTCACGCTCACTCGTTATAGAGAGTAACATAGCCGCTTTCTTTTCGGGATCGGCGTACTGGTATTCACCGGCGTAGTGTCGATACACATTGAGGGCTCTATCTAGAGCCGCTTGAAGAAAATACAGGAGCCCAAGTTCTGAGAGTATTTCGTCGTTCTTGACTGTCCCTAATTTTGCCGTAAGCCCGTCCCAAATGCCTCGCATTGGACGAGAGTTCGGGACAGCACCCACCGCGGTATCTTTCATCGGTTCAAGTATGTTTTTG
This sequence comes from Bathyarchaeia archaeon, assembly GCA_049521055.1. Lineage (GTDB taxonomy): Archaea > Thermoproteota > Bathyarchaeia > 40CM-2-53-6 > 40CM-2-53-6 > FEN-987. The sequence goes on from JBEKPE010000175.1 coordinate 2,311, forward strand.
TTACCTTCCACTTCGAAACGAAGTAGGTCTAAGACCTTACGACCTTCTTTGCGTTCGTCCCTACCTTCACGGTATTCGTCAAACAAAAATGCGAAAACTACACCTAGAAAGACCGCAAGAATCTCTACGAGAAAGTCGAAAAGCGTTGTCAAGATGTATCTCGCTTGTTCTTGGTTGCATTTTGGATTAGGGTTAGCCACTTATCATTTCCATGAACTTCGATTCCCGCCATGTCGGCTGGGGTCTTGCCGTCCAATCCCATGTGTGGACGAACGTAATTGTGGTAGATTTGTAGTCCAGCGATTAGCGGACTATCCTCTTTCTTCACCCCTCTAACGACTTTCTCTCGGTCACGAATCTCACCGTTCATGCGTTCCATTTTGTTGTTGTGAATTTCCCCACCAAACCGTATGTCCTGTTCATGGACTAAGGCAAGTTGTTTCTTCTCACGCCAAAACTCACTTTCAATTCCAGCGTGGAAATTCGGTGCGCCGTCTGTTATGATGTGGAACGGTGCTTTCCCCGCGACCTTACGACCTTGCTTAAACAAGTCGTGAACATCTGCGTGGTACTTGGTGTCTGAAACCTCTTTCGCTATCCAGAACCTTGTTTCATCATCCATGAGGGCGTAGAGGTACTTCATGTTGCCCTTGACTTTGAAGAATAGTTCATCCGCTCGCCATGTGTTGCTAACTTGTGGTTCCATTTGTTCTAAGTATCGTTCCATGATGGTAACGTACCGCTTAATCCAATTGTAAACCGTCTGATGTGTAACTTCAACGCCTTGAAGTCGCAATAGTTTCTGAACATTCCGTAGGCTTTCACCTGTGAAGTAGAGCTGCATGGCAGAAGAAACAGATTGAGGATTGGCTTTCAATCGTTCAAAGCCAAAGTTCTGAGAAAATCGTTTCCCACAAGTTCGACACGTTAGCCTTTGTAAGTTACCGTATTTGTTGTGTCTTAGGCCATGTCGAACTAACTTGGTTCCCGCGCAGTAAGGGCAAACGCTTGAACTGAGCGGTTCGATTACCATACTCCGTTTGACTTTATTTCTCAAAGCTAGTGAAAATTCAACCGCCCAAATATGCTTGCACTTAACTTGGCGAAACTGCCAGTCGGCACAATTGCAAATCCAACGCATAGCAAATTTCTCGCTTCGGATAACATCATACATTCCACGCCCTGATTGAGAAGCCACTTTGTATGCACGTTCATCTAGCCTCTGAATTTGGTTCGGTTGTTGGGCGATCA
>JBEKPE010000176.1:0-3461 GCA_049521055.1 Bathyarchaeia archaeon
GAAATGAACGGGTCAGAAGTTGTCACCGCTACTAAGTCGGTCATGACATAGAATAGGAACAAGGAACCAGAAACAAAGAGAAAGTGCTGGGCGCTTCTTAGCCAACCGATTTCCCTTTTCATTACCATGTTTTCGAGCCTTTCGTAAAATGCCCACGGAAGAACTACCCAAGTCGAATACGCTATGGCAACAAGAGCTAGAACAAATTGGAATAGGTCAGCCAAAACCAGCATCTCTATGTCTAATATGAGTAGAAAGATCAGTTGAGGCCTTCTTCTGAAAGCATCTTGGATAAGAGCCCATCCATCTTGGGGCTCGACTGAACTTGTCGTGGCTTAATCGCCCCACCTCGCTCCACCAAGCCCACAAAACACCCATGTCCCGACATTTGACGGGCTTTGGGTGTCCCGCAGGCTTGACAGAGCCCCTTCAGGTGATTATGGGGAATACGCCCGAAACTAGGTTTCTGCTTGTGGATAGTCCAAACTTTAGGGATAGGAAGGGCGTATGGCAATGACATCGTTAGCGTGTGATTCCAACATGCTCTTTCTTATGGCACCAGTTCGCCCATCTACTACAACTTCAAAAGTGTAGTAATAGCCGCTTAAGAGTTCACCAAATACGTGCCACCAATTTTGCTTTTGATCAAACTCTGTGCGGATAACGTGGATATTGATTCTTTCGTCGCTAGCAACTGTTTCGGTTTTTCTCAAATGTGTAATAGCGATTACTTGCGCTTCAGTTATGCTAACATTCCAGAACCCCAAAATGACTTGGCTTACAACGGCTACTATGAATATTATCAGTGAACCGATTACAAAGCCTCTCCAAAACTCACTTAAGCCATTAGTGGAGGCGACATAAACATTGAGAAGGAGCGTAACAAGAACCGCGATAATTTCAATGACTGCTTTAATCTCTCCCAGATGCTCTTTCCACAAGAAAACTCACCTTCTTTTTCTGGATAGAAAGTAGACAAGAGCAAGAAGCAACAGAATCACTCCTATCGGAATGCCGAAAAATGTTGTTGCAAAGAGAAATTGTATTATGTCTGCTAGAGTCAATAGTCGTGTTGTGTTTAGTTCGATTTACCTTTAAGATTAACCGTTTTTGGTTGACTGGCTCTATTAGATTTAAATTGCCTTGAAGAACTACTGGTAGCGTTGTGATTTTGGTTGTCAAAAAGAAGAACTAAACAGATTGGTTGTAGTGGTCAATACTGCACCGAAGTTCTCGAACTCTCGCCGCCTGATGACGAGCACTTACATTTTACACTAGCCAAACCAGAGGGCGATTCAATAGAACGCGAATACAAATGCAAGAATGGTCACATTACAAAGGGATATTGGGCATCTAGTGGCTATTCACCGATTGTCGAAGTTGGTTAGAGTGCTTCCGGCCACTCGCATTTTGAATTAAAGTTAGCCACTTGTTATCTCCCCGTACTTCGATACCTGCCATGTCTGCGGGAGTCTTACCGTCTAACCCCATGTGCGGGCGAACGTAATTATGGTAGATTTGTAATCCCGCAATTAGCGGGCTATCCACACGCTTTACGCCTCGAACTACCTTTTCACGATCACGAATCTCACCGTTCATACGTTCCATCTTATTGTTGTGAATTTGACCGTCAAAGCGTATGTCTTGCTCGTGCTTGAGGGCTAGCTGTTTCTTCTCACGCCAAAACTCGCTCTCAATTCCTGCGTGGAAGTTCGGTGCGCCGTCCGTTATGATGTGAAACGGTGCTTTACCTGTAACCTTGCGCCCTTGTTTGAATAGGTCGTGAACATTTGCATGGTACTTAGTGTCAGCAACTTCTTTCGCAATCCAAAACCGCGTTTCATCATCCATCAGGGCATATAGGTACTTCATGCTCCCGCGAACCTTGAGGAACAATTCGTCGGCTCTCCAAGTGTTTCCGACTTGTGGTTCCATTTGTTCTAAGTAGCGTCCCATGATTGCGACGTACTTCTTAATCCAGCGATAGACGGTTGTGAAATGAACATTGACGCCTTGCAACCGCAAGAACTTCTGAATGTTCGGTAGCGATTCACCCGTGAAGTAAAGTTGCATAGCCGAAGTGATTGATTGCGGGTTCGCTTTCATGCCCTCGAAACCTAAGTTCTGCGAGAACCGCTTACCACAATCCCGACAAGTGAACCGCTGAAGGTTACCATACTTGTTATGTCTTACACCATGCCGAACCAGTTTCGTTGAAGCGCAATAAGGGCAAACGCTCGGACTAAGCGGCTCAATCACAACGCTTTGCTTAACCCTATTTCTCAAGGCTAGTGAAAATTCAACCGCCCAAATATGCTTGCACTTAACTTGCCTATGCGTCCAGTCGGGACAGTTACACACCCAACGCATAGCGAACTTTTCGCTTCGGATAACATCGTACATTCCTTGACCTGATTGAGAGGCCACCTTGTATGCACGTTCATCTAACCTCTGAATTTGGTTTAATTGTTGGGCAATGATTCTTCCCCGTTCCTCGCGGGTTATGATGATAGTTGCCATGTTCCCATCGCTACACATAGCAATACACACCCAAAAGCTATAAAGGTTGCTATCGCTATACAATGGTAGCGTGTCCAACTTGGCAATGAACAAAATAATGGTAGCCATGTCAGACGACATGGTAAAGGCGTTAGATCAGGAGAGAAAAGCCCGCAAATTAGACTCCATACCTGAAACGGTACGATCCGTACTAGGAGAATACTTCAAGACGAAAGAAAATCGCTGACCTACTAGCGGAAAGCGCCGAGAGTCCATTCGCCTTTATGGCGTTCCGTCCAATAGGTGTACTTGCTAGGCCGACCGTTCAACGGCACAACTTTGATCCTGATGTACAAAGTGCTGAGATTCAACGACGCAGACAAAGGTTCCCAGCCAGATTCGCTTGGCACATCGAAATGCGCTGGTACGCCATCGTTCTCTGGAACAAATCGTAGGATTTCTAGTTCTGCGTCATCTTCTGATCTGATTGTCATCTCCTTGTGGTTGTCCTTTTTCCATCGCAAATCGGTCTTGATACTGGATGTGAAGTTCTGCAAGTTGAATGTGGTATTCACACTAGGAAGTCCTTCCATGTCTCTTTGTTCAATATCGTCTAATGTAATTCGTGCCTGACAGCTGCGAGCAGCTGAATCACCAGTATTGCTTACTGAAGCGCAGAAAACTCTCACACCCGAGTTCTCAGCATATATCGAGCCGCCTTGAATTATGATCCTTGGCCCACGCAAGTCGCGGTTCCTGAAGAAAAGCCAACGAAAAATGAAGGCGTTTAGTACGAAAAACCCTTCCGCAAAGATGAATGTCACAAATTCCTTAGCATCAAGCAACGTAAATGGCCTCACAAGATTGTAAGGAATTTGAATGGCAATGCCTAACCAGAATGAGATAGCATCCCAAAGTTGTGAACCGAAAATCCCTAGACCGAGAAGCCCAGCGCCGCACAG
>JBEKPE010000177.1:0-3423 GCA_049521055.1 Bathyarchaeia archaeon
CCAGTGCAACGCCTACGACCGCGAGACTGACAGAGACGTCATTTGGTGTGGCTACTATGATGCGGCTTAGCAAGTCACGTCCTTGAATGTCCGTGCCCATTAGATGTAGAATGGAAGGTGGAGCCAGGGCTGGGCCAACATTCTGTTGGATAGGGTCATATGGAGTAACTCTGACTCCTAGCAGGTCTGATACTGTAACTACGGCAGCCACGAGTAGAAACCCTAAGGCGATTATGCCTCCGATCAGTGCCTCTTTGCTCCGTCTGAACAATTGGAGCAGGCCGAGAATTCTGCGGCGGGCAGTTGGGTTCAGAAGTGATTCATCCTAATCTTACTTGGGGATCGACGACTGCATATAGGATGTCGGCAATTAGATTCGTGGCTACTATGACCACCGCGAAAACTATTGTGACTCCCAAGATTCCAGGGTAGTCTTCTGCTGATAATGCGGTTACGAGGTATTGTCCCATCCCCGGGTAACCAAAAATGTTCTCTACGAATATCGTTCCCGTTATTAGCCAAGTGACCATCAGGGAGGAGATGGTTACTACTGAAATCATCGCGTTCCTGAGTGCGTGCTTGAAGAATACAGTATGCTCATCGAGACCTTTCGCCCTAGCCGTACGAATATAGTTCGAGTGCATTACGTCAAGCATTGAACTCCTCAAAACCCTCGTGAGAACTCCAAAGGTGACCAGCGCGAGCGAAACGCTTGGTAAGATAACGTGCTGTAAAGAACTGAGAAAATACGGTCCGTTGCCCTCGATTGCAGCGTCTACCATCGGAACGCCGGTGATGGTAGTCGGAGGTGTTAGTGAAATATCGAATGCGCCTCCGCTGGGCAAAACGCGGAGCGTGAAGGCGAATACAATGAGAAGGATCAACGCAATGAAGAATGGTGGTGAAGAGTAGCCCCCGAGGTAGAAAGCCCGAATAAATGTGTCTAAGGGCTTATGTTGGTATTGAGCTGCCAAAACCCCCAGCCCGACTCCAAGAGCGACTGAAATTACGAAGGCGAAGAACGCTATCTGTAGAGTGAATGGGAGGGTTATCGAAATCACTTCAGCGACCGGTTGGAAGCCACGTGACGGTGAAAAACCTAGATTTCCCTGGATTAGGTTCAGTATGTAATAGTAGTATTGAACTGGGATTGGATCGTTGAGATGATATTTCTTTGCGTAGAGGGCGGCAAGCTCAGGATGAATGCTCGCGCTCTTTCCGAGCCATGCAACCACCGTATTGCCGCCTAAACTACGTGACAAAACAAATGTGACTGTTATGACCGCAACTAGAACTAGGGCCCCGAAGAGAAGTCTGCGCAGGATATAGCGAAACGGATTCACACATCTCGCTTCCTAAGCTAAGCGTGGTCAGAAGGTGGAATGAAGGCAACCATTACTATTTGTCGCTTTGCCTATTCTATCAGGATTGGGCGGAACAGTATTTATTCTGCGTGAATCTGGGGTAATCAGAGCGCAGGCAAGTGCTACAAATTGGTTCACATACACAAGTCTTTCCTAGTTCAAAAGTGAGTCTGCGTCTCTTCTTAGAAGCCCTTCGTAAGTATGTTGCTCAAGGAGTTAGGTCAAATCTCGTCTCGTATTACCTTCACCTGATCAATCATCCATTTGCCTTATAAATCGCCTAAACTTCCCTACGAGAACGCTCGGCCGCCGGAACACATCTCAGGCGTGAATCACAGTGCGATCTGCCCTATCCACCTTCGTCATGATCGTCACTATCACAGCGTTGGCTATTCCATCGGCTAGAATTCTTTCCGCATCAGGAACATCGATGGGCGATTCAAGTTACGTACTGGTCGGTGGGCAGAATGGCACATGGTTCGAAAATGGTCAGGCGCCTCGGCTGGAGCGCATCGAACTTTCCAACCACTCAATTACGTCTCTGGCCCCGGTCCATAGCGGAGGAACCGTCTGGGGTGGTGGGTGGAATGGGTCCCAATGGCTAGTGTCGGGTTGGTGGGAAGACGATGGGCCGAATGGATCAGATCCATACATTTACCTTTACGATGGGCGGAACCAGGTGCTGGGCGGATCGCTAAATCAATATGATGCAGAATCGTCATGGCACGGCGGAGATGTTTTCGCGGCTAGTTATAATGGGAGAGAATGGTTGTTATCGGGACTAGGGTCAGGCGTGTTGCCTTCATTCAGCAGCCAGCAACGAAACCACATGTCGCTCTCAATCTTCGACGGCTACGACTTCACGGATCTCTCTTCGTGGGTTCCGAGGCAACGGGACGCGATCCTGTACACTAACGCTTGGAATGGCAAATATTGGTTGGTCGGAGGAGGATACGATGAGAACGGTATCTTATTCTCGTTCGATGGATCGAAAATAGTGGACTTATCTGACCAAATCGGTCCGTCCGTCTCCAATTTTGGCTCGATCCAGGCCGTTGCTTGGAATGGGTATTACTGGCTCGTTGGAGGGAGGAGCTTCTTGGCAGCTTATGACGGTTACACATTCACTGACCTGACCGACAAACTCGATTCAGTTCTAAGGTTCAACAGTGGTTGCTGCGCCACAGTTAATGCAATTGCATGGAACGGCGCGGAATGGATGATTGGTGGAGGTGCTCCCATAGCGCAGATGTCGAACAGCCAGGCTTGGCTCGTCACCTATTCCGCCCAAAACTTCGTAGACCTCACACAAGAAATTAGGCCGCCCGCGCCGGACTTGATCCCACCCTCCAGCATATTGACAATAACCGCCGCACAGTATTCGTGGATTATTGGCGGTTACCTCAATAACCATGGCTCTCTCTACGAATATTCCGGCAAATCCTTTACGAATCTTTCAGGACTCGTTAGCAATTATACATACGTAACCTGGGTGGGCGCAGGCACGGTGCAAGGCAACATTCAGATCGCTCCAACAACCTATAACCCCATATTCCCAGAATCGAGAATGCTCACAGGACAATTCATTCGGCAGGCTCCCGACACTTTGCAATCGATCGAAGTCTATCGTTTCGACTAGATATTCTTCGAGCCGGGCTCACTGTCGCTCAGGGCATCGGCCTCAGACTGTTGAGTAGGTTCTTGGTCTCTACAACTGTGGCGAATTCATTGTGCAGGCTAGATAGATTCACGGCGTGAATTTCCTCAGCTTTGTAGAGTTTCCCGTCTGGTCCTGCACGGTCGAATGTGGCGTCGCGTCGGATACTACGTAGACTTCGAAGCCCATGTTCCCAGCCATCCGCGCTGTCGTTGAGACGCAATGATCGGTTGTCATGCCAACCACTACGAGTGTCTCAATGTTCTTCCCCTTCAATTGGGCCTCAAGATCCGTGCCGATGAATGCGCTATTCACGGTCTTGGTAATGATCGGTTCTTCATTCGACGGGGCTACAATTTCCTTGATCTCATTCCCCGTTGTACCAGGCCTAAGCGGAGAACC
>JBEKPE010000178.1:0-3387 GCA_049521055.1 Bathyarchaeia archaeon
GTCATCAAGTCGCGTCCTTGCGCGCCAACCAGCTACAAAATTACAAACAATCCCAGCCGCCGCTCCTATGATCATGGACGCCAATGGTCCAACATACCCAGCAGCTGGGGTTATCGTCGCTAGCGCGCAAACTGCTCCAACAGAAATGCCGACCGCCGACGGCTTGCCTTTCCTAACCCAGTCAGTAACCATCCAACTCATCGCACCCGCCGCAGCCGCCAGATTCGTCACAAGCAGAGCGTTAGCAGCTAAACCGTCTGCCGCAAGAGCACTTCCCGCGTTGAAACCGAACCAACCGAACCACAATATTGCTGCTCCCAAAATCACGAAAGGAATATTGTTGGGCCTAATCTCCTTGTTCGGGTTCAGGTCCTTGCGTCTGCCGATAAATAGGGCTGCAGCAAGCGCTGACACTCCGGCCGTCTCGTGAACAACCAAGCCTCCAGCAAAGTCAACTACCCCCAGTACCCTTAACCAACCACCCACGGCCCAGATCCAGTGCACGACCGGAACATAGATGAATGTAGTCCACAGCACAACGAAAATCAAGAGTGACTTGAAGCGAACTCTCTCAGCAAACGCCCCGATGATCAGGGCCGGAGTGATCGCCGCGAACTTGAGCTGAAAAGACACATAGAGAAGTTCCGGGATCGTAGGGGCATAGGCTAAGTTCGGTGCGACTCCAACGTTGACCAACCCGAAGTCAGACAGATTCCCGATTATCCCTGCATATGAGTTTCCTCCGAGTGCAAGACTGTAGCCCCACATTGCCCAAACCAGGCTTATGGCGGCGAATATGGCTAGACATTGAACAATAGTTGAAACGAGATTCTTCATTCTCACCAGCCCGCCATAAAAGAAGCCCACAGCCGGAGTCATAATCATCACAAGAGCTGTAGCCGCAAGTACCCATGCAGTGTCTCCTGAATTCAGCACATCAAACACCTTAAACTACTGAGACTTTTCGGCGGTTGATAGGTGGTGAAACTGTGTGACTTAGACTCGAATAGGCGCAGGTTAGCACCGCGAGATTGTTTCCCAAGAATACGTCGTTCAAAACGGCTCACACGTGAGCCTGTAGGATTGTCGAATATTACCGCCGCGATCAATTTCAGGAACTGAGAAAACTTCGTCCATTAATCATTAATGAAATAATCATTACTTAATTACTTAACCATTAATTGCTTTTGTTTAAAAGCAAACTAAAAAGCCCTTACGATTGCTCAAGATTACCCGCAATTCGGAAGGTTGGCGGGATTTTGCGAGACTGGTTCGAGGTCGGTTTACAGCAGCCCATATGTCATCGTCCAAGGTGACCCAGGCCTACGTTTTTGGTTCATGAAGAACTTAACTATCTAACCTTTAGCTCTCTTAGTTGTTGGGTTTACGGCCGGAAACAAGTCGATAGCTTTCTAACATGCCGCTTGGTAGCAGTGCCACAGAAATACTGCGAGGGAGCGAGATGCGACAAACTGCCGTCTCAAGGTTTGATATTGGGCGTGCGTTAACAGATGGTTTTAGAAAATGGAATAAACTCGCCGAGGGCAACCTCTCCCAGGCGGGATTGTCTCTGGCAGAGTTCAGAGTCTTGAGGGTTCTCTTCGATACGGGGGCGCGACTGATGGTGACGCTTGCAATGGAACAGAGCATGACGGCTCCCGGCATGACAATGGTTGTCGATAGACTAGAAGAAGCTGGGCTTGTTCGACGTGTCAGAAGCGACGCAGATAGAAGAGCGGTCAACGTCGCAATAACTGGGAAAGGTGGCGAGAAGTATAAGCGCGCTTCGAAGATTCATGACAAATTCCTAGAAGGAGCGGTAAATGGAATGTCAACGCAAGAGGTTGACTCGTTTATCACGACTCTAAATCGAGTTCTAGGATCCGCAGAAAATCAGAGCTGAGGACGTCGAGTACCTTTTTTCGGGATAGCCACCCATTTCATCAACCGTAGCCAACTTCGTTGCTGCAACCGTGGTCTCAATCGCGCAGCATCTCGATGTTCACATCAGTCCAACTAAGAAAGAGCGATTACAGACCAGGCGAAGATTATTGGTTTCAATCGCGATTCTCTGAAAGCCAGTTTAATTCTCAGTCAACAGGTTTTCGAGGTCAGGTTGAACAGTTTTGGCTAGTGCAAAACTTCTGGAGATGTTAAACCGAGCAGTTGCTGGCGAACTTCAAGCTATTATTCAGTATATGTGGCAGCATGTTCAGTGGAAGGGTGTTGAACACTACGCGGTAATCGACGGGCTCGAAAAAGTAGCGATCGGAGAAATGAAGCATGCTGAGAAAATTGCGGAACGATTATGGTACCTAGGTACGAAACCCACGATTCAACCCGCCCCAATCTTCGTGGGCGACACCCTCGAAGAGATGCTGAAGAACGATGCCAAAGCCGAGCTAGAAACAATTGCCATGTACAAGGAAATTATCCAACTCGCCGACAAGGAAGGCGACGTAGCCACAAAGGAAATCTTCGAAGAAATAGAAGAGGAAGAAGAAGAACATCACGACTTCTTCACGAGCCTGCTTGAAAAGTAGACTCGCGTCACCCTTCGTAATTAGGAAAACCGGGGCATCGAAGAGTTTTCACCATCGATAACGGCTGCCTTTACGGTCGCGACGGTGTTTCGTTGACCAGGTAATTCTCAGTTCAAAGCCCAGATGATGGATAAACACATACTTGGTTTATCAGTCCTCTCCGGTAACAGGGCCCGCTGCATAGATCGGGCGGTGAGTGGCTGATTGGAGGGAGATCAAGACAAAAATGATTCTTATGATCTGGCCCCGGAAACTTGGCGGAAAGTCGTAGAGGCGATTGAAGAATCTATCCCACTATACGACGAAATCAACAATCTCATTTCATTTGGTAAGGCGCAAGCAGCACGCAGGTTTGCGGTTCAGAGGTTGCAACTGTCAGATGGTGTTTCAATACTTGATGGCGGGATTGGGCCCGGAACGACTTCGAAGTTGATTGTGACGACGGTTAAGCCGAGTTTGCTCGTAGGGTTGGATGGATCGGTGAAGCAGCTCAAGACCGCAAAAGCTAACATAGATGCCCTTGAACCGAGCCTCTTGCAAGTTGTGAGAGGTTCGTTTGAATTTCTTCCATTCCGCGACAACACTTTCAACGCCATCATCACGTGTTACGCCTTGCGTGACAGCCTCCACCTCTCCCAATCTATCGGCGAGTACTCCCGGGTGTGCGCGAAAAATGGTCTCTTCGCGGATGTGGATATAGGTAAACCAGAAAACCTCCTGAAAAGAGCGGGCAGCACCCTATACATCAGATACCTGATGCCAATAATCGCTAAGGCAACTATTCTCGGCAGAATCAGGGGAAACCCTTGGCGGATGATAGGCCCCACATACAAATCCTTACCAA
>JBEKPE010000179.1:0-5964 GCA_049521055.1 Bathyarchaeia archaeon
GCGAGCTTGTCGCTCCGACTTCGCCCCAGTACAGACCATTTTACCCGAGCTGAAGATCAAGGTGGTGGCCTTCGGATTCTTCAACCGAAATACTAAGCCGGGAAATTGTTCAGGTCTATATTTGACGCCAGGGAATACGCGTACGATAGAGTTCAGGTCAATATTCTGATGGAGAGCACCTGTCGCGACCACGTTCTCGATATTGATGAACGTTCTCCTTCCGACACGAGATGCCACTCCAAAAACCCTTGATAAACGCCTGAAAGGCTTACCACATATAAGCCCTAAGCCTAGAGAGGACGAACTCTTTGAATTCAGGATCCTCAACTAGACGGTCCATTAGGTAATTGATCTTTGACTCCTCCTCGTGCAGTTGCATAGCTGTTCTGATGTCCAGCGGACAGACGCACCGCGAGCAGAAAACACTACTAGACGAATTTGACTCTTAACGAGATACCCGTCGTCGTGGTCTAATGGCGCGGACACCTGAAATTGAACCGTCCCTTTAGAGGCGTTTTGATGCCGACTTCCGGTCAGCCCATATTAACGGAGTGGTTATACGACTGATGCTGATTTTCTTGGAGATTCCAGTTACAATCTACACGCTAAATCATCAACTGATCTACGATTTACTTGGAGAGAGTAGGGGAAGGCTAGGTACGCGGAAGCAATTGACAAGTGACTTGGCTGTTAGGTACGACAGCTCCAAAATTAGAACGGCTTTCGGTCTTGCTGAAATGGTTCAGATAACGTTGATCGTAGCGGAAGGTATCACTGAAAGAGTTGGGGCGAGTCTTATCGTCGATTGGCTGCTCAAGAAACTTAGCACGAAGGAAGCCCAAGTAACCAAGTTAGAAATCGACAAGGTTGCAGTGGAACTTGACGAAGACGAGATCAAGAAAGCCGTGTTGGAGAGAATCACGAAGATAAGCCAGTAAAGTCCGTACGATCGCTTTGATACTTGAGTCATTTAGGATACTTAGTCGCTATGAGAAATATGGAATTTTCAAGCATCGTATAGTCCGTCTGAATGAGTTGGTGCGAACCTAGCAATTTGAATCGTCGTCGTTGCGCACCATTGATACCACACTCACACACACAAAGCCCTTCGGTCAATGATTTACGAACTGGGAAAGGAGCTTCAAACAACAGACTTTACTGATGAGCACGCAACCGAAGCAATGTTTTCCCGGTTGAAGCAGGACTTGCCTCTGCTAGTTCTGCTTGCTTCCTGTTGTTTCCTTGATGCAGTACGTCGCCGGTGCCTTGAGAAGATTGAAGAGCGAAGACAATCACACGTCCCGCTCTAATCCACTCATTACCTTTTCCCTATCGCGGTCCGTATCCTTCGAAATGCGGACGGACATGGCGAGAGTATTCATGAAATTACAATGGTTAGAGGTATGTGAACACGATTAGACCCACTACCACGACCGACAAGAACACCATGAATACACGTCTGTGTGCGCGCTATGGAAATCATCGCGTACCATTTGTGTGTCTGAATAGCAAATGGCTAAGAGTCACGGCTATAATGAACTTACGAGTAGTCAGTTAATCGGATCGCGATCGATGTTCATGGTAAAGTCTGATCCTGTCGCCATTGAGAAATGGCTCAAAAACCGATACAAACTCCTTTTCTTGAGAATTAACGAGAGGACTGACCATGCGTTTGCGATTGTAGATTTACCCGACTTGCCTCCGAATCTATTCGAACACCCTTCTGATTGTAAACTCTCCCTGAGCACGCCCCGCAAAGCCGAAAATGATTTCATCAGAATGACGGACTTCGACCAAGGTACAACCTTCTTTAACAGTAATGGCTGGGAGAAACGCCTACTGGAAATCAAACGTAACTAATCGACCAAAAGTTCACAGCTAGTCATCATCCTTTTCTTGCATATGAACCGAGGTTTGCTTGCAGCGAGAGCTTAGCTTACCCCGAATTGAAGCATCCTCCTTAGTGGTCAGGTACCCCACAATCTCAACTTATCCTTAATTTGTTTGGGTGTCATCATTTTCTGTGTCACCTTTCTTCTCAAAAGAATCTCCAAGCCACCGCCCAACCGCCATACAAAATGTGTTGTCCTCGGTTTCCATGTGTTGGTGTGGACCTTCATATTCTTTGCAGCTTGCGACCTGAACATACTTACGCTGCTTCGCTGCACTCAACGTGCTAGTTCCTCCCGAATCTGCGCTACAACCAAGAAAGATAACCTGAACAACCTTCTGATTCGAAGTAACTCTCCGGCCTCTTCTGGTTTTCTGGTCAGTCTGTACATTGCATATAGAACAGAACTCACTACGCTGTCATGGAAGAAAAGGTTCTTCGATGAGCTGGCAGTTAACAGACGAAAAAGCTGATAGACATGAGCTATCAAGTTAACGTTACCCTCCACCCGCAGTGACAGTACCTGGGCGAAGTCGTGGCATTCTGGCCGAGCCACACCGTGATCCACCAAACGAGCGATACCTCGATCTCCCGTAACTGCCAGGTTTCCCTTCTCTGAGCATTTGAAATGTTTGGCTGAACGCGATTCGTGGATTAGGTTTCTGGTGGCAGTTTCATTCGTCTGTATCGCTAAAATGCCGCGAATAGCTTCTTGGTAAGTCAGTGATGCTTGGTGACAACTAGCTTCCACGAAATTGATGCGAAAATAAAGGTTTTGGCAAAATGGGAAAAAGAAGCAGATACTTTGTATGAGGCTAAATGCGAACGACTCAGAGATGAGATCTCGAAGATGGGCGCAGCGCTCGGAGTAACTCAAGAGGAACTTGATGCAGCAATTAAGGAAGCGAAATCAAGCGTAGCTCCAGGCCAAGCTAGGGCTTTAGTGGCGCTTGAGCCCCGACGCCTGCGTGAGTAAATGGCAATGGCCACTCCCGCTCCAATGATTACCAGACCCGCAATCTCTGCGGAGGTATTAGCTCCCGCGGGCGCAGGACTTGAAGCATAGTAAACGTCTATGCTTTGAGGATGGGTCATGAAGTTCATCATCTTCGCGAACTGTTCCAGCGTCTGATTGGACACCGTTGGCTCGTCCTCAATAAGCACGGCCGTCGTGCAGCCCGAACAAACTTGAACTGGACTCGACACTATCAAAATGCTTTGTTCTGACAGGGCTGGGCCAACCTGGCATATCTTACGTTAACACCAGAGAGTACGAAGCTGCAACCGGAATCATGCGGAGGTTCGGACAGCAATGGTTAGCCCGAGACTGTTTACAAGAGCTAGAACAACACGAAACCAGGATGGATGTTCTCGGCCCGTAGTCTAGCCCGTTTTGGACGGACACTATAACGTTAACTTGCTCGTTCCCGTTGTTATGAATGACACATGGCACTAGACGGGCATGTATATTCATCAGTATAGAAGGCCGCACTTGATTTCAAGTAGGGTTGATTTGGGCTTGGGTAAAGTGTACATAGTGCTTTCAGACGAGGTTGAGCGGCGACTGCGAATTGAGATTGTGAAGAGACTCGGTGGCAAGAAAGGCAATCTTGGCGCCGCCATAGAACTCGCTGTCAAAGACTGGCTGAAAAAGGCACCCTAGCACTCTGATCCAGAACGCAAATTGCGGTCAATCTGCGCACAACCGCGACCAGAATAAGGCTATTGGGTAAGCAATAACGCTATTCAGCAGCTTCCCAGTGTGTCAGAACGATTCGTATGAAAGACCTAAAAGAAATCGACTGCCAGCACGGAGGGTGCGGAGAAAAGATTCGGGCGCTTCGTCCTGAAGGCTATTCTAGGTGGGACTATCAGAAACCGAACGACTCGACCAAATACAAGGAAGAACGTTATTCATGCAAATCTCACCACGAAACGACCGTCTACTGGACTGCGCCAGAGCTACCCATCCTTTGGCGAAATCAGCCTGAGAACTGATGGGAAGATCCCTAAGTCCCGACATGTAACAAAGCTTTGGAAGCCCCTAGAACGTGGCGATGAAGAGGAGGCCGAATAGAATGGTAACCGTTCGCAGCTTCATTCCCATCCACTCGTATATCGCGGAAGTTAGAATCAGTGAAAAAGCATGGTTGAGTTTAACGTTTCTCGTTTTGCCAGTTGCACGAGCGCAAGCGCCGTGATGTGTGGGCATCAGACGAGTCGACCGGAAGATCTTAAATGCAAATCCCAGAGATTCGAAAGGGGAACAGAGTTGAATCATGCCGCTTGTTTGCGATGCGTTGAAAGCTGGCTGATGTCTAGGAACCGAGTTAGTATTACGCCTCCCATCCCCGGCTCCAAACAAAATGTCGAATTGCATTTCCTGACTCTATCTCTGAGAGTCTGAAGCAGCATCGACCATTATGCGGTTAGACATCCAGGACAAAAAGACGAATGTGCCGCGCCCCACCAATGAATTTCCATCTGCTATCCGTCTCCTTTTCAGGCTCTGAGCTACGTCAGTAAAGTTTAAAGACAGTACTACCTGAACCAAGTAGTACGTGAAGCTTGCCATGACGCAAGAAGTGGTAGTAACCCGGAAAGGGCAGACTACGATTCCCATCGAACTCCGCAGGAAATACAAGGTAGAAGAAGGGTCGAGAATGCAAGTCCTCGACACTGGTGATGGTATTTTGTTGAAGCCAAAATTCTCGTTCTTCGACATGATTGGCGCCGACGCCAAGGTCGCGACAACCAAGGAGATGAAGACCCTGCTGGACAAGTTGCGAGAGGAAGATGCCTAAGCTCGTATATGATACCAGGTTCTTCGTCGAGTGTTTCTTCTCAGACGACACCGCGCTCCAAGCTAAAGCGAAAGACCTGGTGACCAGGAACAAAGACCGCGCCGTCTCTGCAGTCACAATACATGAACTCTACCTCTTAGAGCTCTCAAGGCGAGGAAGGGAGATCGCAAAACTCAGGGTGCAAGGTCTTCAAGACATGTTTCATGTTGTGGAAGTAAATTCGAGAATCGCCATCGACGCGGCCGAGATCAGGCTCAAACACAAGATTCCTATGGGAGACAGCATAATCGCGGCCACGTGCCAATGGCTGGCAGCGCAATGCGTCACAGACGATCCACATCTCACGAAAATGAAAGAGATCAAAACGCGTTGGATATAACGCCCTACAGCCTGTCAATGCCTGAATAAGATAGGATGATGAATGTTGGCTTCGGATCAGGTCCAAGAAGACGTTGTAGAGGAAACCGTGCGTGAGCTGAAGGACATCCTAAAGGCGCTGGCCAAGTACTGACGTTACACTCAACCTGTAGAGAACGCCGCCTTTCGGAAGAGAGGTTTACGAAACTACCGACCAGCTCCACGAAGGATACTTTCTTACGACACAGTCCCAGACGCTATCTCCTGATACCACATTAATCTCGTAAATGCGTCAGCAGCTCCTATGAACTCCCCCACATGTAGCTGCATGCTTGAACTCGATTCGTTCTAGCTAAGAAAACTGTGGCTACCAAGCGTAACCTATCACCAGCTAGGTCACTCTGGACACGGGCCCAGGTTCCAGTGATATGCATGAGGGTATCGGTACCGCAAGTCGTAAATTCGTTCATGTTAGCGATTTACATCCAAGAAACGCACGATGTGAAATTACTGTGGTCCCAGTACGAGATGGAAGAATGCGTTCGATATGTTCAGCGCCATTGAACGTCTCCTACAAGTCGAGCTTCGATCGTCCCATATCTAGGAGGAATTTGTTCCGATATGCTGGTGCAACTGCTGGGGTTCTAGGGACTTCGTATCTTTTGAGCAAACTACCCGTTGTCTATGCTCAGCTGGCAACTTTGACTATAGGAACGGCAAAGATAGTTCCAACCATCGATGGGATGTGGGATCAAGGAGAGTGGGATGACGCAGCGGAGTTGAAACTTACGCCCTATTTGCAAAAAACCCCCAATGCGGAAGCATATCACAGATTCAAGTACGACAATTCCAAATTTTACGGGCTCGTTGATGTCCCTTCGGATAACGGTTCTACCTTTACCGAAAATGGAA
>JBEKPE010000180.1:0-3312 GCA_049521055.1 Bathyarchaeia archaeon
CTTGCAATCAGGATAGCTACTGGTAAACCAGATACGATGTTAACGATCGTCGCTAGGACCGCTATCACATAGGAGAGGAACATACTAGACCAGAATGCCTTCCAGGGCCCAACTCCGGCAAAGGCCTCAATCGCCGTTCCGCCGGCAACAGCTTGTACTGCTGGTAAGGCTAAGAAAAGGCATGGAAGAAGGACGAATACTAGAAATCCGATCAGGGTAATCGCATTTCTCGTTGCTACAACAGGCGACTTGCTCAGTTTTCTTTCAAGGTTAGGCCAAACCCTCAACGGAAGAACCCTGACTCTCGGCGCGATGATCTTAATCAGTCCGAAAACTCCGAGCGACGAAACTATCATGGTCAAGCTCGCGATAACAACGGCGGACGTTAAGCCTGATACTCGCGCGTTGTTAATGAACACCGTTCCGTTCTCGAACGCACCGGCCACAACTATGGTTGCCCCTGTTTCTGAGAGTGAACGCGCTAATGCCAACAGGAATGCAGCCAATATACCGGGTCTGAGAATAGGGAGCGTCACAGTTCGTACTGCGGTCAAAGGTGAGGCGCCGAGCGTACGCGCGGCGACCTCGTAGGACTCACGGTAGTTCAGAAATTCGCCCACCATTACGCGCACTATTACTGGAAACGAAAATGCGAAGTGTAGAAGCATAATCAGTATGACTCCAGGACTCACAAGACTCGTAGATCCGAATAGTTGTGCAATACCCATCGGGCTACTCCAGAACTCCAGAATTGAGAAACCCAAAGCTACGGTGGGGACTACGAATGGAATATCCGCAAGGCTATCGAGAATTGTTGTCCAATGCCCGCGGTTTCTAACAATAAGCCAAGCCAACGGGATACCGGCTAAAACATCTAGAGTTGAAACGACCAGCCCAATCACGAAAGACCATTGTACCGCTGCTTCCATCCTCTTCGCAACATCGGGGCTCAAAGCCAAACTGGGTAGTGAAAATAGTTGGACAACTATGCCTGCGATCGCCGGGGTTATCACGATTAAAATGAAGAAAATGACGGCAATCGAGTATACTCCCTTCGTGACACCAGTTCTAGCCGAGACTCGTTCAAGGATGAGAACAAGTCGCGCAGGAAGACCCGTTGAGTTGGCAGCCTCGGGTTTTGTGCCCTGCACCGTTCACTCAACCCAGCAAGGTAGACTTTAGACCACTTATGAACATGGTGCGTTGAACCTGACACTAAAAGATGGAAAACTAGGGCGCGAAAGTAGATACATGAACAGTGAGGATTCGCAAGCATTCTCGAATCCTGTAAAAGCTAGAAGCTTTATGTCCGATTCACCTTTATTCTGCCTAGGATTTTGAGAAGTTGATTAAGGCAACAGTGCAGAAGGCGTTAAACGACCAAACAAGAAAGGAATTCTATTCCCATTATCTTTACCTTTCAATGGCGGCGTATTTCGAATCAATCAACCTGCGTGGGTTCGCGCATTGGATGCGTGTTCAGGCGAAAGAGGAAATGGAACACGCGATGAAATTCTTCGAGTACATAATTGAAAGACAAGGAAAAGTGGTCTTGGAGGCAATCGACGCACCCACTGCCAAGTGGAAGGCGCCTAGTGACATCCTTGCAGATGCCTACAATCACGAAAAGAAGGTCACCGAATCCATACACAAGATAGTTGACCTTGCTGACTCAGAGAAAGATCATGCCACCACCATATTCCTCCAATGGTTCGTGAAAGAGCAAGTGGAAGAAGAAGCAAGCGCGAACGAAATTCTTCAAAAACTCCAACTCATCGGAAGCGAAACCAGCGCACTCTTCGTTCTGGACGGAGAACTCGGCAAAAGGACTTCTAAGTAATTAAGAGAAAATTAGGTTGACGGTCCCTGCTAGGATCCTGACGTGACGGAACTTTCCTTCTCTCCAGGTCCCTGGTTCTGTGAGCCTGCAGCGGCCCTATGGTTGCGTGTTTCTATGGCTGGTTCCTGGAAGCGCTTGTAAGCGGTGACGTAGAGAAGCAACCCATCCTGCAGGAGGAGGCTTAACGCGTCGTTTCGGCTGCGCCCATGGCTACGCGCCCACATAACCACCTGCTTCAAGAAGCCCACTGGGAGATGAATGGTCACCCATTCCCCGCGGCCTAGTCCCCGTGGGCGGTACCGACGCCGACCGGGACCGACGTACTTCAACGCTCCCGTCGCTGTGACGAAACGTTCCAGAGACCGGTCCTTCTCTGAATCATATATATGGCGGAACGTCAAGCCGGCGATGATCATGCCGCGGGCAAAGTCCGCAAGCTGCCAACTCTCAGATTCAGCAAGCCGCTTGAGATGAAGGACTAGCCGGCCACCAAGGTAAACGGTGCATCGAGCATACCTCGGACCCCGAAGAGATGGCTCGGGTGGAAACCTCAATTTGTTCCCCCGGGCACAAACTTCCGTCGCCCCGAAACTTGTTCCCCCAGGAACAAATTCAGTTCAGCGAGCTGCCGCGAGTCTGCTAGCCTGGTTATGGTTACGCTTTCAAAGTACGTGAGGATCAAGTGGTTCACGCAGTGTTTAGACACGTTCCTGCAGTTTGGGGAGTTCATGAGTGTCGCGATGGCTCTAGTAGGATTAAGGGCGTAGAGTGAGCTGGCTTGTTGGACTGTGTTGGAGGGATGTATTCGCTGAGACTTCGCGTGACGTGGTCTAGAGGTTCAGGATTCTCACTATCTTCTTGAGAAGACGATTTGGAGCCGGAGATGAGAGCCGAAAATAAAGTCCAATTCCCATTTTTCCGGTCAGACCAACTATAGGAGTTGGGCCTGGGGCGGAGTACCTGTAAGTATCGTTTGTACCCGAGTTTACGCACTCAAGATGGGTGGGCTGGTAGTGATATGGTTCCTTTTTCTCCGCTGTTGGTGGATTGATGGGGCAGACGACTCCTCATGCATATCACTGAAATCTGTTGGCCTGGACGTTAGGTTTGGGATGTGGGTGTTAGGATATGTTGGAGTGGGTCGACTCAGGGACGAAGCAGATCAGGCAAGCCCTCAAAGTTGCATTTTGGATCTAATCTAATGTGTTTCAAGGTGAATAGGCAGAATTCGGTCCGCGGCTACGTCTAGCGAATAAATAGAGAAGCGCGGAAGTTAGCCCGAGAGGCAAGATCGGGCTTATCCGTTCCGAGATAGGTGTTGCTCCGAATTTGAGTTCCATCTCCGAAGGATCCTTACCGTTAACGGTAAATGCGTTGTTTGAAGAATCTACGACAAGGGCGTGATACCTTACCAAAGGCGATCCGTCACTGTCCTTAGGTGTGACGCTTCTGATTACGTCGCCAATGTTTAT
>JBEKPE010000181.1:0-3308 GCA_049521055.1 Bathyarchaeia archaeon
CATCGACAGCACCACCGGAAAGATCGACATCGACGTAATCATGACGGGCAAACCAAAGAGCTTACGCGACAAGATGCAAGTTGTCCTAAGCACCTTCGCCGATTTGGAGAAACAGCTTGGCATCGTTGAAGACTCAACCCTCTACCAAGCACTCTCACGCAAAGTGGACCTCACAGACGACGAAGCCAGAAGACTCATTGACCAACTAGTGAAAGAAGGAATCCTTTATTCACCAAAACCAGGCCACCTGAAGCGAACTGCAGCCTAAGAGAGAAGCTTAGAGACTTGCGAGTAGAAGAACTCCCTATTCCAGACTCAGTAAAGGCAGTGGTCGCCAAAGCGGGTTACGAAACCCTATACCCGCCACAAGAAGACGCGATTAAAGCGGGGGTTCTCGACGGAAAGAACCTCGTACTTGCAAGTCCAACAGCCTCCGGAAAAACTCTCGTAGCTGAACTTGCGGTTTTGAAGTCAATATTGGAGCATGAGGGTAAAGCACTATACCTCACTCCCCTCCGTGCGCTAGCAAGCGAGAAGTTCGAAGATTTTCAAAAGTACGCTGAAATTGAGAAATCGCCTGGGCGCAAGGTCAGGGTCGCAATCACGAGCGGCGATTACGACAGCTCCGACCTCCACCTATCCAACTACGACGTGATCATCTCGACGAACGAGAAAGCTGATTCACTCCTTAGACACCGATCCCCATGGATCGCTGACGTAACTGTTGTTGTAGCTGACGAAATCCATCTGATCACAGAAGCGGATAGAGGCCCCACCTTGGAGGTGGTTCTGACGCGGTTGCTGAAAATTAACCCGAAACTGCAAATCATCGCACTAAGTGCAACCATAAAAAACGCAGCCGAGATCGGCGAATGGCTTGACGCCGCTCAGATCACGACCGACTGGCGGCCCGTCCCACTCCGCGAAGGAGTCTACTACGACGGACAAATCCAATTCAAAGACGGCTCTTCACGAGCGATTCCGCATTCGGAATCTAACCCAATATTCGAAACTGCACTCGACGTCATACGAGACGGGGGACAGGTTCTTATTTTCGCTGAAACCCGACGCACTGCAGTCGAGATGGGAAAGAGGGCTGCCGCATTACTAAGAAGGAGCTTACCTAAGCCTGACCGCAGAGGCTTAGAAAGCATTGCTCAACGAATTCTGTCAACAGGCGAGAGAACGCGGCTTGGCGAAACACTGGCTGAACAAGTTCTGTGCGGAGTAGCCTTCCACCACGCGGGCTTGCCCGGCGCACATCGGAGAATCGTCGAAGACTCATTCAAGAGCGGACGGCTCAAAATCCTGTCTGCGACTCCCACGGTTGCGGCAGGAGTGAATCTGCCCGCGAGAACCGTAATCATCAGCAGCTATGAACGCTACGAACCAGGTTACGGACGGTACCCCATCTCGGTTCTTGAGTATAAGCAAATGTGTGGGAGGGCGGGCCGGCCGAGATACGACAAGTTCGGAGAAGCTATCCTGATAGCGAGAACTGAGGATGAACAGGATTACCTGCTCAAGAATTACGCGTTAGCTGAGCCCGAGAGAATTTGGTCGAAGCTTGGAGCAGAGAAAGTTCTGAGACCGCATGTATTGGCTACTGTCGCTACGAGGTTTGCGACTAGCGAAAGTGGTCTGGAAAGATTCTTTGCGAAAACTTTCTACGCATTCCAATACGACCCTAAGATGATTAAAGGAAAACTGGGAGACATACTCTCATTCCTCCACAGGGAGCAGATGGTTGAGTTCGCGGGGGACGAGCTGAAGGCCACTCGGTTCGGCCGACGCGTCTCTGAACTCTACATCGACCCAGTTTCGGCCGTGATTCTTCGCGATGGACTATACACCCGCGCAAAACATGTTACGGATGTTAGCTTCCTTCATCTAATCTCTAGAACGCCTGACATTTCTCCCAAGCTGTATCCTCGACGCGGCGAAGACGAGATGCTCGACCTGTTCGCTAAGGAACACCAAGATGAGTACATGTGCGAGGTACCTGAGTACTACGGTGACACGAATGGAATCACCTACGAAGAATTTCTCGCCGAAATCAAGTGCGCCAGAGTTATGTATGAATGGATTAACGAGACTTCTGAGGACGGAATCCTAGAAGTTCACAGGGTCGAACCCGGCGACATCCTCAGAATGGTTGACACGTCAAGATGGCTCCTACACGCCACCTATCAGTTGGCAGAACTTTTCGGCCATAAAGATCTGCTAAGCCAAGCCTACGAACTCCAAGTTCGTTGCGCAAAGGGTGTGAAATCCGAACTTGTCCCACTCGTTGAACTTGATGGAGTGGGACGGGTTCGCGCTCGATCACTCTTCAACGCAGGCTACAGAAACCTGGACGAGTTGAAACACGCTTCGGTAACAGACCTAATGAACGTACCCTTGATCGGGCCGTCGGTAGCCAAGAGAATAAAAGAACAGGTTGGCGGACTCATAAAGGCAGAAGAATGGGAGACGCTGAAAGCGAAAGGGACTGAAACTACCGAGCAGAGCTTACTCACCGATTATAAGAAGGGCGACGAATTCTAAGCCGCTAAACCACGAACCCGACGTTCAGAAGTTGCCTTCTCAACCGCGGAGTCTACAAGCTCCTTGGACATCCCCAAGTACCCATTTGGGTCCAAGGCTGAGTCCAGCTCGACCTTAGTAAGATACTTTGCCACGACTGGGTCCTGCTTCAGAGTCTCACCGAAATTCACGTACTTGCGCTGGCTTTCGAAAACCAGTTTTTGAAGCAAACTGTGCGCTTCCTGTCTCGGCATGCCTTTGTTGACGAGAGAGATCAGGACCGATTCGGACATCAGAGGATCCTTGAACTTCATCAGGTTCTCAAGCATCCCCTTCTCGTTTACCCGGAGCCCGTCAAGAATCCGAATCATTGAGTTCAGCATGTGATCAAGTATGATGAATGATTCTGGAATGACGAAACGTTCGGTCGCCGATTGAGACATATCACGCTCATGCCATGTTACAATGGACTCTAGGGCTGGGCTGACTAAGCTTCTCTCCATTCTTGCCAAGCTTGAAATATTCTCGCTACGCCATGGATTCCGCTTCTGAGGCATCGCTGAACTACCGACCTGTTTCCCCTCAACAAAGGGCTCGGCCAACTCATCAATCTCTGGCCTTTGCAGGTTTCTAATCTCAGTCGCGAACTTATCCAGCGAACTGCCTATGATCGCGAAGACGCTCACTAGTTCGGCATACCGGTCGCGTTGCACAATTTGGCTCGTGACCTCAGCGGCCTTTAGTCCTAAGTGTTTCATGACTGATTCCTGAATTAGGAGAGA
>JBEKPE010000182.1:0-3292 GCA_049521055.1 Bathyarchaeia archaeon
AGTCAGACAAGAATCCAAGCAATGGTTGTGGTTGTTTACATCTTAGCCGCCATTCTGGGAGGACTAACAGAAAGCAATTTGCAGCTGAAGGCTGCTTTTATCCCGATGGTCGGCATCGGGCTTGTGCTCATCTTCGCTAAGATGCGTATGCGTTAAAGAGTTCTGAAAAGATACGGATGTCAATGTTGGATCTACAGAGTCTAATTGCGTTTAGGTTCATATCGTGTGATGTCATAGACTAAGTGGCGTCTCAGTATGAGTTCGGCTACAACTGAGGAGGATAAGGTTGAGTTTACCTTCAGGTCGGCAAGACATTCAGACAATTCGACCCTTAGAAATATGATCTATGCGCTTTACAAGGAGGATCGGGTCGATGAACCCATTACAGACAAGAAGATTTCGGCTACATTCAAGGAACTCGACCGGAATCCGTGTAGAGGTCAAATCATAGTCTTCGAAAAAGGTAGAGTGGCAATCGGCTACGCGATCTTGATTTTCTACTGGAGCAATGAATACGGCGGGGATGTATTGCACGTGGATGAATTGTATGTGAAGCCTGAACATAGACAACGGGGTGTCGCAACCAGTTTCTTCAGGCACCTCTCAGAGACCTTCAAGCCCAAGGCGCGCCTTATGCAGCTCGAGGTAAGCCCAACCAACTCTAAGGCCATGAACTACTACCGTAAATTGGGGTTCAAGCCGACGCGTAATGTCCACCTAGCGCGCGACATAATTCTAGGCATTAAGTTAAGATAAGGTGAATGAACGATTCGCCTCGCTCGGTAACACCTTCGTTCCTATTTCTATCGTACCTCGGACTCCATTTGTTAGGATTCGGGGCTGATTCTTCGGTAGAAGAAATGCTTCAACGTCTCAGCCAGTGCGAGATAGGTGATAATGAATACGGCCAAGACCAGGTAGAAAGTGAGCGGGGGAATCACGAGGCCTAGTAGCCGGCCTATTGGGGTGAATGGTAATAACATCGGAACGATCACCGTTGCTAGAGTGCTGAAGATCAACGCCTTGCTTGGGTGGCTTTTGTAGAATGGGACGCGCCGTGTTCTTATGACGAAAATAATGAGTGACTGGGTGCTTATGGATTCGAGGAACCACGCTGTTTGGAAGAGTGCTGGCGGTGCGGCGAATACAAACAGCATGACTCCGAAGGTCAGGTAGTCGAATATCGAGCTCACCGGGCCGAAGAAGGCCATGAATTGCCGTACGAAATGCATGTCCCATCGGCGTGGTGCTTTCAGGTATTCAGCGTCGACGTTGTCTGTTGGAATTGCTAATTCTGAAATATCGTAGAGTAGGTTGTTAAGTAGAATTTGCGACGGTAGCATCGGCAAGAATGGTAGGAATAGGCTCGCTCCGGCTGCGCTAAACATGTTACCGAAATTAGAGCTCGTGCCCATCATGATGTATTTCATCGAGTTCCCCATCGTCTTTCTCCCTTCCTGAACTCCCTGGGCTAGAACGGTCAGATCATTTTGCAATAGAATGATGTCAGCCGCAGCTTTGGCTACGTCTACTGCGTTATCGACCGATATGCCCACGTCCGCGGTTCTTATGCTTGGGGCGTCGTTTATCCCGTCTCCCATGAAACCAACCACATGTCCGTTCTTGTGAAGAGCTATCATGATGCGGTTTTTCTGGTCGGGTGTGACGCGAGCAAAAATGTTCGTCGCCTCGACGATTCTTTCGAGCGCGGAATCGCTAGTCTGCCTAAGCTCGTCCCCGGTAACTATCGCGTCGACTTTGATATTCAGCGTCTCGCAGAGGTGCCTTGCCACGAACTCGTTGTCGCCTGTCAGGATCTTCAGGGTTATTCCCGATTCTTTCAACATTTGCAGTGAGGTTGTTGCCGTTTGCTTGGGTGGGTCGGTGAAAGTCACCAGGCCAACAAAGACCATATCCGTTTCGTCTTTGGCCGTGTAGGACGAAGTCTTTTCGACTTGTTTAGTCGCTACGGCGAGTATGCGTCTTCCTTCCTTACTCATTTCTTCGTATTGGGCGCGTATCTTGTTCCTGATGTCGTCGGTCAACGGAAGCTGTTGGCTATTCGCTTGGTATTGGCTGCATGTGCCTAGCATTTCCAAGGTTGCGCCCTTGGAGATCAAGAGCGTCCTGCTTCCGTCGCTTACGATTACGGAGACTCTTCGCCGGACAAAGTCGAACGGTATTTCGTCAATCCGCGCGTATTTTGCTTGGTCCAATGGTTGGTGCTTGAGTATTGCGTCGTCTAAGGGCGTGCGCACTCCATACTGAAGGCTGCTGTTGAGCTGTGCCATTAGCAGAATGTTGTCGTCTTCTTTGCCGTTGACGTCGAGGTGTGAGGTCAAGTCTATGACGTTCTGGGTTAGAGTTCCAGTTTTGTCTGTGCAGAGGGTGTCCATGCTTCCGAAGTTCTGTATGGCCGATAGTTTCCTGACTATCACGCCTTTAGCGGCCATCTCCATGGCTCCCTTGGAGAGATTTATCGTAACGATCATCGGAAGCAGTTCAGGCGTAAGGCCAACGGCCAGGGCCACGGAGAAGAGTAAAGATGTGAGTATGTCGCGTTTGAACAAAGCGTTGATGAAGAAAACAAAGACTACGAGGAGGAGTGTAACTTGCATGATGAGGTAGCCGAACTTTTTGAGTCCCCTATCAAACTCGGTCTCAGGTTCCTTACCGATTAGTTCCTTCGCTATTGCCCCGTAAGCAGTTATGCTGCCTGTTTTGGTTATCCTCATTGTGGCGGTTCCGATTACAACTGAAGTGCCCATGAACGCCAAGTCTGTACGGTCGATGTCTTCCTTCGCTTTGGTGTCTGGTGCCGCGTCTTTTTCAGCCGGGAATGATTCTCCAGTCAGCGCAGATTGATCAACGAATAGATCCTTGACTGAAAGCACTGTGCCGTCGGCTGGGACCATGTCGCCAGCTGACAAGTACACCAGGTCGCCTGGAACAATATCGGAAACGGGAAGCTCGACCTTCTTTCCATCCCTGTTCACTGAGGCAGTTGTTCGGATTCTCGCACTGAGGGCGGCCGCAGCGGTTTCTGCCTTAGATTCCTGATAGAAACCAAGGACTACGCTCATACCGACGACGAAGTAGATTATTGAGGCGTTAACGATGTCTCCGAGAACAGCAGAGATACTGCCCGCGAACACAAGTATGATGACCAAGGGGCTCTTGAAGTAAGACAGAAACATCGAAGCTCGGGATCTTTTCTTGCCACCGACTACTACGTTAGGGCCGTACGTCTTTAGCCGCTTCTCTGCTTCTTGTTGAGTCAGCCCACTGATAG
>JBEKPE010000183.1:0-3129 GCA_049521055.1 Bathyarchaeia archaeon
TGACAACCAAAATTCTTGTCACGGATCCGATTCATGAAGACGGGATCACGGCGCTAAAGAGGGCAGGCTTCGATGTTACTCAGAACCCTAACCTCACCCCCGACCAATTGATGAAAGGCATCCCTGAATTCGACGCCCTGATTGTCCGGGGACGCACTAAGGTAACTAGTGCCATCATCAACGCCGGTTCCAAGCTTCGGGCGGTGGCCAGGTCGGGAGTTGGACTGGACAATATCGACTTGGAGGCTGCCCGCAAGAAATCAATTCAAATAATCTCAACACCCGCCGCACCGACGACAAGCGTCGCTGAATTAACGGTTGGGCTAATCTTGGCGGTACTTCGAAAGATATCATTTGCAGACCGAGCCATGAAGGAAGGAAGATGGGCAAAGTCCGAGTTGATGGGTAGGGAACTCAAGGGCAAAACTGTAGGAGTCGTCGGTGCCGCAGGACGCATCGGCCTGGAAGTGGCTAGAATCTGCTTACAGGGTTTCGAAACCAAAGTGGTCGGCTATGACGTTTTGGATCTAACTGAGAAGGCGCGGATCCTAGGTTTTCGTGCAGTTAGCAAGGTTGAGGACCTCCTGAGCGAATCAGACGTCGTAACGATCCATGTCCCGTATCTTCCAAGTACCCATCACCTCATCAACGCAAAGACAATTATGGGCATGAAGAGCGGTTCGGTTGTCATCAACCCGTCACGGGGCGACATTATTGACGGGCAGGCACTATTGGAAGCTCTCAAATCAGGAAGACTCGCGGGAGCGGGTCTTGACGTGTTCCATACGGAGCCGCCCAAAGATGACTGGGAGAAGGAGCTGGTCATGCTACCTAACGTTGTGTGTACATCGCACGTTGGTGCACAGACAGTTGAATGCCAGCGGCTCGAAAGCACGATGGTGGCTGAGGAACTCATTAAGGCCTTAAAGAAATGATACAGAGAAAGCGATCGAGTCACACGCCTTAAATAAAATCTCAAACAACGGGAGAGCGGGCCGAAATCATGAGTGTCTCGTTCAGTGACTTCCAGAAGCTTGCATTCAGGGTAGGAAAGATAACTGCCGCAGAAAGGATTCCGAACATGAAGAAGATTCTCAAGGTCCAAGTCGACATAGGGGATAGGACCGCACAGGCTATCGCAGGCGGGGCAGAATTCTATGAACCGAGCACTTTCATCGGAAGACAAGTGATAGTCTTGACGAACATGGAACCGAAAATAATTGCGGGCGTACAGTCCGAGGTTATGTTACTGGCCGCTGATCGACAAGGCAAACCCGTTTGGTTAACTGTAACGGAAGAGGTCCCACCGGGAACCGTAGTCCGTTAGATCGGCAGACTCCCGGGGCGTTGCGAATTTCTTCATAGTTCTTAATGTAGCTACTTTATGAACCAAGCATCCATATCGTTGCCATATTCAGATGGTAGCGAGGAAGAAGAAGTGGATTTCAACTTCAGCCCAGAGCATGAGCTATTTCGAAAGACTGTGAGAGAGTTCTGTAGCAAAGAAATAAACCCACATTCACGGGAAATGGAACAAAACGAACGGATGCCCGACTCGATAATTCGCGGCTTGGCGAAGATGGGATTGTTCGGCCTCTCGATTCCTACCGAGTACGGAGGTTCGGCAGCAGATGCCATCTCCGCAGGTATAGCTGGTGAAGAGATCGGCAGGGCGGATCTAAGCTGCGCTACGGCGGTACTCTACTTGGTACCTGTCGCGTGGAGCCACGTGCTAAACAAATTCGGCTCCTCCGAACTGAAGAAGAAAACGCTACCGAAGATTGCTGATGGTAAAGGTTTCCTGGGAATTGCGGCAACCGAGGCTGGTGTAGGATCCGATCTCGGAAACATGTCCACTACGGCGAAACGGGTCGGTGATGAGTACATATTGAATGGAGAGAAAATGTACATCAGCGGCATCAGGGAAGCTAACGAGCAGATGTCTGACGGTAGCGGATACATGGTCTTGGCCAAAACTGATCCCTCGGCTGGGACAAAGGGGATTTCATTCTTCTTCGTGCCCTTCAAGAACACGGCTGGTTTGACTCCAAGTTACCTCGAGGAAATGGGTAGGAGAGGCATGTCTGCCGGCGGCTTTCTAATGAAAGACGTCCACGTGCCTGTTGGCAATAGAATTGGCGAAGAGAACAAGGGGTTTTACTATGCGATGGAAGGGTTCGACTTTGCCCGCGCTATCATCGCACTCGTATGTTGTGGTGCAGCAATGGCTGCGTTGGATTCTGGGATGGAGTATATTAAACAGCGTAAAGCGTTCGGCCAACATATTGGAAGATTTGAGGGCGTTCAATTCAAACTGGCAGAGGATTACACCCGTGTCGATGCGGCCCGTCTTCTGGCTTACAGGGGGCTCTGGATGTACGATCAAGAACAGAGAAACAAAGCGTTCCGTAGGTTTGAGGTCACGAAAGCTATCGCAGAGGCCAAAATGTTGGCTCCGGTGACAGCGTTTGAGGCGATAAATGATGTTTTGCAGTGGTTCGGAGCTTTTGGTTACACGCTAGATTGTCCGATTGAGATGGGGTTACGGGGGGTACGATCTTACATGTTGGCAGAAGGGTCAACCGAGATCATGAAGATCATAGTGGCACGAGAACTTCTCGGTAAGGATTTCGCTGCGAGCCAGTAGTTTACTTTCTTTTGAACTCTTAAATAGCGAACGTAGATCTGGTTGCGCTAAAAGCCCAAATGAGACGGATAGTGCCGATCATTGCGTCCTATTGCAATCGTAACATTAGCCATTTTCCTCATGTCTGCACTGTGTGTTCCCGCCTCAGCATCCAACGTCACCGTGAGCATTCAGGGACAGCAGGTTCACACTTCAATCTCTCTATCCTTGATTCAAAACATCACTTCCATCCCTAGTATGACGACAACGGTGTAGTCCGCTACACAATCGAATCTATCCATGGCCTTCGATCAAGGCCTAAGCCACGCCAATCCCGATGCTGCCTCTTCGGGACTTAGTGTTGGAATCATTTCGACGAAGACTTCTCTTAACCTTACATGTAACTTGGATGTGTCGGGTGTTTCGCAGAGGAGTGGGAACATCGTTTCCGTCAACATGACTTGGTTGGCGTTCAATGTGACCTCAGATCTGCGGGCGGGAAA
>JBEKPE010000184.1:0-3112 GCA_049521055.1 Bathyarchaeia archaeon
CCATCTCGTTTAAGGAAAATACAGTCACGGCCATAATTGGCCCGTCAGGATGCGGGAAATCCACATTCATCCGATGCTTAAACAGAATGCATGAGGTTACCCCCGATGCGTGGACTAACGGCCACATAATACTTGACGGCGAAGACATTCTTGACCCGTCCATGGACCCTGTTGTCGTCCGTCGAAAGATAGGGATGGTATTCCAAAAGCCGAACCCATTCCCAACGATGTCGATATACGACAACGTCGCAGCGGGCCTTCGGCTTAATGGAGTTCGCGATCGGAAGGTTATCGCAGCAAAGGTTGAGGAGAATCTCAAGAAATCATTCCTTTGGGAGGAAATCGGTGACAGGATCAAGGAATCGGGTGCCAGTATCTCGGGGGGGCAACAACAGAGACTGTGCATCGCGCGCACGTTAGCTGTGGAACCTGAAGTTATCCTCATGGACGAACCGTGCTCAGCGCTCGATCCTATCGCAACCGCAAAGATTGAGGAACTCATAACCAAACTGAAAGCCACCTACACAGTAATCGTCGTAACGCACAATATGCAACAGGCAGCCCGAATCTCCGACCTTACCGGATTCCTATACCTAGGTAGGCTCATCGAGTATGGGCCAACGCCAGAAATATTCCATAACCCGCACAACGAACTCACAGAGCGCTACATCAGTGGAAAGTTCGGGTGAACATGAATGCCACGGCTCATGGATATGGGAGAAGAAAGGCTCACCAACGCAATCGTGGACATGGCAAACCTAGCCCAAGAATCAGTAGTCAAGGCCATCGAATCCTACGAGAAAGGGCAGAAGGCAACAGACGCCGCGCGTAAGAGAGCAGCTCAGCTTGCACAGTTAAGCGCGGAAGTCGAAGAGCTCGGCGTCGACCTCCTGGCACGCTATCAACCCGTAGCAACAGACCTACGTTTAATCAAATCCTGTCTTGAAATTGCGTACGGTTTTTCCAGATTTGGTAGATACGCCTACGACATCTCTCAAGTCTTGGAGATATATGGAGACTTATCAGTTTGCGACAAGTCTGTCATTCACGAGTTAAGTGAGAGAGTTACAAGCATGATTGAAAGAAGTATTCAATCGTTCAAGACTCGGGACACGGAGCTGGCGAGGTCTCTACGGAAGGACGACGATGAGGTTGACAAGACGTACTTCAAGTACACTGCCGCGATGGCCAACGATAAAACAGTCACAGTAAGATGCGCTCTCGCATCTACCTTAGTGTTACGGTATCTCGAGAGAATTGCTGATCACGCATGTTACATCGGAGACTCAGTCGTTTACATAGTGACTGGATCGAAGGCCTGAGCTCATGAAAGAAAATCTGACCGACTCAAAGAAGGAGACTGGGGAAGAACAATCGGCCGCTGAGGATCGGTATGTTCGGCGTGTCCAGGTCACCGGCCGCGGATCGTACATAGTGTCGCTGCCTAAGCCTTGGGTTCAGGAGGCAGGTCTGAGAAAGGGCGGCCGCGTCGAGTTCAGTAAGCAGGAAAATTGGGGACTCACTCTTACCCCATTCGGTAGCACGAAGTACGATGACGAACGCACCAGATGCACAATGTCACTTAACTCCAACATTGACCCAGATGCTCTAACCAGAATGATAATCTCGCTATACGTTGCGGGTTACTCGACTATTGAGATTCGGTCAAAGTCAGGAAACCTCTCCTCCCCAATTCGAGATACCATTCGTGATGTCGCAAGAGGTAAGCTAGTGGGCACGGAATTGGTTACGGAGTCTGCCCAGAGCGCAACCTTGCAGGTACTGTTAAGCTACCCTCAATTGCTCGTACCGGACGCTCTGAGAAGAATGCTGTCAATTCTAAACGCAATGCAACAGGATTCCATGCAAGCCCTTTCAAGACTAGACAAAGAGTTAGCAAATCAGGTTGTCAAGATTGACGATGAGATCGACAGGTTCAGCTTGTACGTGATTAGGCAACTTAAGTGGGCCGTAAAACATCCCACGCTGCTTTCGAGAATAGGTTTAGCCTCACCCGTCGAATGCCTAGGTTACAGAATCATTAGTAAGAGCGTTGAGCGGTCTGCGGATCATGCCGCTAGGATCGGCGTGAACGTTCTACTACTGCAGCAGCCTCCTGGAGCATCCCTATTCAGGGACGCCAACGCGCTGAGCCAGCAATCCTCTAAAATGATGGAAACCTCCTTGCGAGCTCTGTTCGCCTACGATTACAAACTTGCGGAGACCGTACTATTTGAAGGGGCCAAGGTTACCGACCTCGAATCTAAGTTAGTTGAGAGATTGCTTAAGGAGAAACTTCCTGCGGGTGACCTATCCGCAATGCGCTTAATCTCAGAAAGCCTGAGAAGAATCGGCGAGTACGCAACCGATGTTGCGGAAGTGGTCCTCAATTCAACTATTCAAAAAATGTTGGACCAATCGGATAGTATCGAGGCCGAACCATAGAGCCGGAATTACGCGCTAATCGGAAACCGAGACCACGTGGATTCTGGGTCGAAAGACAGCCCTTGCCGTAATATTAACCGCATAGCCTCCATGCAGTTCACAAAACTCCTCGCAGGACTCAGCGACTTCAACACCCGTATACCCGAAGCCGCAAAGCTCACACACGTATATCATCCCATATCTGCTCTGACTTCGCTCCACCAAAGTATTACACCAGGCTATCAAACCGCGGCAAGCGGAACGAGATCCCGCTTCATGTAGAATCCCGTGAAACCGCAATTGTCGCACTTTGCTCCAATCGGTGAATCGCCATCGTCATAGTACAAGGTGAGGCTTAGGAGTCCACAGTTCGGGCACTCGTCTCCGATTTCTTTCTCCATGAGCCAACCATCCGATTGTGGTATTCTACTTACTCCGCGAACCACGCGTCGCCTTCAGAAGGCGCAACTTCGTGTTCTGAGTTCGCGTGTCTTTTCTTTGTCCGTGTCATTTTCGTCGCGGTAAATTGGCTATTCCAGGGATTTAGCAGGTTTCCACGTAATTCATTGCACTAATGTGATTTCGCATAATTCATGGCACCGAGGTTTGAAGTTGGAGGAAAGAGGGACTGCCAATCCAGGCGGGATGCAAAGAGGCATCCGAGGCGAGCAAAGGGGCTTCTGGGTTC
>JBEKPE010000185.1:0-3109 GCA_049521055.1 Bathyarchaeia archaeon
CAAGACAATGATAGAGAAGGAATTAGGCCTACCCTACGGAGAAACGAATACGGCACCTAGAGACGCAATTGTCGTAGGTACCTCCTACGCTGGCGCCGCCCTCATACCGCTTTGGCCATACCTTCTGTGGCCCTTGGTTCTCGCACTACCCGTCTCGCTCGTAACAACTGCCTTCGCGCTGTTTGCTTTGGGCGTGGTAAAGGGGCGTGTAGCTAGGACGGCGTTACTCCGAAGCGGGGTTCAAGTGCTACTCATCGGAGGCGGCTCCGCCGCAATCGGATATCTTATCGGAGCAATTATCCCGCGACTATTCGGAGGATAAGCGCCAGTGGACATACAATTGAACTGTTTAGCGCTTCAATAGTTCCATGACTTTAGTTTCGATTTGTGACGAGATCTTTCTAACCTCATCAATCCCTTTGCCTTTCGGATCTTCGATTTGCCAATCGACAAGTTTTTTCTGCATTTGCCGAACCAATGGGGCTGGACAGACCTCTTGCACGGAACATCCCATCGTCACAACGAGGTCAGCTTCGGTGATCATCTGTTCGGTCAGGATCTTCGTTTTTCCCGGAATAGATATGTCCCTCTCCGTCATCGCTTGAACCACGACCGGATTCACTTTCTCTGCCGGCATTGTGCCTGCGCTAGTTGCATCCAAGCCGTAGGCCCTCGCGAAGCCTTCAGCCATCTTGCTTCTACCCGCATTCTCGATGCAAACGAAGAGAACTTTTTTCATTAAGCTAGGTCCTCCGTCATATCCAGAGTTTTCGTAAGCCACGCCTTGATTCTTGGAGTTGCTATTCGATAGAATACCCATTTCCCGTCGCGCCTAGAACTAAGAACCCCCGCTCTCTCCAATATTCCGAGATGGTGTGAGGTAGTTGGTTGGGTTAAGCCAAGTGCTGCCATGACTTCGCATGAGCATAATTCCTCATCGCCTATGACTTTCAGAATCTTCAACCTGGTTACGTCACCTAGCGATGAGAAGAATGTCTCGTTCTCTCGGAATTCTCGATCACCTAGGTCAAGCTTGGCTTTCAGTTCGTTGATGCGTTCGGTTGGGGTGCAAGTAGAATCCACTAACCCTAGGGTCACGAGTCGTTTCACTCGAGCTTGGGCGATGACAGAACTCATTTTGGTCGAGAGTAAAGATTATATTAACATTCTTAAATATGTTACTTCGTACTGTTGGAGCCGAAGAAGCATGGGTCTAAACGAGGAAGAAATCAAGAATGCCGTTAGGCAAAGATACGGCCAACTAGCCATCCTAAATGAATCATGTTGCGGAGATGAGAGTGAGAACTGTTGCAGTCCATCGACAATTGAAAGTGACCTACCCGAAGAAGCGGTTAAAGTCGTGGCGAGCTGTGGAAGCCCCTTAGCCCATGTACAGGTTCGTGAAGGCGAGACCGTGCTCGATTTGGGTAGCGGCGGGGGTGTTGATGTGTTTCGTGCTTCGAAACTTGTCGGGACGAAGGGGAGAGTTATTGGCCTTGATGCGACGCCCGAAATGATTTTCAGGGCACGTGAGACCGCTAAGAAGTATGCGTACCAGAACGTTGAGTTTCGGTTGGGCGAGATCGAACACATACCCCTTGATGGCAATTCGGTGGATCTGGTCATAAGCAACTGCGTCCTGAACTTGGTTCCGGACAAGCAGTCGGCATTTCGTGAGATTTACCGTGTCCTCAAACCCGGTGGCAGAATATCGGTCTCGGATATGGTAGCAACCCAGGAAGGTAGGAAGGAGGTTAACCCAGAAGAATGGGCGGGTTGCATTGCGGGAGCCGTCACCTTCAACGAGTATAGAGGTCTGCTGGAAAAGTCAGGATTCATAGGCATCGAAGGGTCGGATGAGTCACACCCCATAAACGATGAAGTGGCCTCGAAAGGGTTCCAAGTCAAAAGCGTGGCATGGAAGGCTACGAAGCCTAGCTAACCCGCTCCACTCGAATACTGCCGCACGAATCGATGATCGGAGGCAGCCCTAGATGACGCAGCGGCTTTCGGTTTTAGACCGATTTCTAACCTTGTGGATCTTCCTAGCGATGGCTATCGGAGTGGCTGCAGGAAGTATTTTTCCACAGCTCCCGAAACTTCTCGAGACGTTGAGTGTTGGCACAATTTCGCTTCCAATCGCAGTCGGCCTGCTTTGGATGATGTACCCGCCTTTAGCTCGCGTGAAGTACGATGAGCTCTCGAAGGTCGGAAAGGCTTGGAAGATGTTCGGGGTTTCTCTTTTCCAAAACTGGCTAGTTGGGCCGTTCCTAATGTTCGGTCTGGCATGGCTGTTCTTACCCGACATGCCCGAATACCGTATTGGAATTATCATCGTAGGGTTGGCAAGGTGTATCGCCATGGTTCTTGTATGGAATATGCTCGCAGAAGGCGACAACGAGTACGCGGCCGTTCTCGTAGCCCTCAACTCCATCTTCCAAGTCGCGCTTTATTCCGTTTACGCGTGGTTCTTCATCACACTCCTATCCTCATGGGTAGCGCATGGCTCCGGAGTAACGGTGGCAATTTCCGTTTGGGACATTGCCCGAACGGTCTTCATCTACCTCGGCATTCCATTCATCGCAGGAATCGTGACCAGATTTGTGCTGGTGCGGAAGAAGGGAAAAGATTGGTACGATGGAACATTCGTTGAAAAATTGAGCCCAACGGCATTGATCGGGTTACTATTCACAATCGTGGTAATGTTCTCTTTGAAAGGCGGATATATCCTCGCTTTACCATGGGATGTCGTGAGAATCGCAATACCTCTCGTAAGCTATTTCCTCATCATGTTCACAGTATCCTTCATCATATCTAAGGCGTGGAAATTCAATTACCCAGAAACAGCCACCCTCTCCTTCACCGCGGCCAGTAACAACTTTGAACTCGCCATAGCGGTTGCGGTCGGCGTATTCGGCATCAATTCAGGGGAAGCATTCGCCGCAGTGATTGGGCCGCTTTTCGAGGTTCCCGTACTCATAGGCTTGGTAAACGTGGCACTTTGGGCAAGGAAACATTACTTCATCGAAGATCAGACCGCAACAACCACAACACAAGTAGCGAGTCTAAAACAACCATAACAACCTACGGCATGCTCACAGAATTTTTC
>JBEKPE010000186.1:0-3090 GCA_049521055.1 Bathyarchaeia archaeon
ACCAGAATGCAGACCGGTTCTTCGCAAAAACGTTTCTGACCAAGGGGTTGAAGGATCTCATCATCGCAGTTCTTCGCAGGCTCGACGGACAGCCAAACACGGAGCCGGTTTCGGACCTTGTCACAACTTTTGGGGGTGGAAAGACACATGCACTCCTGTGCTTGTACCACTTGGCTAAGGCTGGGCCCGAAGCCTCCAAATGGAGCGGGATTGTAGAGTTGGTTAGGGAGAGTGGTTTACATGAATTGCCGAAGGCTAAGGTTGCTGTCCTATCAGGAGAAGACCTGGACCCAACCCAAGGCGAGAAGGGCACAAAAGGGGAGCCCTCAAGACGAACGATGTGGGGAGAGCTAGCATGGCAACTCGGTGGACAAAAAGGATACGACATAGTGAAAGAAAACGATGAAAAACTAACTCCACCTTCGGCGGACATCATCACCAAAGTGCTTTCGTTAAACTCCGCGAACCTCATACTAATCGATGAGGCGCTTCGGTATGTAAGCAAAGCACGTGGAATTGCGGTCCACGAGACCAGCCTCGCCTCGCAAACTCTGAATTTCTTTCTTTCGTTAACGGAGGCTGTTTCTCGAGTGCCCAGATCATCTCTGGTCGTGACGTTACCAACAAGCCTTTTAGAGATGACCCGGGAAGATGAAGAGGATTTCAAACGACTCAAGAAGTTCTTCCAGAGAGTTGACCGGACTCGTCGACTTGCTGAAGGAGATGAAATCTACGAGATTGTTAGAAGAAGGTTGTTCGAAGACGTAGGCGATGCAAGCGAAATAAAGCTGACTGCGAATGCATATTTTGATTATTATAGACGAGAACGAGAATCTTTCCCGGAATATGTAACTTCGCCAAATTACCTCGAAAAACTTCAGAGAGCTTATCCGTTTCACCCTGAATTTCTCGACGTGTTGAATGAGCGCTGGTCTTCGATTCCTCAATTTCAGCGAACACGGGCTGTACTGCGAATGCTCGCGCAAATCGTTGGCCAGTTATACAAGAGTGACACCGAGCCTCTCATTCAGATATCCTCAGCCCGGCTCTCCTTCCGAGATTTCAGGACCGAGGTGCTGGAACAACTTGATGCTCGCCAGTTCGATGCTGTGATCGAGTCAGACATTGCAGGGACGGGGGCCAGGGCCGCAAGGATTGATGAGGAAGGCAACACTACTTACCAGAGAGAACACATCGCAGAGGGGGTCGCAACAGCAATTTTCTTTTACTCCTTTGGAGGAACAGGCACTCAACCCTCAGCAACCCTACCCAGCCTCAGACTTGCGGTGCTTCGACCTGGACTCGAGCCGGCTTTCATTCCCGATGCACTTCAGTCTTTGAGGCGGCCAATTACAGGTCTCTTCTATCTCGAAACTGAAGGCGAGCATTTTCGATTCACGGTAACACCGAACCT
This sequence comes from Bathyarchaeia archaeon, assembly GCA_049521055.1. Lineage (GTDB taxonomy): Archaea > Thermoproteota > Bathyarchaeia > 40CM-2-53-6 > 40CM-2-53-6 > FEN-987. The sequence goes on from JBEKPE010000186.1 coordinate 1,415, forward strand.
TAACATGATACTGACAGAGAGGGAAGCTGCTGTAAACCCCTATGACGCAGAGAAAGTGCTTTCCGAATCGATAGAGAAGCAGATTGGAAACGAGTTTAGAACGGTCTTGTTCCCGTCAGGACCTCGCGATGTTCCAGACCAGCCTCATCTGACTCTTGCCGTACTCGGGCCTGGAGATACATTTGGCAAGAACTCGCGCAAAGATAGCGAAGAAAAAATATCAGAAATAGTCAAGGGCGACACTCAATACCGAACTTATCGTAATTGCCTAATCTTTGTCGTTCCAGAAGAAGGCCATAAGATGGGTGAATTCTCCCGCAGGCTAATCGCTCTTAGAGATATAGAACGGCTGTATTCGCGTTCAAACAAGCTCTTGGAGCCGCAAAAATCACAGTTGGATGAAATGATGAAAGATGGCGAAAGAGCCTTAACCCAGGCGATTTGGCGGACATATCGTTTTGTAGTGACTCCTGCCTCCGAGAACAGGCTCGAGGTATTCGATATGGCTCTCCAAATCCAACAGGGGGGCAAGAAGATCTCTAACTCAATATCTGATGTGCTAGTCGACAAGGAACGACTTGCTCCCAAGATCGGACCTACGAGGTTACCAAGTGAGGATTTCGGATTGTGGCCTAGAGGAACCAAAGCAATCTCAACAAAAACGGTTAGAGACGCTTTCCTAACATTCACAAACTTGCCAATGATACCATCTGTCGACGTCTTGCGCGACGCGATCGTAGAGGGGGTGTCAAGTGGTAACTTCGGATATGCTACGGGTTCTCTCGAAGATAATAAATTTCATTCGGTTCGGATTGCTTCCGTACTGGACCGCGATTCTATCGAATTTGTTGAAGATGTCTTCTTGCTCAAGGCGGAGTTCGCTTATGAACTGACAGGGACACTTCAACCCGAACATGAAATACCCGGATCAGCTACCGAGGGTCATCGGCCCGGTGGTCAATCCACGCCACCTGCTCCGGCAGACTCAAACCTATTCGAGTCTATTACTGTAACTAGCGACGACTTGGACTGGAAGAAATGGGCAGAATTCCATGATGCCGTTATCAAGCCACTTGTGAACTCCGGAGCAAGTCTCAAGGTAAGAGTTTCCGTCCAAGGTGACTCACATGACGGGATTCCCTCGAACACTATCGATTTGGCAGTCAAGGAAGGACTTGTACAGTATGGAATTAACGCGAGAATCGAATCGAAGAAGAAATCAGAAGCACAAAGCGAAGGCCTCGCGTGATTCAGCTAGGTTCGGCGGCAGAGAGGAAGCCGTTCCATCTAGAGAAGTCGAAAAGTCCTGTGTGTGATTGACAACCCAACCGATGGGTTTCGAGCCAAAGACCATGGGATGAGGATTGTGGAAGTTAGGAATAGAAATCCATGCGCACGACCGAGTCGCTAGAAGAGCCCGTACAGGCGACCTTCGGGTCCGGAAGTGCGTGCTAGATTGCCAGACCTATTCGCATGGGCTCGCCACCTTCTAGCTCGTGGTGAATTTGACGAAGCGACATCCAATCTGAAATACAATCCTTTCTTATCTCTCTGTTTTGTAAGGAGGACTATGCCAGCAGGATAACTCGTGCCGCCATGTCTCGATGTTGGCAGGCCAAGACGCCAAATGTCCGTCCCCCACTGTGTCACTTTGTGCGTGAGAGGCCTGTCCGTGC
>JBEKPE010000187.1:0-3061 GCA_049521055.1 Bathyarchaeia archaeon
TCCTTCTCAATCTGGTTCGGAGTGTTTGACATGCAATTCCCCTCTGGCTCATACCTTTACTGGTGTGCGAAATACACCGTTATCCCATTTCCCGTAACTTCGTCAACCCTTCCAAACCCGAACCTAACAAATTGAATTACGGATCCGACGGGTTCTGCAGCCAGCCCTTTCTCTGCGTAACCCTTGCAATCGCTTGCGTCTGGCATAACCACGGTAACAGGGATCTTTTCCTCGCTCGGCACCCATTGCAGGATCGGGACGTCCTCAGCTTTCGTATTCGAATCCCCAAGGTATACTCCTTTCAGTTCTCCATTCGAAAAGCCCTCTGGTCGCATCATAAAGAGCCCCATCAACCTTACCATTTTGCCAGAGACCAAAAGTGCCCTATCGGTCCCGGCCAGAAGTAGCTTAACAACGCCGTCATGAGATTGCAATTTTAGAGTTCTAGCGCCCATCTCGGGATGTTGTGGATGAAGCGGCGCGCGTACTTCCTTGCTTTCATCGACGCCGCTCACGATCGTTGTAATTGGGTCTGGGGCGAAGTAGTATCGGTGTGATGTGGGATCGATGAGTTTGCGGTTGATGGCATTGATGTTGTCCCAGCTGATGGTTACATCTACAGGCTTCGGTCCCACGTCCCAGATTAGCTGCCTAATCGTCTCGGCGCGGTAGCCCCGTCTTCTAAGTGCTGCCAGTGTCCCGAGCCTTGGATCGTCAACCGTTTTGTATTCTCCCTCCTCAAGTGCTCGCATCATCTTCGATTTGCTCAGGTTCATTCCTTCGACCTTCAGCCTACCGTAGTGAATAGCGTCGGGATAACGCCAACCCAGGTGGTGGTACATGTACAGTTGGCGAGCCATGTTGGTCAAATGCTCCTTTCCCCTAATTACGTGGGTTATTCCAAGCTCATGGTCGTCCACCCCTGACGCCACATTATACAGCGGCCAGACTCTAAATTTCGAACCTACACGCGGATGAGGGTTCTCCATCGTGTCGATAATTCGGAACCCGGGCCAATCCCGAACGGCGGGGTTCGGATGGTTCAGATCAGTTTTCACTCTGTAAACGGCTTGGCCTTCACCGTAGCCTCCGCTCAGCATTTTCTCCCATCTCTCGATTTGCTTCCCGACTCCTAGACCTCTATGTGGGCAAGCCGTCTTGCTGCTGACAAGTTCGCGCCATCGCTCCGGTTGGCACTCGCACACGTAGGCTGCATCCTTCGAAAGGAGAGTTCTACCGACTTCGTAGTAGTTTGGAAGACGATCACTCTGGATGTATTCTTCATCCCACCCGCAGCCCAGCCATTTCAGGTCCTCTCGAATGATGTCATAGTATCGTAGCTGGGCTTTCTTGAGACGGGGGTCAGTGTCCTCGAATCTAACTATGAACTTCCCGTTGTACATTCTAGCATAATCGTGGCTGAGAACCGCGGCTCGAGTATTGCCGATATGAAGTACGAAGTCAGGGTTGGGAGCTACACGAGTCACAATTCTCGAATATTTGTCCGCATTTGGCAGTGGAGGGAGCTTTCTTTCTTCTTCCGGCTTTTCCTTGACCAGTTCCCCCGGCCATTTCTCGGACGCCTCTCGGTTCAACTCTTCTAACTGAGTTGCATTAACCTCTTGAACGATACGCCGGACCGATGTCATGAGGTCTTTTGCTTTCGGCTTTAGGTCGCTGTTTTCCCCCAGAAGATTCCCCAGCACGGCACCTGGATCTGCGTTTCCGCTGTGCTTGATCGCGTTTAGAACGGCCGCTTTCCTGATTTTCTCGTCGATGTCTGGGATGGGCATTGAGCTTGCTCTCGGGAGGGTTTCTGCGCTTTACTCTATCACGCCTGTGATTGTTGCGACTTTGCGGGCGGCATCTTGAGTTAGACCGCTTTCCCCTAAAATTGTGTAGCGTTCGGGCCTTATGGTGTGCGCCATAGTTAGCGCCTTCACAATGTACTCTGGTTGAATTTGTAATTCTTTTGCGGTTGTGGGAGCGTCGATTTTGTGAAGGAACTCTCGGATCAGTTGCCAATTGGCTCCATGCAAATATGCGCACATGATGGTGCCCACGCCGCATTGTTCGCCGTGCAATGCTGGTTTCGGGGCTATCATGGCAAGGGAGTGGCTGAAGAGGTGTTCTGCTCCGCTGCAAGGCCGGCTTGTGCCTGCGATGCTCATCGCCACGCCACAACTGATCAGCGCTTCCACCAGGGTTCTCACTCCTGAATCGGACATAGCTCGAATGCTGCTCGCGTTCTTAATCACAAGCCGTGAACTCATTAGAGCAAGTTCCGCCGCGTAATCTCCGTAGTATTCGTTCTTTATTCGATGGGCAAGCTTCCAGTCCCGTACGGCCGTATATTTTGCAACTACGTCGCCGCAGCCGCTTGCGATTAGCCGGTATGGTGACTTGGCGATGATGGTGGTGTCTGCCACGATCGCGATTGGAGAATGGGCGGCGTAGGAATAGGGGCGGTCCATGCCTTTCATCGAGACGAGCGGGCTAGCGATGCCGTCGTGTGATGCGGCGGTTGGTACACTTAGGAATCGGGTGCCGGCTCTCATGCTGCTGAGCTTGGCTACGTCGATGTCTTTTCCACCCCCGACGCCGACGACCACGTCGGGCTTCATCTCATGGATTCTGTTCTCTACTTTGGTAACTTCCTCGGTGGTAGAACTCTTAACGGTCATGGTTTCCGTTTTGAAGCCGCTTAGTTTCAATGATTCGAGAACCGTGTCTCCTGCGATCGAGATAACCGTCTCACCTGTAACCACAAGCGCCGGTCCGTGAAAGCCAAGTCTGGTGAGCGTCTCGCCCACCAAGGGCGCAACATTGTTGCCGATGAGAACTTCGCGTGGAAGCTGCATGTAATGTGAGTCGCGTGGTATAGCTGGGATCATGGTTACACCAGAAATAGGAGGGAGAGGATCGTGATTAGGACGACCATTGGAAAAAGTGTGAGCGCGGTTAATTTCGATACTCTGTAAACCATGCTCATTACACGCCGTAGTGATTTCTGTCCGAGCGTTGTAACCGGAATCTGCCCTGAGATCACGCCGACTTCCCC
>JBEKPE010000188.1:0-2985 GCA_049521055.1 Bathyarchaeia archaeon
CATCGCGCCGCTGGCCCTAGGCTACTTGAGGAATGCCGCAAGCTGATAGGTTGTCCGACTGGTGAAGCGAGGATCACTACGGGAGGCAATTTACCTGCCAGATTCGTGATCCACACGGTTGGTCCGATTTGGAGAGGGACCGGAAACCGGGAAGATCAACAGCTCCGCGACTGCTACCTGAATTCTATGAAACTTGCAGAACAGAATGAGGTTCGAACCATCGCTTTCCCATCCATTAGCACCGGCGCTTATGGTTTCCCGATTGAGAGAGCTTCAAAAATCGCTGTGACAACCATCCGCGAATGCCTCGATAGACTGTCACAGGTTCGAACCGTTTTCTTCGTCTGTTTTTCACAATCCGACTATGACACTTACCAAGAAGCGCTCAAGGGGGAGGGAGAATAGGTTTCGATCGATTTCAATTCTAGGAGTTTAGTTCTGCTTTGAAGACTGTAACTGCCTTGCCGCCGATGTACACTCGTCTATCACCCACTCTAACCCGGATCACACCGCCTCGCCTAGAAGCCTGGTAGGCTAGGAGTTCATTCTTGTGAAGTCTGCTCTGCCAGAACGGTCCCAAGACTGAATGGGCGGACCCGGTTACCGGGTCCTCGTTGATTCCGGCTCGCGGGGCGAAGAAGCGGCTCACGAAATCATATGGTTCTGTTTTTGCTTTGGCGGTTACGATGAGCCCGCGGATGGGAAGCGTGGAGAGCAGGGTGAAGTCTGGTTTTATTGTGCGAACAGAATTCTCAGAACTAACTTCGACAATCGAATCGAACCTGCTTCTTCCCACGTACCTCGGCTTGACTCCAAGCGCCTTTGCCAACCCTTTGGGAACCTTAACTTGTCTGTCGGGTAGAGATGGGAAATCGAGTTCTATCCAGTCATCTCGACGTGTGGCGGTGAGAAGGCCGCTATGTGTATGAAACCGCGCCTGATCCCCTGGGCCGAGTAGTCCAGTCTCCCAGAGGATGTGGGCACTTGCGAGGGTTGCATGCCCGCAGAGGTCAACCTCGACTATCGGTGTGAACCATCGCAAACCATACCCGTCCTCCCGCTTATGGAGGAACGCTGTTTCGGACAGGTTCATTTCCTGAGCCACCTTCTGCATCCAAGCCTCACTGCGCGGTTCCTGTAGGATGCAGACCCCTGCTGGGTTGCCAGCAAACACCGTATCCGTAAAAGCGTCAACGTGAAAGATCGTCAGAGCCATGCTCTCGGGCGATAAGGACGCGGGCGTATAACCTTTGATTCTGATTCTGGTCGGGGTATGCTGCCGCCTTCTTCAGCGCATCTTAGCTTCCGTTGGATTTGGGTTCCGCTCCCCTAATCCAGGGTGGAGTACACCCCCCAGGAGGGTGTATCACACCCCCCGGAGGGCGTTAGCAGCGTCACGATCCATGCGGGCAAGCTGACCGCAACAAACCAGCGCCCATTCCGCTAAGCGATCGTACGAGGTACGGGTAAGGTATAACCCGGTGATACGATGCCCTCTCCGGTGTGGGGGAAAACATGGGTGTATCACACCCTGATTTTCGCGAGGAACCGCCCCGAAAACACTGTATTACAATTCAGCCCCCATGTGAAAGCCTCTACAACGAACTGGGACACACTTCAGCCCAACTGTGTCCCAGTTGACCCGAGCCGCTATGTGAACACGTAGCTGGACCGAGTTGAAACATTACGCGCAATTGGATGTCAATTACGCCGAAATTGTAACTCAATTGCGGGCAGTCCAAGCCAGCGAACCAGGAGGCCATGCTCTCAAGAGCACGCTATTGGCCAGAAGAGTACAATGGGCACCAACTACAACGCGCCAGCGTTCGGCTCATACAGAGAAAGAGGAGGTTGAGGACTCACCCAGTTCCGACGAACGGCGAAGCATAGCATGTGTGAGTAGCAGATGTTGGGGTGGCCAAGCGTGAGCAACTAACATGAAGTTGGTCACCTAACTCAGAAACAGGAACATAGTTGCTAAGGAAAATGAGGAGGCAATGCGCCCTAGACAGAAAATAAAACGGTACCACACCGTGCTGAATCATTATTTTCTGGTTCGAAGATTCGGTCTACCTGCTCGTGCGGTCATATTTTCTGAGAACCGCAGGGAGGGCCTCGGGAAGGTCGGAGGCGAGCATGTGGAATCCCTTATGTCTGTAAACCAGGTCTCCAGCCGCGCCATGAATGTAAGCTCCCGCTACAGCCGCGGAGAATGGGTCGACACCTTGTGCTAGAAAGGCGCCGATTATGCCTGATAAGACGTCCCCCGTCCCGGCCGTAGCCATTCCAGGGTTTCCAGTGTGGTTGACCTTTGCGCGGTTTCCGTCGGTGACAATAGTGTCGTGGCCTTTCAACAGAAGAACACAACCATACTCCTGAGCGAACTTCTTGCAAATAGGCAGCCTATCCCGCCCTAATTCAGGAGTCTCCAATCCGGAAATTGCTTTGAACTCGCCCGCGTGAGGCGTGATTAGTACGCCCTTGAGCGATTCCATTGCTTGGGTGAGCGCTCGGATTGCATCGGCGTCAATTAGTACTGGCTTGCCCAATTTACGAGCTTCCTTGATGATCAGGGGGATTACTTGAACGGTTTCGGGCGCCCGTCCGATCCCCGGGCCCAAGACGAGAGCGTCAGATGCCTCAAGTAACTTAGAGAGTTGTTCGATCTGTTCAGAGTTGACTACGTCGCTGTTCAGTGCATGCACTATGAGGTTTGGGGAGTATCCGCGTATAGTAGGAGCAACGGATTTCGGCGCGGCGATAACAGCCAAACCGACGCCCGTCCTTAAGGCGGCCATTCCAGCCAAGGCTGGAGCGCCAGAGTAGACTTCACTACCACCTACGATCAGAAGGGATCCGAAATCTCTCTTAGAGGAATACCGGCCTCTCGCCTTGACTACGCTTCTAACGTCTCCAGGGCCAGAATACAAGGTCCATCCCCCACGGTTGACTTGGATCGTATGTAGGAACAGCTTACACTTCTGT
>JBEKPE010000189.1:0-2875 GCA_049521055.1 Bathyarchaeia archaeon
GTTGTAGCAGAACGCCCAGAAAAGATTCTCTTTGATCTTCCTAACCGTCGCCTTGCTGAGTTTGATCGCCGTCACAATGTCGCTCAACTTGTTCCTAATCAGAACTATCCCCCCTGTCTCAACAGCTACGTCCGTCCCGCTTCCGATCGCGATTCCTATGTCAGAAGCCGCAAGAGCCGGAGCATCATTTATTCCATCACCAACCATCCCCACCACCTTACCCTCCTTCTGTAGGTCACGGATCACCTGCTCTTTCTGTTCAGGAAGAACATCCGACACGACCCGATCAATTCCCAACTTGCTGGCAACTGCCTTCGCAGTTCTTGCATTGTCCCCTGTCAGCATAACGACTTGGATTTTCATTTTCTGCAACTGTCTTATTGTTTCAGGTGCATCATCCTTGGGCGTGTCCGCAAGACCGATAACTCCAAGCGGTTCCTTGTCCTCAGACAAGACCATCACCGTTTTTCCTTCTTCCTCCAGCTTGGAGATGGATGTCTCTATCTCCTCAAGGTTCACATTATATTGCGACATTAGCTTTCGGTTTCCCACGAGAAAGACATGGTCGCTATTTTGAACGACAATCCCTTCGCCCGGAACCGCCTTGAAGGAGGAAAAGTGTGAGGTCTCGATGTGTTCATTCCTCGCAGCGTTGACGATCGCTTGTCCAAGCGGATGTTCTGACCCTTCCTCAGCAGATGCTGCAAGCTTAACGACTTCTTGTCTCGTGTGATTTCCCACGGGTATTACATCTGTCACTGAGGGTTTACCGAGTGTCAGCGTTCCGGTCTTGTCGAAAACGATAGTCGTCATCTTGTGCGCCATCTCGAGGTATTCTCCGCCCTTGATGAGGATACCATTCTGAGCACCCTTGGCGGTTCCAGCCATTATTGCAGCCGGAGTTGCGATTCCAAGAGCGCAGGGACATGCGATGACAATCACCGAGACGAAAGCAAGCATGGCATAGTTCAGAGTAAACCCACCAAGGAAGTACCAACCAAGGCCGGCCCCCACAGCGATTACGATAACCGCCGGAACAAAGTAGGCGGCAACTCTGTCCGCGAGGCGCTGGATGGGAGCTCGCGCCATCTGTGCCTCTTCGACCAATTGAACAATCTTTGAAAGTACTGTGTCGGCCCCGACCTTTGAGGCACGAACTTTCAAGAATCCTGAGGTGTTGATTGTGGTTCCAATGACTTCCTCACCAACGCCTTTCTCGACTGGAATGCTTTCTCCAGTTATCGCAGACTGATCCACCGCCGAGTTACCTTCAACCACGACCCCATCAACGGGGATCCTTTCGCCAGGGCGGACAACTAGGATGTCTTCGATTTTTACAGACTCAACTGGAACTTCAACCTCAGTTCCGTCACGCAGGACGTGCGCGGTCGTCGGTTGTAGGTCGAGGAGTCGTCGGACAGCCTCCGATGATTTTCGTTTCGTGCGATTCTCTAACAAATTCCCTAGCAGGATTAATGTTATGATGATTGCAGCCGTGTCGAAGTACACACCGGTGGTACCGAAGAATGAAGGCAGAAATGTCACTATGCTACTGTACGCCCAAGCAGCACTCGTGCCAATGGCGATTAGTAGGTCCATGTTGCCCATCCGGTTTCTCAGGGCGTCGTAAGCGCCCCTGTAAAACCTCCAACCTACAACGAATTGTACGGGAGTTGCTAGGATGAAGAGCAAGTAGTTATTCGCAACTGGTCCCGCAATCGGCACCCAAGTGAACACGAGCGTCGGGACGGCGAGCAAAACGCCTACCGCCGCCAACAATCTGAGCCGCTTCAGTTCGACTTCGGGTTTCTCAAAGGTCATTGCGCATGTTTCACTACAGAAATACCACTTGGTCCCTCGAATAGTCCGCGTAATGGTTGCGGTCCTGTCGTCAACGAACATGCCGCAAATCGGGTCTTTGGCCATCGAATTTTCTCTTATCCAGCTCTTAGTTGATCCAGTATATTGTCCGGACCTATCGCGAGATGCTTGGGCTGATCCCAAGTTAAAGTTGTAGGAAAAACTCTTAGGGAGAAGAGCCTCGATTAATCAAAAAGTGAGATTAGTGGCGGTAGATCCAGTCTGTAAAATGAATGTTGTCGAGAAAGGCGCTACATACACGAGTGTATTCGAGGGCAGAAATTTCTATTTCTGTTCGGCCGCGTGTAAGCAACAGTTCGAGAAGAACCCACAGAAATGCGGTAAGTAGGTTTAGCTCCTTTCAGCAATGCTGTATTTCACAGCGTACGTACAGCTTGAGGAATCCAAAGCGAAAGTGAGTAAGCTAAGCATTTCTATCGGTCTAAGCAATTGGTGGAAGATCGCGAGGTTGGCATCGCTTTATGGGAGAACAGAACAGCCAGTTCCAGTCACGAAGCGCTAAGATCCCAATTCTATCTGAGCTTCTTGGTGAGGTGCCGTTCGGTAGATCGATTCTCATTCTCTACGATCCCGATTCACAATCGACGGCTCTGTTCGTCAACGTTTCCGCTGAATACCTGAGAGCAGGTGGAGATGTGCTATATTTTGCCACCAGCGAACCGGTTGCTGAGCTCAGGCAGCGGTTTGACCGATTAGGACTGAGCATCAGAGACTATGAGGCGAAGGATTCGGTTGTCCTATTCGACTCGTACTCAGCGAAGGCGGGTGCAAAGACGACTGAAAGATACCAAGCGGAAAGCGCAAACCTAAACGAACTATCCATAGCCATGGGACAGTCCGCGCCGCAATGGCCTGCGGGAAGCCTAGTAGTTTGGGAGTCCCTATCGCAAATCGCCTTCAACCAAGAGAATGTGTTCGCGAAGTTTTCCAGGAAGGCAGTTGGCATATGGAGGAGTCAAGGCACCATAATGTTCGCTGGATTTGCCGCTGACCT
>JBEKPE010000190.1:0-2874 GCA_049521055.1 Bathyarchaeia archaeon
GGCGATGCTCGCGTATGTGTATTCGGTTGCGGAGGCGGTGTCTAGGAATCTCTCGACTTTTTTCCAGTAGATGGTGGATGATGCGATCTGTTCGATGAGGATGTCGTCGAGGGCGGGTTCGTATCCTCCGAACTTTTTGAGCAGTTTGATGATTCCGTTCTTCAATCGCTCAAGTTCGGGTTGGTCTTCGTCTGAGGTCGCGATTCTAATCGGGCCGCTTTCATGGTATTTTGATTTAGGCGTCAACGGCTACCGCCTCTGCTTGTGTGATTTCCGGTTTTTGTTGGGGGTGTGCTCTTTCTTTCCAGCTGGGAGAGGTATGTGAAGAGGAAATGCCGGGTGAGGCTTTGTTGGCTGATGCGGCGTTCCTTAGCTAGTGCTCTTACTCTCCTGCGGAGTTCGGCGGGCAGGCGGATTTGGAGTATCTTGCTTCTTCGTCCGGGGATATTTGTGAGGTCTAGGGTTTGTAATCCCACCTGGATGGCTTCTTGGATGATGAAACTTTTTGATATGTGGTAGGGGGTTAGGGCGTCGTTTAGGCGGCGTGCCTCCTCTTCGGTGAGGAGGAGCAAACTCCTACACTTCCCATGCGCCAATTCCGATCATCCACTCTCAACTCTGCTTTTCCATTACAATTTCCAATACGTGCTCCTGCTGTTCAGCGGGAGGGATAAGGGGTGGTTAGGCTTGGATGGTGGAGAGAGGGTCTCGGCCGTTTTGATTTTCAAAACCATAGCATGTTGTCTGCCACAACTGTCGTGCGCCAGGTTAAAGTTGGGAAACGCGGAAGCCATGTACTCAGCAACAACGGCAGCCTACTCTCCGTTGGCCGAAAATCCATCGATGAGAAGATGAAGGTGTACAAATCAATATATTGACCATGGCCACTATAGGATCTATAGTAGTGTCCAGCCTTGGTGACGACAATTCAGCTTGATGAGAATACGAGAGATGAGTTGTTCAAAGTGGTGGCGAGCCTCCAATCCAAGTTAGGGCGCAGAGTGAGCTTCGACGAGGCCATAATGATTCTCATCCAAGACATGCGGGGTGTGGCTGAGGCAAGAAAGCGCTTCGAAGCTCTGTTTGGAGGTTTGCGGGGGGATCGGGAGGCTTGGCATGAGCTTGAGTCCTTGAGGGGGAGGGAGACGAAGCGTCTTGAGCGAATCGCGCGTTCTGCCCGGTAGGTTATCGATTGACTCAGGTGTTATCCTAGCCTACTTTCTCGGAGAAAAGCTGGGCGACGTCGTCAAGTTAGAGATCTTTCCTCCAAAGGACAGGACGATTCTTTGCAATCGCCTATGCCTATCAGAACTCTTCTATGTGCTCTGCAGACGAAAAGGTCAAACATTCGCACGAGCATCCACTGACATGTTCCTCAAAGCCCAATATGCATCGGTAACGGCGTCCGACGAGTTGGACGCGGCCGCGGGCACGTACAAATGTGAACGGGCAATATCCCTCGCCGACTGTTACGTTCTAGGGTTAGCAAAACTTGAACAAGCCACCGCTCTCTTCGCAAGAAAGGAAAGAGAGTTGGAGAAGGAGATCAAGAGGAAGCCTCTTGACGTTCAAGTTCACTTCCTCGAAGACTACGTTCCCTGAGATAGATGGCTGCCGTCCCAAGGCCGTACACATTTCAGCCAGAATCAAGCCAGGATATCCAGTGCCGGCATATCTTCCCAAATTCCTTCCTCTAGCTCTGCGATAGCTCCAGGGCGGGCCTACAAGTGACGGACAGTACACCCAGCAACGCGCCATAGAAAACTAGGCCCCCCCAGGGGGTCACAGGTAGAAACCGGCACACTTTAGAAGTATCCATCAACCGTTCTTGGATCGCGGAGTCTTCGGAATTACTTTTTTCCTGTCTTACCTCGTTTCTTCATCACAAAATACGCTACGGCTGCGATGATCACTATGACCAAGGCAACGGCTGCGAGCGTCGTGGGGTCGGGGCCGCTGCTGGATGGCTGCATGGTTTCGGTGGAGGTTTGCATGACGGTTTGAACCATTTGTTGGGTCACGGTCGAGTAGGCGACCTCCGTGACTTGTGTGGGTGCGGATGCGGAGAGGTTGGCGTTCACCTGCGCCACAACCGTTGAGTGCGACAGGTTATTCACAACTAAATCATACACGCCGTCGGAAGGAATCGTAACCGTGAAATTGTAGGACATTGTCCCTTTTTGACTTGCGACTGGGCTTGCGGGGGAGCAATTTCCTCCGGCGACGACCTGGTGGGTCCAAGCTTGAAACGCCGCCGCTGACATCAGATAAACATCAACGTTACTGTTCGCAGAAACGGACCCACTCAAAACCGCATTCGCCGTGCCGTTGAAAGCTTGCACGAAGTACACACCACACACACCATGCGTACCAGGTATGGTCACCGCCCCGGCGAAGACCGGTATCGCCTGCCCCTGAAATGTGGTTAAGGTCTGCGTTCCAACCGTTACAGTGCTCATCTGGCTGCTTGTAGCGAGAGTGGTGACGGTTGTGGTTGAATACTGCTGGCTCAGCACGACCTGAGCAGCAGAAAGGAGAGGAATGAGTAAGATGAGCGCGGTGATGAGGTGCTTCCCGTGAATCATACTAACCAAGAAAAAACAGTAAGGTTTCCCCTTTTATGACTACCGATAATGCCAGAACCATCGACGCTACGAAAACTCAACCCGGCAGCGTTCTAGCTACCAAACATGCCAAGCCGCATCTTCAGAGCGTTACGGGTTGGGTAAGCATCTGAGTAAGTTAATCGATTCTCCCGGGGAGAACTTGACGTTAGACTTCGTGAACACTGGCTCAGTTGCACCTATGCGTTTCACGAAACCGTATTTCGTCAGGAAACGCATTACCTCCGCCACGGTGCTTCGTGGTTGCCCC
>JBEKPE010000191.1:0-2825 GCA_049521055.1 Bathyarchaeia archaeon
GATTCTCAAACCTAACGCAAGGCCAGATGAGGTAATTGAGGTATGAAGAGCACCAACATGGCGAAGGACTATGCAGAACGTGCCCAATGGTCACTGAAAGAAGCCGAGGATGCGCTAAGAAATGGAAAGAACGCGATTTGCGTGAGACGATCACAAGAGGCATTGGAGTTATCGACGAAAGCAGTCTTGAGGCGGCTAGCTATAGAATACCCCCGCGAACATGACGTGAGCGAAGCCATGAATACCGCTGCGGCCAAGCTTCCTCCTTACCTTGCTGATCATGTGGAAGAGCTGAAGAAAATGCTCACTGAACTAGCGAGGGTTAGAGGGCCTGCCTTCTATGGCTACGAGGCTGAAGGAATCCCCGCAAGCCAAGCTTTTACACAGGAATATTCTTCGAAGACCCTTGAGAAAACCCGACTCCTAGCAGAACTATGCGTGAGATTCGCAACTGAAACAAACCCATCCGACTTAGCTAGCACTGGATCCGAGCACTCCAACCCTACCGAGATGAAACAGCGTCTAGATAAGATGAGGGAGGAGGGTACCTGACTCTGACCGTCGTTAGGGTAGAGACACAAGACGAGGGAATAGTGATCGAGCCCGTTCGCACTGCTAAGAGATCTTGGAAGCAGCTTTGCGGAATAACACCCAACAGGACCGGTAAACCCGAGTGGCCAACACCAGCAGAGATCAAAAGAGAGGAGGCACAGAGGATTACAACCCCTGAAACGATTCTAGACTTAGACCTCAGGAAGATCCTGGCTAAAGTTGGGGCCAAATACAGAATTCAACTACCTAGTAAGGTACTCGCGGTTGACCTCAACCCAGACGGGGATCTGTACATCAGATTCAGACACGTTGACAAGCCAGTCGGAGAGGCATCACAAGACGGAATGGCCGTTTTCTTTTACGGGGATGGAGAGGGCATTGTAGGTCTAGAGCTTTTGGACCTTAACCCGTTCAGCTAACCATTCTAATCCGCTGGAATTTACGGAACTGCCGTAAAGTTACTTCGATGAGTAGGGCGCCTAGGATTTTCGATACGAAACCCAATCGGGTTCCTAGGTATTTGTGTATGAGTTCAATGTCATGCTGCCGCACGGCTTTGAGTAGGCGGAGTGCGGATAGGTATATGATTCCGCCAAGAATGCCGGAGATTTATTCGTCCAGTTGCAGCAATACGTAAATTGTGGCACACACATACACACACAGACGAATCATGGGGACCAAAAACATAGCCATTTCGGACGAGGCGTATCAGATGCTGAAGGCGCTCAAGAAACCTCGCGAAAGCTTCACGGAGGTCATAGAGAGAATAACCCGTGGAAGCACGGTTCTGGAGCTGGCGGGAATTGTGTCCAACACAGAGGCCGCCAGCATCGAGAAACGAGTTAAGGACGCCAGAGCCCAAAGTTCTCAACGAATCCTTAGCACGGCTGAAGGCCTGAAGTAGACTTGCTGGCCGACACGACCTTCATAATTGATGTAATGAAGAACGAGGCAAGTGCGGTTCGAAAAGCCGAGGATCTAACAAGCGCCTCAGCCTCCATTTTAGTGGGGACACCGACCATTTTTGAATTGTACATCGGAGTGGGTTTGAGTGTGAGATCTGCTGAGGAGAGGAAAAAGGTGCTTGGCATACTCGAATCGCTTCCTCACTTACCCTTAGACGCAGCGTCGGCATCCAAAGCGGGGATGATTTACGCTCAACGTGTCAAAGAGAAAACTAAGATTGACCCTGAAGACGCTATGCTGGCTGGTATTGCGATCCAGAACAATGAGCCTCTGCTAACCCGAAACAGAAAGCATTTCGCAGGGATACCTGAACTGAAGGTCGAAACGTACTAGAGAAAAGACCTGGTTCACACTTCCCGATGAATCCAACGAATCATAGGTTTGCCGCAGCCGTTCCGGATGATTCTTCGTAATGCTACTTTGCGATGAGTATGGCGCCTAGGATTTTCGAAACGAAACCGAGTCGGGTTTCTAGGTATTTGTGTATGAGTTCAATGTCATGCTGCCGAACAACGGCCCCGATTATAGTAATATAACACAGTTAACAGGTAATGAAATGCGGAAGCCAATGAAGAGAAGTTACAGAGTTTTGGTTGAGCAAGACGAAGACGGCAAGTTCACGGCCACCGTCCCAGAACTCCCAGGATGTTTATCCTGCGGAAACACGAGAGACGAAGCCTTGCAGAACGTCAAAGAGGCAATCGAAGCGTATATTGAAAGCCTGCGAAAGCACGATGAGCCCGTCCCTCCTTCAATACACGAGGAGATCGTAACAGTTGAACTAAATGCCTAAACTTCCAGTCCTTTCAGCCAAAGAAGTCATCAAAGCCCTTTTGAAACTTGGCTATGTGTTTGACCACCAGAAAGGCAGCCACATTGTTCTAAGGCGCAAAGAACCCCCTCATAGAAGGATCTCGATACCCAACTACAAGGAACTGCCAAGAGGCACGTTGAGAGCGATAATCAGCGAAGCAGGCTTGACGATAGAGCAATTTCAAACCTTGATCGAGTAACATTCAGCAACCTACGAGAAAGTAATATGATTTTGACGGGCCCTCATCGCATGAGCCCACGTAGCCCCGTGGCTACTTTGCGATGAGGATGGCGCCTAGGATTTTCGAAACGAAACCCAATCTTGCGCCTAGGTATTTGTGTATGAGTTCAATGTCATTGGTCCGGTACGCTTAGCGGAGATTGGTCAAAGTGGGCGAGGGCAAGTAAGAGGGCCCCGAGTGGGTTAGTCGTAGACGGTTTTTCTATGCTCGAGTCTGAGTAGGTAAAGCGTGGTTCCTTGCATTGCATAGATC
>JBEKPE010000192.1:0-2679 GCA_049521055.1 Bathyarchaeia archaeon
CCTCCAACCGTAGCAAGCTGAAATGGGCGGTTCGTCATCCTCAGTCGTCTCGCTGCTGTGATGGCTAACTCGGCAAGTGACGTCCCTGCCTCATTCAAGATTCGTCTGCAGACCTTGTCCTTGCTCGCTGCCTTAGATACCAACGGAGCCAGACGAGCAATCTCCTCAACGCCCAGTTTATTCGCGTAAATAATATCGAGAATTTCATCGAACCTCTTCACTCCTAGTCTACCTTTCAGAAGAGTTGTCAGCTTAGTGGGCGGTGTGCGACCGTCCATCATTCTGAAGGCCATGGTAATCGCCTTCATTCCAATGTCGAAAGCGCTTCCTTTATCGTCGATCATATACCCCCATCCTCCCACCCTCACATATTCTCCAGCCTGGTTGACTCCGGCTGCGAAGCATCCTGTGCCCGAGTTTACAATTACGCCAGGTCTTCCTTGAGTTGCAGCGTACAGAGCAGCTACCGAGTCGTGAATCACTACGCTCTCTTCAGCCACGTTTGCCCGCCGGACAAAACGCCGAGCTACACGGAAGTCCTCAGTAGAGTCGACTGCCGCCAGAGCGACTACCGCCGTGCCGATTTTCCGCCTAACGAGACCTGTCTGCTTCTTTGCTCTAGCAACAGCGGTCTTGATGGCTTTTCCTGCTGCAAGCTCGCCTATGTTATGGTAGTTTGAAGAGCCAGCCGCTCCCATTCCCAGAACCCTACCAGTTGTCGTTCCAATCAAAGCGAGCGTTTTGGTTGCTCCGCCGTCAACACCCACCACGTACCGATCAGTGATCACGCGAAATCACTTGTCACACTCTAGCAATCCCACCGATATAACGCGACGCCTAGAGTTGGGCTTCCTGAAGTCGAACTCCTTCGTTTCTCAATTGCTCGTGAAAATCACCGGTCATCTCCTGAATCCTACTCCGCCGGCTTGACGACCGAAAGAATGACGTTTAGGAATTGGCTCTCAACTGGCTACTTCGGTTATGGAGTCGCCTTTCGCGACCCATCCTTCCGTTTCCACGCTGGCATATCATCCCCTTCTGTTGTACAGGGCTTTGACAATGTCTCTGTCCTTTCCAATGTTTGGGAGGGCGTATAGGTTGCTGCACGGATCGCAGGGTTTGGTAATCCTGATCACGGCCTCCCCGATTTGATAATGCTTTCCGGGGCGAACGAACTGTAGGGAATCCCTTCGGTTGTGAAATTCTCACCTATGTCTCCCGGTTTAATCGGCCAACCCTCCCCTTGAAGCTCCTCAATAGTCTCCAAGGGTATGAGTAGAATTGCCATCGCTAAATCATCGTGAGCCTCCTCGTGCCTCCACCGATTAAAATCGCCATCCAAACCGGAACGAGTGACCAGGGCCCGCTGAGTCGGGTATTTGGGAAGACCACGTTGCCCTACCGTCTCGGGCTTTACATTTATCTGGAATACGTTGCCGTGCACAGTCTTTGACATCATCTTGACCATCGTGCTTCCGAAGGATGTTTCAAGAATTTTCACGCCTCTTATGATAAACCGAAGCCGCGATTAATAACCAATAGGTCATACCGATAACTAAAATTAATAACTAATTTCCAATGTTTATTAACTCAGTTCTAGTAGAACAAGAAAACATCCTAACAGGTCGAATGAGCAATGGAAAAGAAACTAATGGGTATTGCGGCAGCGTTGGTCGTTATTATTCTGGCGGCAGCTACTTTTGCTGGTCTTTATCTCACAAACCAGAACCAGTCCACGCAATCAACTCAAACGACCCAAGCGGGAACGTATCAGGCTTCGAAGATATCGGTCGTCGCAGGCGAGAATTTTTGGGGCAGTCTAATATCGCAACTAGGCGGCTCGCGGACTCAAGTGTTGAGCATAGTTACAGATCCCAATGCAGATCCCCATGAATACTCGAGCAATAGTCAGAATGCACAAGCGATCGCAAACGCTGCGTTTGTAGTCGTTAATGGAGCGGGATACGACGACTGGGCGCTCAAACTAATCGCCGCAAGCAACTCACCACATCAAGTAGTCCTAAACGTGGCCGACCTTCTCGGCAAGAAAGCGGGAGACAATCCGCATTTCTGGTACAGCCCATACTATGTGAACGATACAGTGAAAGCAATGTACTTGGACCTAATCTCCATCGATCCAGGGGACACGGGATACTTTACGCAACAGTATGCTAGCTTGAACGCTTCACTAGGACAATATAATGCGAGGATCAGCGAAATCAGACAGCAGTTCGCAGGCACGAGAGTGGCGGCTACTGAAGATATCTTTGTGTATGTAGCTAACGCCACAGGCCTGAACCTTGTCTCTCCTCCCGCATTTATGGAAGCTGTCGCGGAAGGAAACGATCCGTCTGCTCAGAGCGTCGTGCAATTTCAACAGCTGATCCAAAACGGAAACTTCAGTGTTCTCGTTTACAATGCTCAAACTGTAACACCGCTTACACAGAACATCAAGGCCATGGCAGCCGCGAAAGGAATTCCAATCGTCGCGATAACAGAAACGATCCAGCCACCAGACGTATCATTCCAAGATTGGATGAACGCAGAGCTGATAACCCTTCAGAACGCGCTAAACGCACAAGCCCTTGGGGGTTGAGAACGAGGAGTGAAAACAACAAATCCGATTGCGGTCACTACCTCAGTCCTACCCGAGATTGTCACGGCCGAAAACCTTGTGGC
>JBEKPE010000193.1:0-2587 GCA_049521055.1 Bathyarchaeia archaeon
CGAAGCCCCTCCCATCAAAACCTACTACAAAGTTTTGGACCTCGACGGGAACTTGCACGAACCTGACGAATATTCGTTCAAGGATGGAGAAGAAGAATTCAGGACCTTAGTCGAAAAAGAGGCGTTAAAGAAGGGTCTGCCAGGTGGAACACCCAAGTATCTTGAATACTGCAAGAAATTTGGGATCGAATGGGAGAACTTCTCGGACCACGGACATATGCGCTACAGCCCAGAGGGCGTCATGATTTTCGACCTAATCAGCCAATACTCGTGGGACGCAGTAAACGCCGTCGGGCTCCCAATCCTACAGGTCAAGGGCACTAACATGTTCGACCTGTCGGTGCCAGCAGTAAAGGAGCATGCAGATCTTTTCGGGTCTAGACTCTACAGGCTTGAGGCAGAAAATAAGAGCTTAGTCATGCGATATGCGGCGTGCCATCAACAATTCTCAGCAGTACGAAACTGGTCGCTCAGTTACCGTCACTTGCCTTTCGGCACTTTTGAAGTCGCCGACGCCTACCGACTCGAACAGAGCGGGGAACTTCTTCTATCCTTTCGCCTAAGGAAATTGCACATGCCTGACTGCCACATCTATTGCAAGAATATCAAAGAAGCTATGGAGGTTACGCTCAAACTCCACGAAGTAATCTACCAAGAGATAGGGAAACTTGGCAGAGATTACGTATCCGTGTACAACATTACATCGAGTTTTCTCGACGCGAACAAAGACTACGTTATGAAACTGGTGAAACGAGAAGGCAAACCCGCGCTACTCAACTTCGTGCCAGAAGGAATCTACTATTGGGTATTGAACATTGAATACCACATCATAGATGAGCTTGAGCGGCCGAGGGAGATCGCTACCTTTCAAATTGACATTGGTAACGCCAAACGTTTTGG
The DNA here is from genome assembly GCA_049521055.1 of Bathyarchaeia archaeon. Lineage (GTDB taxonomy): Archaea > Thermoproteota > Bathyarchaeia > 40CM-2-53-6 > 40CM-2-53-6 > FEN-987. The sequence continues at coordinate 901 of JBEKPE010000193.1, forward strand.
AATAACCTACGTCAATGAACGAAGCGAGAAAGAGTTTCCGCCGATCATCCACACCGCAGTTATCGGTTCCGTGGAACGCTATCTATTCACCATCCTTGACCAATGCGCGAGGACGGAAGCTAAACAGGAGAAACCTAGCCTTCCATTGTGGTTGTCTCCGACTCAAGTACGTGTCATCCCCTTAAGACCAGAGTTCGTGCGGTTTGCAACTGAAACCGCGAGTCAATTAGTTGCGCGCAATGTTAGGGCCGACATTGATGACCGTGACGAAAGCGTCGACAAACGTGTAAGGGACGCTGAATTGAACTGGATACCTTACGTCGCCGTGGTCGGTAAGCGAGAGGTAGAGGGAAATGTCGTCGCGGTTCGGAGGCGTAGAGACGGAAAACAGTACAACTCAACAGTGCCTGAGATAGCTGAGGACGTAGCCGCCATTACGAAAGGCTACCCTTCGATGCCGTTGAAGTTGCCAACCCTGGTCAGCCAGAGACCCGGTTACAAGCAGATCGGTTGAGGTTTCGAAGAACCTCCACCAATTTCTCAAAGCTTATATTTGCTTCAGCAAGTATTCGCAATCAGAACGTGACCGCCCAATGAGCAAAGACCAAAGCTATGGCTTTGTAATTTTCTTGATCTCCATCGTCGTCGCCATCGTCTACTTGGTCGCCTTCTTCGCTCCAGTTATCGGTCTACCACAGTTCTGGCATGACTGGGCGGTAGGGATTCCAGTCCTGCTCTTTGTACTTCTAGTTCTTGTGATTTCCGGGTGGATCGGTTGGACAATGCTTACTACACCTCCACCGGCACCTCTCGAACCCGAGCCCGCTCAGACTACGGTTCCTGAAACATCATCCGCTCCCGTTAGTACGCGCCGAAGCCGAACCGCTAGTCGAAGAAGAACGAGAAAGTGAGTTTTCTCTAGGTTACGCCGCCTAGATCACGCTTTCTCTCGGGTATACTTCAATTCCTTTCTCGGTAATCCTATAAGGCCTGGGCTGTCGATCAATCTGGGTCCCACGCATCTTCTCCACTTGGATTGTGCGTTCCATCGTTCTTCCTGCAGCAATGGTTTGCATGAGGACCACTCCGTGTACTAGGTATTCTTCAGTTTGCAATGTTCGGCCTTTCAAACCAACCCTCCTCAGCTCAGAGGACAGGATGCATGTGGCGCCTGTTTCCGTCATAGCCTCAACTAGATCCAGCAGAGCCCTCCGGCGTTGAGTTTCGTCCGGGTATTGAAATATCAGCAACGATACTGGGTCAACAACGATCCTCTTCGCATTTATTGACTTCGCATTGTTTCGAATTAGCTCAAGTAGACTTAGCAATGAGAAATCTTGCCGCCCAATAGTCAGCTTGCCAATCTTCACCTCTCCGGGGATCGCGCGTATTGGAGAGGCATCGACGAAAGAGAACTTGCCCTGTTTCTCGACGGAACTAAAGTTCCAGCCGAACTGATTCATCTCCCAATCCCAGTGAGTTCTGTTCTCCTCCATGCTAACGGCTAGGCCATTCTCTCCGTACTTTGTTATTCCATTAAAGAGAAACTGAGAGCAGAATATTGTCTTTCCAGCACCAGGTTCACCGAGTACCAACAAAACCCTACCCTGAGGGAACCCGCCCCCAAGAATCTCGTCAAGTCCGGAGATACCTGTAGGAGTACGGTCGCCGGTTTTCTGCATTTTAA